>CAJLVJ010000014.1 GCA_905210085.1 uncultured Collinsella sp. | reverse complement strand
CAGCCGATGGCGGTGACCACGGCGGTGGAGGCGACGCGCCCCTCGCGGCGGCACTTGACGTAGGTCGCGTCGAGCCAGACGTAGGGCACCGGCGAGCCGCCGAGCGGCCTTCCGCATAGGTCCTCGATATCTGCGTCCAGGCTCGAGGCGATGGCGCTCACCTGGTCCTTCGAGAGCCTGGAGACGCCCATCTTCTCGGCCACCCTCTGCACCTTGCGGGTGCTCGTGCCCGTGGCGTACATCTCGGCCACGGCGGCCACGAGCGCGCGGTCGACGCGCTGGTAGCGCTCGAGCACGTCCTCGGGGAAGAAGCTGTCGGAGCGCAGCTTGGGGATGCGCAGCGTCAGCGTGCCGACGCAGGTGGCGAGCGACCTCTCGCGGTAGCCGTTCCGGCTGTTCGCCCCGCCGCCGCACAGCTGGTCGGCCTCGGCGTCCATCACGGCGTTCACGACCTGCTCGGCGAGACGCCTGAGCAGCTCCTGCATGTCGATGGCGCCGTCGTCGAAACGGGGCATGGCGAGCATGTCCGGCGTCGGGTCTGATAAGATTCCCATAGCGGTCTTCGTCCTTTCCTAGAACCTGTTGTTGTGGTGATTTCAGATTCTAGGACGAAGGCCGTTCTTCGTTAAACGGGCGCTAGGGTGTCACCCTTACACCAACATTTTCGACGCGATCTTTTCACGCATTTAAGTCTGTCCCCAATCAACATTGACGGATATCGGATAGCGGATTGATGAATTTCAGTTGGCTTTACTGCGGTACTTTGCTCAACTAAAGCGTACAATACCGCCTATGCGAAAGGGGAACAGATGATCAACGAAACTATGTATGCTCGCGGTGCGGAAAGCTCCATCATCCGCGAGATCTTTAGCTATGGTCTTGAGCGCAAGGCACAGATCGGTGCAGAAAACGTGTTTGATTTCTCGCTGGGCAACCCGAGTGTTCCGGCGCCTGCTGCCGTGGCCGAATCCATTAAAAAGGCCCTGGAGCTGCCGAGCGACCAGCTGCACGGCTACACGCCCGCACCGGGCCTGCCGCAATGTCGTGCCGCTGTGGCCGAATCGCTCAACCGCCGCTTTGGCACGAGCTATGAGGGCAAAGACGTTTTTATGACGGTAGGTGCGGCGGCCTCGCTCACCTGCACGCTCAACGCCGTTACCAATCCGGGTGACGAGGTCATCGTTATCGCCCCGTACTTTCCGGAGTATCGCGTGTGG
The DNA here is from genome assembly GCA_905210085.1 of uncultured Collinsella sp. Classification (GTDB taxonomy): domain Bacteria; phylum Actinomycetota; class Coriobacteriia; order Coriobacteriales; family Coriobacteriaceae; genus Collinsella. The sequence goes on along the minus strand of CAJLVJ010000014.1, from coordinate 35,799 downwards.
ATTGAGAAAGCCGGTTGTACGTGTGTCGAGGCGCTCGCCGATGAAGATACCTTCCAGCTGAGCGTGGGTAACGTGCTCAAGGCGATTACCGACAAGACAGCGGCGGTCATTATCGATTCGCCGAATAACCCCACGGGTGCCGTGTACACGCGCGACACGTTGACATGCCTGGCGAATGTTCTACGCGAGGCCAACGCTCAGCGCGATCCCGAGAATCCGATTATGCTCATCTCGGATGAGCCGTACCGCGAGATTGTCTACGGTGCCGAGGTGCCTTGGGTGCCCTCGATTTATGAGCACACCATCGTCTGCTACTCGTATTCCAAGTCCCTTTCGCTACCGGGCGAACGCGTGGGCTGGATTTTGGTCCCCAATACCAATCCGCAGGCTGCTCGCCTTATGCCGGCCGTTGCCGGTGCCGCCCGAACGCTGGGCTTCGTGTGCGCACCGGCCCTCTTCCAGCGTGTAATTATCGACTGCATTAATGAACCGAGCGATGTCGAGGCCTATGCGCGCAACCGCACCGCGCTTACCGACGCACTGACGGAGTACGGCTACACCTATGTTGAGCCGGATGGTGCATTCTACCTGTGGGTGAAGGCGTTGGAGCCCGATGCGAATGCGTTCTGTGAGCGCGCAAAGAAGTATGAGCTGCTTGCGGTGCCCTCGGACAGCTTTGGCATGCCTGGTTGGTTCCGCCTGGGCTATTGCGTGAGTTACGAAACGATTATCAATTCGCTACCCGCTTGGAAACAGTTGGCGGACGAGTATCGTTAAAAGTAAAGCGCTCTGCTTACAATGTTTTACGTGAAACGGGGTTTGGTGTTAAGCCAAGCCCCGTTGTCATGGACGTTGTGTCGTTGGGATGGAGCGGTTTTACGACTATCGAAGGCTATGCGTACAATGAATATAAGCGACGGCCGTGCCAGATAAGGAGACCTGATGCCCTACCTGCTTTCTTGTGACATTCATACCCATACGATATTCTCTGCGCATGCATATTCGACCATTGAGGAGAATGTGTACTGGGCGGCAGAGCGTGGCCTGCAGGTGCTCGGATCTGCCGACCATCTGAGCTCTATGGTTACGGCTTGCCCCAATGACCTGCGCAGTTACCAATTCTTTATCAACCAGGATATCTGGCCGCGCATTTGGAGCGGCGTGCTGGTGCTGCGTGGTGCCGAGGCCGATATCGTTTCGCTGGACGGAAGCCTGTTTGGCGAGGACACTCCTGTCACGCTCGATATTGCCGGTGATTCGTACAGCCGTCAGCATTCGCTGTTCGATTTGGTTACGCGAAATTTGGATTATTTGGTTGCGAGCGTGCATAATCCGCAGATTGCTGAAGGCGCGACGCTGGCCCAGACGACCGAGATGTATATCAATGCCCTGGAGCACCCCAAGGTGTTCATGCTGGGTCACACGGGGCGTTCGGGCGTGCCGTTCGATATCGACGAGGTGCTGTTGGCAGCTAAGGCCAAGCACAAGATTATCGAGATCAACAACCATAGTCTTGAACACGGTGTCGACACTGAGCATTGGGCCGTATGCCGCAAGATCGCCGAGCGCTGCGCCGAGCTGGGCGTGGGGATTGGTGTCTCGACCGATGCCCACATTGGTATGGCCATTGGCAAGCTCGATCACGCTCGTAAGTTGCTCGATGAGATTCACTTCCCGCTGGACCTGATTGTGACGCGCGACCGCGAGACGCTGTTGCGCGAGATGGCGGCAGCCGGCGTGTGCGACCTGCGCAAGGGGATGTAGCGAGGCTCATATGCCCAACGAAAGAGGGCGGTCCAGACAGGCCGCCCCCCTTCTTGTCCCAAAAATCTACCTGGGCTGGTTAGCGGCGCTCTAGGACCGCGACGGTCTCGGTGTGGTCGGTATGAGGGAACATGTCGACGGGCGTAATCTTGAGCAGTCGGTAGCCACCGTCGAGGAGCTGGTGCAGGTCGCGCTCTTGGGTGACGGGATTACAGCTGATATAGGTGATGCGGCGCGGCTTAAGTGCGCAGGCGGCCTCAAGAAACTCGGGCGTGGAGCCGGCGCGCGGCGGGTCGATGGAAAGGACGTCGACGCGCTCGTTGTTGTCGGCGGCATCTAGGATGTAGTCGGTGGCATCGTCCGCCATAAACCAAGCACTGCGGGTGAGGCCGTTGAGCTCGGCATTGCGACGTGCGTCGGCAATGCCCGCCGGGTTGCGCTCCACGCCGAGCAGCATGATGCCGATGCCCTTGCTCTGGGCATCTTTAGCTGCGCAAAGACCGATGGTGCCGCTGCCACAGTAGGCATCCATAAGCACATCGCCCTGGCGCAGGCCCATGCCGTCGATAGCGAGCTGATAGAGCAACTCGGTCTGCTGCGGATTGGTCTGGTAGAACGCGGTGGGGGAGATGTCGAATTCGCAACCGAGCAGCTGATCGCGCATGCATTCGGCGCCATAGACGATGCGGGTCTCCTCGCCCAGGATGGCATTGCCGGGGCGACCGTTGATATTCTGCGCAACGGTGACGATATGCGGATCGAGTGCAGCGACGGCCTCGAAGAATTCTTGCGCATGCGGCAGGTCACGCTGGGCGGTCACGAGAGTGACCATGATCTGGTCGGTGCGCCAACCGCAGCGAACGACGGCATAGCGAAGCAGACCGAGATGCTTGTCTTCGTTAAAGGCGGGAATGTGCAGGCGCTCAGCCTCACGCGCGATGCCGTTAAGGATCTGGCGCGCACCGGGAGCCTCGACGGGGCACTCGGGAACGGCGACGATCTTGTGCGTGCCGCGCTCAAAAAAGCCGCAGCGGACAGTGCCCTCCTTGCCGGGAGCAAAGGGGGTGGCAGCCTTATGACGAAAACCACGCGGCGCAGGATACTTGCCCGGGTCGCCCAAGGTGACACCCATACCACGAATAGGATCGACAGCAATGCCCTCACGCTCGCAAAGCGAGGCAAATAGCTCCTCTATAGCAGCCTGCTTAGCTGCCAGTTGCTTTTTATAAGGACGATTGAGCGCCGTGCACCCACCGCAAGCGTTCATGATCGAACAGGGAGACTTGGGGTCCACAACCTTACGCGCAGACGAAACCGGATCTTTATGCGGGCGCTTGGTGCGAGTCTGAGATGCTTTGTCCTCGCTCCGACGAGAGCCGTGACGCTTGGCCTTAGCCCTGCTCTTGGTCGATTTACCTTTCGCGTCTTGAGACGACTTAGATTTCTTAGGAGCCTTTTTCTCCTCCGACCCCTCAGCCGCCTCGATCAAAGCACGACGAGCCCTACGCTCCGCACGAGATTCTGCCATCGATAACCCCACTAATTTATAAATTTAAAGCTACAAGCATTGTACCGTGCCAGGCCAACAGACGATATGCAAGCGGTTTATTGGTGTCAGCGATAAGTCCAACGACGGTTGCCCGCCGCGCGAGGGGTGCGGGGGTTAAGTTTATCGCGAGTTCCGCACGCAAAGGAAAGCACTTAATGTGCTTTCCGTCTTGCGCAGGACTGTAGAGCAGGAAACTTCATATGCGTCCCTCCCGGGCGCAAGCAAAAGGGCGACCCCATTGCGGAGTCGCCCTTGTTGAACTGCTTATGTGGAGCTGTTACTCGGCGTCGTGGTGACGGCGGGGCTTGCGGCCTCCGTTGTCGCCGGGACGACGCGGACGGTCGCCGCGCTCGGAGCGCTCGCGACGCGGACGCTCACGGCGCTGGAAGTGCTCGCCGTCGCCCTCGGAGGCACCCTCGGCGCGAGCCGGGGCCTCGGGCTTGTCAAGACGATCGAGCGAGATCTTGCCGCGATCGTCGACCTCGATGACGACGACCTTGACCTCGTCGCCCACGTTGAGGACGTCCTCGACCTTCTCCACGCGGCCCTTGGCGACGCGGGAGATATGCAGCAGGCCGTCCTTGCCGGGCAGCAGGTTGACGAAGGCGCCGAAGGGCTGGATGGAGACCACGCGACCGGTGTACTCCTCGCCCGGCTCGGGAACCTTGATGATGAGCTTGATGCGCTCGACGCCCTGGTCGACGGACTCGCCGGTACCGCCGACAAAGACGGTGCCGTCCTCCTGGATGTCAACCGAAGCGCCGGTCTCGTCCTGGATGCCGCGGATGACCTTGCCGCCGGAACCGATGACGTCGCGGATCTTATCGGTCGGAACCTGGATGGAGACGATGCGCGGAGCGGTGCTGCGCGTGGTATGACGCGGCTCGGGGATCACATCGAGCATCTTCTGAAGGATGAAGGCGCGGCCCTCCTTGGCCTGCTGCAGGGCGCGGGCCAGGATGTCGAAGGTGAGGCCGGTGGCCTTGTTGTCCATCTGCAGGGCGGTGATGCCCTCGGTGGTGCCGGTGACCTTAAAGTCCATGTCACCCAGGAAGTCCTCGAGACCCTGGATGTCGGACAGGACCACGGTCTTGCCCTCCTCCTGGATCAGGCCCATGGCGATACCGGAGACCGGGCGCTTAATGGGCACGCCGCCGTCCATAAGGGCGAGCGTGGAACCGCAGGTCGAAGCCATCGAAGAGGAGCCGTTGGACTCCATGACCTCTGAGACCACACGGATGGCGTAGGGGAACTCGTTCTCGTCGGGAAGCACCGGAAGCAGAGCGCGCTCGGCCAGGTTGCCGTGACCGATCTCGCGGCGCTTAGGGCTGCCCATGCGGCCAGTCTCGCCGGTGCAGAACGGCGGGAAGTTGTAGTGGTGCATGTAGCGCTTGCCCTCGGTGGGCTCGATGGTATCCAGACGCTGGCCCTCGTTGAGCATACCGAGCGACAGGACGGAGAGCACCTGGGTCTGACCACGCTGGAACAGGCCGGAACCGTGAACGAGCGGCAGGTAGTTGTCCTTCACCATGATGGGACGGATCTCGTCGGCGGCACGACCGTCGACGCGCTCGCCGGTCTCGACGACCATGGTGCGCATGGCCTTCTTCTCGAGCTTCTTGAGTGCCACGGGGATCTCGCGCTCCCAGGCAGCCTGCTCCTCGTCGGTGAACTCGGCGCGGATGGACTCCTTCAGAGCCTCGACCTTACCGATGCGGGAAAGCTTGTCGGCGTCGCGCAGGGCAGCGGCCATCTCGTCGTAGTGGGCGAAGATGCGCTCCTGGACCTCCTCGACGGGCTGGTCAAGCGGGTACTCCTTCTTGACGATAGCGCCGTTGACCTGCTCCCACTCGGCGACGAACTCGTCCTGAGCCTGGCAGAAGGCAGCGAGGGCCTCCTGGCCAAACTTCATAGCGGCGAGCATGTCGTCCTCGGAGATCTCCTCGGCGCCGGCCTCGACCATCGAGATAAAGTCGGCAGAGCCGCCCAGCTCCAGGTCCAGGTCGGAGTTCTCGCGCTCCTCATAGGTGGGGTTGACGATAAACTCGCCGGTCTCCACGTTACGGCCGACGCGCACGCAGGCAAGCGGGCCCTCGAAGGGCACGCCGCCGAGCGTCATAGCCAAAGAGGCGCCCATGACATTGATGACGTCGAAGGGGTTAACCTGGTCGGCGACGAGCGAGGTGGCGACGATGTGGACCTCGTTGCGGAAGCCGTCCGGGAAGCTCGGGCGGATCGGGCGGTCGATCATACGAGCCGTGAGCGTGGCCTTCTCGCTGGGACGGCCCTCGCGCTTGAGGTAGCCACCCGGGATACGGCCGGCAGCGTACATCTTCTCGTTGAAGTCGACGGTCAGCGGGAAGAAGTCGTAATTCTTGCGCTCCTTGGAGACGACCACGGTGTCGAGCATCGTGGTGTCGCCCTGCTTGACCAGACAAGCACCGGTGGCCTGCTTGGCAAGCTCGCCGGACTCGAAGGTGTAGGTCTTGCCGTACAGCTCAAAGGTCTTGGATACGAGTGTCATTGTTCTCCTTTACCCCACAGGCCCCTTGCCTGCGGGCTTCTCATGTGACGCGGGCCCCCTGCCCCCGCCACGCTTCAGAGCGTGATTGTTCACGCCCTTACACAAAAAGAGCGCCCCGCTGCGCAGGACGCTCTTAGCATGTACAAATCCGTTACTGGATGTTGTCGCGGATGCCCAGAGCCTTGATGAGCTCACGGTACTCGACGATGTCGTTCTTCTTGATGTAGGAGAGAAGACGACGACGACGGCCGACGAGCATGAGCAGGCCACGACGGGTGTGGAAGTCCTTCTGGTGGGACTTCATGTGCTCGGTCAGCTCCTTGATGCGCTCGGACAGGATGGCGACCTGAACCTTGGGGTTACCGGTATCGACCGGGGAGTTACCGAACTGGGCGGTCAGCTCCGCCTTGCGCTCTTTGGAAACAGTCATTGTTTCACCTTTCGTTTCGCGTCGCCCGTGGGCGACTCTATTCGCCTCGGACTGAGAAGCCGCCGGTGGAGCGAACATCCAAGGTCGAGGTACTAACAGGTCGGTATGTTACCACAAGCGACGCGCGCCTGCGCATCATCACCGACCCAACATGAATTCCATCGCACGGAGCCGCTGATCGGTGTGCGTGGCGGCCCAAACATGCGAAAGCCCCAGCAAAAACGCAGCCGTATGCGGATCGATCCGCTCGTCCATAAGGGAATCGAACGTCATGGACATGAGGGCGCGAAGCCATGCGACCTCGCCGGTTGAGACCAACTCGGCGCCCGGAACGCTCGACGCGCATGAGCCGCACATGAGGCCGCCCGCCTGGGGCGAAAAATACGACAGCATGGGGTCTCCGCATAGCACGCATGCCGAGAAATCGGGTCGGTAACCAACGTGCGACAGCAGTTTAAAGACAAAGGCCGCCACGAGCAGGTCCATATGTGCCGAGTCGAGCCCGCTGCCGACAAGCGTGAGCGCCCGCTGTGTAATGGCAAAGGTAAATGGATCCTCGGCATCCTCGAACGAGCACACGCGCGCAACCTCGGCAATCGCGCTGGCGGCACAGGTCGTCTCGTAGTCAGGAGCAGCACCGAGCGGCGCCTCCATAAGCTCGGCCTGAGAAACCACGTCGAGCGACCGTCCATGCGCCAACAGCATATCAACGGTGCAGAAGAGCTCGCAGCGGGCCGCAAGGCGACCGCCAGGCTTACGTGCGCCCTTGGCCACGGCACGCACCTGCCGCCCCCGTTCGTCGAGCATCGTCAAGATCAGGTCGGTTTCCTTGAGCTTAGTCTTGTCGAGGACGAGCACCTTCGTGCGATATGTGCGAGAGCCTGCCATGAACGCCGAGGCTTAATCCTCGGCGTTATAGCCAAAGCGGCGGATTTGCGCCTCGTCATCGCGCCAGCCGGCCTTGACCTTCACGTCGAGCTCCAAAAAGACCTGAGTGCCAAAGATACGCTCAAGGTCACGACGGGCATCAATGCCGACATGCTTGATCATCTCGCCGCCCTTGCCGATGATGATGCCCTTTTGGCCCTCGCGCTCGACGTAAATGGTGGCGTGCACGCGCAGTACCTTCTTGGTCTGCTCGAGCGCATCGCAGATCACGCCAACGGAGTGCGGAATCTCATCACGGGTGCGGCGCAAGACCTTCTCGCGCACAAACTCGGCAACGAGCGTCTCATCGGAAGCGTCAGTACCCATGTCCTCGGGGAACCAACGCGGACCCTCGGGCAAAAAGTGCGCAACGGTCTCTATAAAGGCATCGACGTTGAAGTTCTTGACCGACGACGTCACAATCTCGTCGTCATATTCCATAAGCTCGTGGGCAGCCTTAAGCTGCTCCATGACCTGTGCGGGGTCGGCCTCATCGGCCTTGGTGAGCACCAGGACCTTCTTGGAACGAGCGTTCTTGACGCGCTCGGCAACCCAGGCGTCTCCCCTGCCGATCGGCTTGGTGGCATCAATCAAAAACGCGACGACGTCGACATCGTTTAACTCGAACAGTGCGCTCTTGTTGAGCTCGGACCCCAGGCCGTCCTTGGGCTTATGAATACCCGGGGTATCGACAAAGACCAGCTGGTAGCCGGGACGGTTGACGACGGCGCGCATGCGACGGCGGGTCGTCTGTGCCACCGGCGAGGTGATGGCGACCTTTTTGCCATAGCAGGCATTAAGCAGCGTGGACTTGCCGGCGTTGGGGCGTCCGACCAGGGCCACAAAGCCGCTGCGGAAACCGGGTTCCACGTCACCAAAGCCCGCGAGGTTCTCATCCTCGTCGCACAGGGCGTCGAGTTCCTCGTCGCTCATGCCCTCAAACGGGTCGAACTCCTCGGCCTCGTCATCCAAAATCTCATCGATAGGCTGCATATTGTCGGACATGGGAATCCCTTTCTAAATAAAGCCGAGCGCGTGGGCAAATACCAGCACGCCCACAATCGCGGCGGTGATGGAAAGAATGTATACAGAGGCGGCGGCGATGTCCTTCGCACGCTTGGCCAGCGGATGGAGCTCCTGGGTCGCCAGGTCGACGATGGCCTCCATAGCGGTGTTGCACAGCTCGCCGTGAATCACCAGGCCACAGCAGATGATAATCGTGGCCCACTCGGCAATGTCGAGTCCCACGATGCAGCCGGCAATGACGGTACACACGCCCGCAACGAGCATGACCTTGATGTTGCGCTCGGTCTTGACGGCGGTAACGAAGCCCTCCATGGCGTAGGAAAACGACTTAAAGAAGGACGGATGGTCCTTGTTCGATCCGGGAATCATAGACGGCTCCTAGTCGTGGGCGTGGTTGGTGATGGGGCCGACGTGGACCAGCTTGGGGTCCTCGCCGCGCTCGAGCGCCAGATCGCGCAGGATGGCGTCCTCGCGGGCCTCCATGACCTCGGCCTCGTCGTCCTCGATGTGGTCATAGCCCAGCAGGTGCAGCATTCCGTGTACGAGCATCAGACGGCACTCGTCAGCGGGGCTATTGCCAAAACCGGGGGCCTGACGGGCAATAACCTGCGGGGCAAGGATAATATCGCCGAGCTCGAGCGTCTCATCGGCGGGAATGTCATCGTCAAAGGCCGAATCGCACTCAAACGAGAGCACATCGGTGGTGCGGTCGATACCGCGCCACTCGTGGTTGAGCTCGTGCATCTCGTCCTCGTCGACATACGAAAGGGAAATCTCGACTTCACGTTCAACGCCCTCGGCGGCAAGCACAACCTCGCAGATGTGCTCCACCTCCTGCGCGTCGAGCAGCGTATCGAGCTCGGCATCGTTGCTGATCAATACACTCAACGGGACTCCTTTCGGTCGCGCGGGCGCTGCTCGCGCACGTCATCATAAGCTTCATATGCCTCGACGATACGACCCACCAGGGCATGGCGCACCACGTCGGCGCGCTCCAGGTGCGCAAACGCCACATCGTCAACACGGCCCAAAATCTTCTCGACATCCGTCAAGCCACCACGACGACCCACCAGGTCACGCTGGCTCAGGTCGCCGGTAATCACGAACTTAGAGTTAAAGCCCAAGCGCGTCAGGAACATCTTCATCTGCTCGGGCGTGGTATTTTGCGCCTCGTCGAGCACCACGAAGGCATCGCTCAGCGTGCGGCCGCGCATGTAGGCAAGCGGGGCGATCTCGATCACGCCGCGCTCCATAAGCTCATCGGTGCGCTCGCGATCCATCATGTCAAAAAGGGCGTCGTAGAGCGGACGCATGTAGGGATCGATCTTTTCCTCAAGAGTACCGGGCAAAAAGCCCAGATTCTCCCCCGCCTCGACAACCGGACGCGTCAAGATCAGACGGCCCACCTCGTGACGCTTGAGCGCGGCAACGGCGAGCGCCATGGCCAGATAGGTCTTACCGGTACCGGCAGGACCCAAGCCAAAGGTGATGGTATGCAAGCGAATGGCATCCACATAGCGCTTTTGCCCGAGCGTCTTGGGACGAATGACACGGCCGCGATACGAAAGCAGCACGTCATCGCGAAGCGACGTAGCCTCGTGCTCACCGTCGCGCAGAACGGCCAGACAGCGCGAGACATCGTCGGCAGAAAGCGTGCACCCGGCAGCAGCCTCACGAAAGGCATGTTCGAAAAAACGCACCACGAGTTCGACCTCGTCCGGGTCGCCGCTCACGGCGATGCTATCGCCACGGGCGACCACGTGAGCGCGAACCAAGCTCTCGAGCACGCGAAGGACGCCGTCGCCGGCGCCCAAAACGCACGAGGGATCAATTCCCTCGGGAACGGTAAGTCTAATCTTCGAGGCTTCCATGAACCTCCCTGCGTGCATGGACCAAGCCGGAATCATCGACTCCGATGATAGCAACATCGAGCAGGCACGGGGCTGTAAGTCCACAGGTATCGTCAAGACGGGCATGATGGAACGAGCCGAGCGTCAGGTTGTCACCATACTCGAGCACGGCACGCTCGACCGTGCCCACGCGACGACGAGCGTCGGCAATAGCGAGCTCCTGTGCGGCGGCCCGCATACGGCGGCTGCGCTCGGCCATAACCTCGGGTGGCACCTGGTCGGGCATGTCGGCAGCAAGGGTACCGGGACGCTTGCTGTAGCGAAACACGTGCATACGCGAGAAACCCACACGGCGGCACAGCGCCAGCGACTCCTCGAACTCCTCGTCCGTCTCACCAGGAAAACCGACGATGACATCGCACGAAAGGGACGCCTGGGGCAAGTTGGCGCGAATCATACGCACCGTGTCCTCAAAGGCTTCGGCGCTATAGGGACGGCCCATGCGATGCAGGGTCGCCGTGCAGCCGGACTGCACGGGCAGGTGCAAAAACGGGGCGATACGCTGCGGGTAGCGCGCCATAACCTTAAGAAGGCGCTCGGAGATATCCATGGGCTCGACCGAGGAAATGCGCACATGCGGAATAGACGTGCGCTCCATGATGGCCACGAGCAGCTCATCGATTTCGACGTGCTCGTCGGTCGCGCTCTTGCCATCGTAGGCACCCAGGTTCACACCGGTCAGCACCACCTCGGGCACGCCGGCCTCCTGGGCCTCGCGAACTTGCTCGAGCACGGACTCGACGGGCACGGAGCGCTCGGGGCCGCGCGCCTTCCACACAATGCAATAGGTGCAGCGATGGTTGCAGCCATCCTGAATCTTCACGCCCAGGCGAGAGCGACCGAGCGCATCGACCACCTCGCCATCGCTGCAGGCGGGAACGCTATCGGACTCAACACCCAGCACCTCGCATACACGTTCGGCGACATCTATCTTGGACGGCTCGGCAATCACGCGATCCGAAAGCTCCGACAGCTCCTCGGGATGCAAATTGACCACGCATCCGGTCACGACCACATAGGGCTCGTTTGGATGGGCCAGCGCATGACGGACGGCCTTACGGGTCTTGGCCTCGGCCTCGCCCGTAACGGCACAAGTGTTAATGACGATCAGATCGGCATCCTGGGGCTCCACAATAGCAAAGCCCAAGCGCATAAGATCGGCAGTGATACGATCAGACTCAACCCGGTTGACACGGCAGCCGAGGTTGACGACGGAAATATGGGGTGCGAGCACGCGGGCTCCTTAATCGAGGATATCGTCGAGGGCACTCTTGATACGGTCGGTCACCGACTTCTTACCGGAAGCGACGTCATCGCCCATCTCATCGGCAAAAGCACGGAGCAGCTCGCGCTGCTTATTGGAAAGATTGGTGGGAACGACCACGCGCAGTTGCACGATCAGGCGGCCACGCGAACCGCCACCGCCAATGCGCGGCATGCCGTAATTATTGACGCTCACGGTGTCGCCGTACTGGGCGCCGGCGGGAACCGTCACCTTAACGACCTCGTCGGGCATAATGCCCTCGACCTCGATCTCGCAGCCGAGTGCGGCCTGCGCAATCGAGATATCGCTCACCAGGTACAGGTCGTCCCCGTTGCGCTTAAAGCGCTCATGGTCGGAAACGCGCACGTTGACAATCAGGTCGCCCGAAGGCTCGCCGCGAAGGCCGGCCTCGCCAAAGCCGCTCACGCGCAGCTGGCGACCGGTCGAAACGCCGGCGGGAATATCGATGTCGATCTTTTCGTGCGAAGGCGTGCGGCCTTGACCGTCGCAGGTCTCGCAGGGATGGTCGATAACCGTGCCCTCGCCATGGCAGTCGGGGCAAGGCGAGGAAGACTGAACCTGGCCCAAAAACGATCGCTGAACCGTCGTGACGTAGCCCGTACCGTGGCAGCGGCCACACTGCTTTTCCTGTGCGCCCTCTGCCCTACCGGTGCCATTGCAGTCCTCGCAAGGAGCAAGGCGGTCATAGCTGATTGTCTTTTTGCAGCCGAGCGCCGCCTCCTCGAGCGTCACCGAAAGCGAGATGGCCATGTCTCGTCCGCGACGACGCTCACGACGGCTGCGGGCGCCACCGCCGGCACCGCCGCCAAAGAACGACGAGAACAAGTCGTCCATGCCCATGCCACCAAAGATATCGTTGATATCGACGTAGCCCGAACCACCAGGGCCGTCGGCAATGCCGTAACGGTCGTAGTTAGCACGCTTCTGCTCATCGGAAAGAACGGAATAGGCCTCGTTGAGCTCCTTGAACTTGGCCTCGGCCTCGGGGTCGTCCGAAACATCCGGGTGTACGGTACGGGCCTTCTTTAGAAACGCACGCTTAATCGTCCGCGCGTCGGCATCCCTGTCGACGCCAAGCACCTCGTAGTAATCCCTATTTTCCGACACGACCGAATCCTTCCGACTTTCATTATTGTCACAGTGCGTCCTATACCCAAGCTGGGCCGACCGCAAACAGAGGGTTTGATGTTATTGCATTTGGTACGGCGAAAGCATGGCCCGTTGCGAGCAGCTCGCGAACCAAACCGACACGAGCGCGAACATAAAGCCGTTGGCAAAACCATTGGCAAACTGCATCGCACCGCGCTTCCACCACAGCAAGCTGCGATGAAGCACGCCGTCCGAAAGCACCATGAACAGGCCCATGGTAAACGGAATAAAGCACATCACGGCAAAGGCAGAGAACACGCCCGAGATGGCCGAGAGTATCAAAAACGGCGCCACGATGCCCATCAGGTAAAAACCGGTACGAGCTTTGCCTTCCAAGCGCTCGGCCTCAACATGGGCGCGGCCGACCAGGTCGCCGCCCGCGGCACCGTTGGTGCCAGCATGACCCATGCCGCTAATGCGGACCTCGTCGCCATCGTGCGTGCCGGCAGGAAACTCAATCGTCTGCTCGGAGGTTACGCGAGTACGGCCGCTGCCACCGCAATCAGGGCAGGGGTCGGCCACGACCTTACCGGAACCGCCGCACTCGGGGCAGACCGACTGGAACGTGCCCGCACCAAACAGGAAGGACAGGTCGACGTCGATGTGGCCGCGACCACCGCAGCTCGGGCAGGTATGGGCATGCTCAGACGAAACGGAGCCCGAGCCACCGCAATGACCGCAGGTATCGAAGCGCGTGTAGCGGACGGTCTTGCGGGCACCGCCCTTGGCCTCCTTGGCGTCGAGTTTGATATCGACGACCACGTTGGCACCGTTCTCGGGATTATAGGCAGCCTGCCCACGACGCTGCTGGCCCCAGGCACCGCCAAAAGGAAAGCCGCCCTCAAAAGGATTGCCATAACCCGTGCTGCCGGCGTAGCCGCCACCATAGGGCGAAGCCGTAGGAGCACCGGCAAAGGGATTGCCCGAACGCATGGCGTCGTAGCGCGAACGCTTCTGCTCGTCCGAAAGCACGGCGTAGGCCTCGGAAGCCTCTTTAAACTTTTCCTCGGCATCCGGCTCTTTGTTGACGTCCGGATGGAGCTTGCGGGCCTTTTGCTGGAAGGCCTTTTGAATATCACGCGAGGTGGCGTCCTTGGAGACACCCAGAATCTCGTAGTAATCTTTTTCGTTCATCGTCGCCATGCGCGGCAACCTCCTGCTCACAGCAGCGTATATATTCCGGTAATTCTACCCGAGCGACCTAAGCTAGATCCCAAAACAGCTCGAACAGAACATTTCCATCGAGCCAGCCCAGGTGGGTCGGCGCCAGACGAGCTCGAACATGACCCGCGACGACATCTGCCGAAGTGAAGGGTCCCTCATGGACCCCGAGCGTCTCAGGCACCCAAGTGGCAAGACCCAATTCGAGTGCGCGATCGCAGGCAGCTGCCAGCTCATCGGCCGGGATGACACGAGCCGCGCGAACCAACAGGTCGGACGCGACACCGCGCGTCATGCGACAGGCGAGCATCAGGTCTTCGGCCGCAGCCTCGCGCTGCGACAGATGTTCGGCCTCGAACGCCGTCGCGTCATCGTCGCGTTGCACCAGACGCACGCGGTGCGCATCGCCTCGAGAAGACACGCCGGGGAACAAACCTGCAAGACGGTCGAAATCCTCGGCGTCGAGCATGCCCGCGGCAGAACGACCCAGGCCCAGGTAGCCCCGTCCGGTCCAGTAGGCAATGTTATGGGCGCACTCATGGCCGTCGAGCGCATAGCTCGCCACCTCATAGGGGTGATAACCGGCCGCACCCAGGAGCTCGCGTGCCATATCCATGCAGGCGGCCTGAAAATCCTCGTCGGGCTCGAGCGACTCGTCGCGACACGCCATGAGGTAGAGCGGCGTGGCCTCCTCGAGCGTGAGCGGGTACACCGACACATGATGCGGCGCCGCCACCAGCACGCCATCGAGCGTGCGCTTCCAACTCGCTGCGGTCTGCCCGGGAAGTCCGCACATAAGGTCGCACGACACGTCAAGCCCAGCGGTCTTGACTGTCGCGATGGCGGCGAGCGCCCGATCGGCATCGTGAATACGGCCGATAGCGGTAAGTTCGGTGTTATCGAGCGTTTGCACGCCCAGAGAGACGCGTGTGACACCAACCTTGGCAAGTGCAGCGGCAAGCTCGGCGGTCAGCGACTCAGGATTGGCCTCACAGGTAAACTCAACAGGCCTGCACCACGCAGAGATACGCCGGGCAAGTTCTACCAGACGCTCCCCCGCCAGCGACGGCGTGCCGCCGCCAACATAGACGGTGCGAATCTGTGCAAGCGCGCCTGCGTCGCCAAAGGCATCGAGACGCGCATACAACTGCTCAAAATAGGTATCGAGCGCAACGCTCATGTTGCACGGAGCAAAACTGCGTGAGTCAAAGTCACAGTACCGGCATTTTTGGGCGCAAAACGGCACATGCACGTACAGCGCGGTAACGGCCACCGTTAGGCCTCCAGCGGATGAGCGGGCACCGACTCGCCGGCGGCAAGTGCGGCCTCGCAGGCCACCACATCGTGCTCGATATCATCGACCAGTGCCATGAACTCCTCGTATGTGGAGCAACGCACCACCTGAGCGCGCCAGGCGGCAGCATGGGGCATGCCCTTTAGATACCAGCTTGCGTACGTGCGGGCACGCGACATGAGCGGCAACAGCTCGTGCGTGAGCGTCAGATGCTCGCGCAGGGCATCCAGGCGCTCGCATGAGGAGCGAGACGGCACTGGCGTGGCGTCCAGTGCAAGGGCGCGGGCATCGCCGAACACCCAGGGGTTGCCATAGATACCGCGCGCGATAAACACCGCGCTGGCACCCGAGTTGCGCAGATGCTCCGCGGCATCCTCGGCCGAGAAAACATCGCCCGAACCGATCACAGGAATCTCGACGGCATCTGCGACCTCATCGACGACCGACCAATCGGCCTGACCCGTATAGAGCTGCGTGGCACAGCGACCATGCACGGCGACTGCGGCAGCCCCTGCACCCTCAAGCATCTGGGCAAATGTCGCGGCATTGCGATCCTCGGCATAAAAGCCCTTGCGAATCTTGACGGTCACGGGCACGTGCGCCGCACCCACCGCCGCCTCGACGATCTGCTCTGCCAGCTCGGGCGCACGCATAAGCGCCGAGCCCTCGCCCTTGGTGACGACCTTGCGAGCCGGGCAGGCCATGTTGATATCGATCAGCGACAGGCGATCGCCCACACGCTCCTCGACGGCAGCGACAGCGCTCGCAAACTGATCGGGCTTGGAGCCAAAGAGCTGCACGCAGATCTGCTGCTCCTCATCGGCCGGCAGTACCAGGCGCCACGTCTTATTGCTGGCATAGGCAAGGCCCGCCACGCTCACCATCTCGCTATAGGCAAGATGGGCACCGCGACGGCGGCACATAATGCGATAGGCGGGATCGGTTACGCCCGCCATGGGAGCCATAAGGAACGGCTGCTCGGCATAGGCACCAAGCAACCGCTTGCAGTATTCAGAAAGCGCCATGGACTTACTCGTCTACCTTGAGGATCGCCATAAAGGCCTCCTGCGGGACCTCGACCGAACCGATGGCTTTCATGCGCTTCTTGCCCTCTTTCTGCTTCTCGAGCAGCTTGCGCTTACGCGAGATATCGCCACCATAGCACTTGGCCAAAACATCCTTGCGGCGTGCCTTGACGGTGGAGCGGGCGATGATCTTGTTGCCGATGGCGCCCTGAATAGGCACCTCGAACAGCTGACGCGGAATGATTTCCTTGAGCTTGTCGCACAGGCCACGGGCCAGGCCATAGGCCTTATCCTTGTGCACGATAAACGAAAGCGCGTCCACCTCGTCGCCCGAAAGCAGGATATCGAGCTTGACGAGCTCGGAGGGACGATACTCGTTAAACTCATAGTCGAGCGAGGCATAGCCCTTGGTGCGGCTCTTGAGCTGGTCAAAGAAGTCCAGGATGAGCTCCGCGAGCGGCATGTCGAAGCGCATCTCGACCGATTTGCTCGTGAGATGGATCATGTCGGTTGTAATGCCGCGGTGCTCGATAGCGAGCTGCATGACGGCGCCCGTATACTCGGGCGGGCAGATAATCTTGGCCTTGAGGTAAGGCTCCTCGATGCGCTCGATGCGCGTAGCCTCGGGCAGATCCTGCGGGCTGCGGACATCAATCATCTCACCGTCGGTCTTATAGACGTGATAGTCCACCGAAGGGCTCGTGGCAATGAGGTCCAGATTGAACTCGCGCTCCAGACGCTCCTTAACGACCTCCATATGTAGCAGGCCCAAGAAGCCCACGCGGAAACCAAAGCCGAGCGCCACCGAGGTCTCGGGCTCCCACACCAACGACGGGTCGTTGACGTGCAGTTTATCGAGAGCGTCGCGCAAGTTCTCGTAATCCTTGTTGTCGATCGGGAACAGGCCCGTGTAGACCATGGGCTTGGCCTCGCGGTAGCCCGGAAGCGGCTCGGGGCAGGGATTCGACGCCCAGGTAAGGGTGTCGCCCACGCGAACAGCCTCGGGGTCCTTCAGGCCCGTGACCACGTAGCCCACCTCGCCGACCGTCAGCGCATCGACCGGAGTCTCGGCGGGACGCTTGACGCCCACGCCGTCGACCAAAAAGTCACCTTCTGCCTGCATCATACGAAGGGTATCGCCCTTCTTGATGGAGCCGTCAAACACGCGGACCGTGGCAACGACGCCTCGGTACTCATCAAAATACGAGTCCAGGATGAGCGCCTTGAGCGGCGCGTTCACATCGCCTTTGGGCGGCGAGATCAAGAAGACGATAGACTCCAGCAAATCGTGAATGCCCTCGCCGGTCTTGCCCGATACGCATACGGCATCGTCGGCAGGAATGGCCAGGTCATCCTCAATCTCGGTCTTGACCTCGTCGGGGTGTGCAGAGGGAAGGTCAATCTTGTTGATGGCGGGCACGATATCCAGGTTGGCGTTCATGGCGAGCGTCGCGTTGGAGACGGTCTGCGCCTCGACACCCTGCGTGGCGTCGACGACGAGCACCGCGCCCTCGCAGGCTGCCAGCGAACGCGAGACCTCATAGGTAAAGTCCACGTGGCCCGGTGTATCGATCAGGTTGAACTGATACGTCTCGCCATCGTCGGCGTCGTAGGAGACGCGAACGGCGTTGGACTTGATCGTGATGCCGCGCTCGCGCTCGATATCCATGGTGTCGAGCAGCTGCGACTCCATGTCGCGCTCGTCGACGGTATGGGTGAGCTCGAGGATACGGTCACTGATCGTGGACTTGCCATGGTCGATGTGCGCAACGATCGAGAAGTTGCGGATGTGGGAAATGTCAATTGAAGTATTCATGCGGACTATCTTACCCGAGCGGTACAAAAAATGGAGCCTGTTCCATAAAACAGGCTCCATTTATGCGCGTAATCTGTGTGGTGTGAAATTTACAACTTAGGCGTTGATGCTGTTCACGAGCTTGGCAAGACCGGACTTACGGTTGGAAGCCTGGTTCTTGTGGATAACATGCTTGGCGGCAGCCATGTCGAGACGCTTGGTGACGGTCTTGAGGGCAGCCTGGGCCTTCTCGGCGTCGCCCTCGGCGACGGCGGACTGAACGTGCTTGGTCAGCGTCTTGAGCTCGGACTTGACAGCCTTGTTACGCATGCGAGCTGCCTCATTGGTGCGGATACGCTTCTTCTGAGACTTGATGTTTGCCACTTCTGGAGTTCCTTTCGAGTTCCTTGCAAAAAATGTATGACACCTCTGAGACACGGTGAGGTCATGCAAGCGCCTACTATAGCACGCTCCCCCTCAAAGGGATAGAACGAATTTGTCAAATAGGCAGGTATCATCACGATTTTCTCAAGATGTTCGTAATCCAGAGCAAAAACACGGTCTCCGAATCGGCAGAACCCTTCAGTGCGAGCTCCACATCGACCGCGCCCTCGAGCGCAGCGACAAGCTCCCCCATCGAAAAGCGGCGTGCCCAGGTCAGGTGATTTTTGACCTGCCAAGACTGGAGCTTGAGCGTCGCGGCAAGCTCGCGGCCCTGCCCACGAGAGTCGAGCGCCTTGGCGACGATCAACTCGCGGATGCGACCGCATAGCAGCGTGTAGGTCCACACATAGCTCTTGGCGGGCAGCAGCCCAAAGAGCTCAAGCGAGCGGCGCATATCGCGGGCCGACACTGCGTTGAGAAAGTCCCAGGGCTGAACTTCGGCCGTGCGCACGATCCAGCGCTCCACATCGGCAAGCTCAATTTGCGGCGCCTCGACCATCTGGGCAAGCTTGGCCAAGTCGTTATCGAGCATGCGGGTGTTCTCGCCCGAGCGCGAGACGAGCTCCTCGGCAGCAGCTGTCGAGATGGACTTACCGCGCTGCGTCGCCATCTGCTGAACGCGGCGCGGCAGTTCCCAGCGCTTGGTACCCGAACAATCGACGATAGCCTTCTTGTCGATCTTGGCGATTGCCTTATACAGGCGCGTATTCTTGGCAAGTGAGTCGGCAATAATGAGACAGACCGTCGTGGGGCTGGGACTTGCGAGGTACTCGACAAGCGGTTCCGAGACCGCCTTGGCAAGCTTGGAGCAGCCGTCGAGGATCACCAGGCGAAACTCGCTGCCCATGGGAAAGGTATTGAGCGAGCCGATGATCGACTCAATATCGGGATCTTTCGTCATGTCACGTTCATCGAGGTTGAACTCAACCATACCCGACTTTTCCAAGCGAGCTTTCATACGCGAGACGGCGTGGTCGCGCTTGACCCCATCGGTACCGACGATCAGATATGCCGGCAGCAGACCGGTTTCGGACATTGCGCTCCCCTCCCGCAGGATCTCGTGTTCGTACCGTGCCATTCTAGCCCACGGGTTGGTCCCGCGCCAACGGCAGCATCACGGTCGCTGACATCGCATGGCAAAACCGGTTGCGGTCGGCGAGACGGTAATGTCTCCTTGTTCGATAGTGCATGCGAACGCGCCGCCCGCATCGCGAACGGCATCGATACAGGCATCGGATGGATGGCCGTAGCGGTTGCCCTCGCCCGCACTCGCGATAGAGAGCTCGGGCTTAAGCGTTTCCAGCAGCTCTGTGTCGACGGAAACTTTTGAGCCGTGATGTCCCAGCTTAAGCACATCGATATCGCCCACCTCCTGTACAAACTCGCGCTCCTGATCGAGTTCGGCATCACCAGTGAGGAGCATACGCAGGCTCTTGCCTTCCCGAGCATAGGAGAGCAGCAAGACAAGCGAGTCCTCATTGCCCTCGCCATCCACTGTGTCAAACGGCCACATCACACGAGCCCGAAATGCGCCGATATCGACCGTGTCTCCGCGGGCCACCTGCCGATACGTTACGCCGGGGCGATTTAGGACCTCAGAAGGCGCGCCGTCCAGCGCATCCGCTGCAACCGCAATGGATCCAACCGAAAACTGATCGAGCACATCGGGAAGACCACCCCAATGGTCTTCATCCCAATGCGTCACGAAGACGGCGTCGATATGGTGGACATTGTTGCGAACCAACGCCGACACCACGCGGTCATCGAGCCCACAGTCGACGAGCGCCACAGCGCTGCCTTGGCGAACCAGAATCGCATCGGCCTGACCAACATCGAGGACCGTTACCGAAGGCGGCACACATCGATCCCAATAGACATACGGAACCCCCGCAGCAAGCATCAAACACAGCAGCCCCACTGCCATGGGCCGCACGCGGGGGCGTGGCCACCAGACCAAGAGGACCGCCAGCGCAAACGGCACCACGTATACCAAGAGCGTATCGGGCGGCACGCTAACGGATGCGCCCGGAACGGCGGCAAAGAGCTGTTCAAAGAACAGAGCGCAGCGAGCGACAATCATGGGCACCACGAGCGCCCCGTGACGCAGCAGCGGCACAAGCGAGCAGGGCACCAACACAACCGATACAGCGAGCAGCATGCTTATCACCGGACCGATCACGGCATTTGCAAGCGGGGCAATGAGTGAAAACGTCCCAAATGCGGGAATGGTTACGGGAAGTGTCGCCAGCTGCGAGCACAGCGTGACGGACAAAATACTGGCGAGGCCCGGTGGCACACTCAGCTCGCCCAAGGCGTAGGTAGCGTAGGGGCAAAAACAAAGGATGGCAAAGACACTGGCGCACGATAGCTGAAAACCCATCTCGAACAGTACTGTCGGCCGGAGCAACACAAAGATTACCATGGTCAAAAATAGAGCCGAGAGGCCATGCCGACGACGCCCGGCGCCGTTGGCGACAAGCGACGCCGCCACCATAGAGCACGCGCGCACGGCCGAGGGCGAAGCGCCAGTAAAAACGGCATAGGCAGCGAGGGCCAGCACCAACAGCCCCCGCTGAAGCCCACGAGAGAGACGCGTCTTTTGCAGGGCACTCTCAATCACAAACCCCACGATGGCAAGATGACTGCCCGAAACGGCGATGAGATGTGCGGTGCCCGTTACCGAAAACCATTCGCCCGCAGGCTGGGCGCGCAGCTCGGACGAGCGCCCACAGACAACGCCGGCGATGAGCGAGCGCGCTGGGTCGGTCGCGGGCGCGATAACGGCAAGGAGCTCGTTTCGAAGCCAAGACAACGGGCCTGGAGGGCCCTCGTCGATCGATACCAACCGGACGACTTTAGCCTTTCGAAGCTCGCCCCGAAGCACGCGTGAGCGCCCATACGCATCATTCTCAAAGCGCGAAATTCGACCGATAGCACGTACATGCGAACCGGCGCCAAGCTCACGATCACACGACAGCCGTACCTGACCCAAACGCTTTTCGCCCGCATACGCATCACAGGTATAGGAGTACGCACCGTCATTGATGGACGGGTCGCCACACACAACAAACTCGAGACTGCTCGCAGCCCGATTATCCAACGCCCTCGAAGCGCGCAGCGCCCCTATCGCCCAACCCGCGGACACTACCGCTCCCGCCACGAGGCCGAGGGCCGCGGCATACAGCCATCGCCTCCACCGCACAAGGCGCATGCAGGACCGAGCCAATACGATGCACCCTGCTGCCGCAACGGGAATGGCCATAAGCAATGTGACGGGCGCCGCCCGCTCTCCCAGCAGCGCATCGGCCGCCATGTTAAGCACTAACCCACAGCTCGCACACAAGCCGGCACAAAGGGCTATCGTCCACGGCATCAATGGGCGCGGTGGCATCACATGCTCGCGCTCGGTCGCACTCATACGCAGATGCAATCTTTAATTTTGGCGAGTTTCTTCTCACCGATCCCCGATACGCGCATAAGGTCATCGACCGAGGCAAAGGCCCCGTTTTGCGTCCGTTCGTCGATAATTGACTGGGCCATAGAAGGCCCGATGCCCGAAAGCGTCTGCAGCTCCGCCGCACTTGCCGTATTGATATTCACAAGTCCCGACGAAGACCCTGTACCAGGGGTCGTGGAAGCACTGCTTTCGGCGCCGCCGACGGCCGCAGCCGTTTGTTGCTCCCCTACCGTCGGCACATAGATCTTTTGACCATCGGTGATCTTGGACGCACGGTTAAGACCCGTCACATCCGCCTCGGCCGTAAGCCCTCCGGCGGCATCAATCGCCTGGGACACCCGTGCTCCATCTTTAAGCCGGTACACGCCAGGCTTCGCAACGGCGCCATCAACATCGACGTACACCTCGGCAGCAGAGGAGCTCTTGGCAGACGGCTCATCGGCATCGTCAGGAGAGGCATCCCCGGCCCCGCGCACATCCGAGGCGCTCGCCTCATCACTACGCTCAAACGATACGTCGCTGGAGTGACCACCAAAACCTGCCATCGCCAAGCCGCTCGCGGCGGCAATGACAACCAGGATCGCCACGACCATCGCCTTATGGCCGAGCAGCTTTTCTGCCCAGCGGTCCATCCGTTTAACCCGTTCGTGTTGCTCGCGCTGCGCCATAGCAAACACCTCCCAACACCATCGTGTCAGGAAACGAGCGCCGCAGCCTCCGCACGTCCACACCGGTTATCGCGGTCAAACCAAAAGCTGACCAAAACCTTGCGAGAAAATATCCATTTATTCAAGCACACGTCGACAAATGAACCGTTTATCGCCTAATGCCCAGATAGAAAAAGACCGACGATGCAAAAACACCGCCGGTCTATACACAACATTATTCGTAATCTTGGTAAATCTCACGTGGAGCGAGCTCAGAATGCTTGCGTTTTAAGGTCTTAGGGGCCTTATACGTGTTGCTCTCAAAGTCGATGTACTCAGTCTGTTTGAGCAAACGCTCAATCATCTCCTCGTGGTCGAACAGCTCCCAGGCCTCGTGCACGGCATCGAGTTTGGCGTGCGTCTCGGGACGACGCGGCATAAACAGCGTGCAGCAGTCGGGAGCAGCCTCGGTCGAGATACCGAACGTACCGATCTCCTCAGCGCGTGCAATGATCTCCTGCTTGTCCGAACCGATCAGCGGGCGGAACACGGGGATCTTGACGGCCTCGTTGACGGCCATAATGTTCTCGAGCGTCTGGGATGCAACCTGACCGAGCGATTCGCCGGTCACGATAGCCTTGGCGCCCTCGATATGCGCAATGCGCTCAGCAACCGAATACATAATGCGGCGATACATGATCACCCGCAGGTTGCTGGGGCAGGTCACCGAGATCTCACGCTGACAATCGCCAAACGGCACCACGTACAGGCGGCCGATCTGGACACCCGGCTCAAGCGCACGGATGATGTCCTGCACCAAATATTCGCTCGTATCAGGCGTCTGAGGACGACCGGAGAAATGTACCGGCACGCACACCGCGCCGCGACGCGCGAGCATCCAGGTCGCCACCGGCGAATCGATACCCGAGGAAAGCAGCGTCACAACCTTGCCGGCAGACCCCACCGGAAGACCACCCACGCCGCGCTCAGAGCGCGCATACACATAGACGCTACCCTGGACCACCAGCACGTGCACCATCGCGTCGGGATCGTGCATCTGGACCTTTTTATCGGGAAACGCCTCGCACAGTACCTCGCCAACCTGTCGATTGATATCAATCGAGGTGAGCTCGTAGTCGGTGTTAGAGCGCTTGGCGTGCACCTTAAACGAATCGAAGAAACCAAACTCGCGCAGCGCCTTCACGGCGGCGGCGCAGTACTCCTGCGGGTCGCGGTTGGTGTGGTACGCCAGGGACACACGGGCAACACCGGGGACGGTGCGGATAACGCGCGCCGCATCGTCGGCCTGATGCTCGTTAAAGGTCACGAGGATATAACCGGAAATTCGAGACACGGCATTCACGGAAAAGGCGGCCAAGGCCGCCTTGATGTTATCCATGAGGATATGCTCAAAATGTGCGCGGTTCTTGCCCTTCAGTCCAACCTCGTGATAGTGGACCAGGCAGACGCGAGCTGCCATTTAGGCTTCAGCAACCTTGTGACCGAGCGCCTTCTCGTAACGGGCCTCGTCGTAGGAGATGTCGCCGTCGACAATCTCGTCCATAGCCATCGAGATGGTATCGGCGCCGGAAAGCGCAATGGTGATGTCATCGACATCCTGGACGGCGAGCACGCGGTTGTGCTGACCACGCAGCATGCTGTTAATGTCGCAGGCGCGCTTGGAGGCAAGCGAGGCGAGCAGGAAGCGGTTGTGATCGGTCTTCTCCAGAAGATCGTCAATGCAAGGCTTTACAACGGACACGGACCTCAGATCCTTTCATGCATATCGAGAACGCGAACGAGCTCATCGGTCGCGCGGTCGAGATCGTCATTCACCACGACGTCGTCGTAGCGGTCGGCAAGGGCAAGTTCATCGGCGGCGTTTGCCATACGCAGCTCGATCGTCTCGGGCGTCTCGGTACCGCGACCGATCAGACGCTCGCGGAGCACCTCGAGCGAAGGCGGCTTGATAAAGATCAACACGGCCTCGGGGAAACGCTCCTTGACCTGCAGGGCTCCCTGGACATCGATCTCCAAGATCAGAGACGAGCCAGAGGCGAGCTTGGATGTGACCTCGCTCACCAAGGTGCCGTAGCAGTTACCGTGGACCTCGGCCCACTCAACAAACTCACCGTTTGCCACGCGGCGGTCGAACTCCTCGCGCGTCAGGAAAAAGTAGTTGACGCCGTCGACCTCACCTTTGCGTGGTGCTCGCGTGGTAGCCGAAACCGTCAGGCCCAGGTTCGAGCGACGCTCGCGCACACGAGTGACGAGCGTGCCCTTGCCTGCACCTGACGGTCCAGAAATCACAAAGAGCTTTGAATCCTGAGCGCTCACTTATTTGGTCAGCTGCTCGAGGAGCTGCTCGCGCTGGCGGACGCCGAGGCCCTGGACGCGACGGGTAGCGGAGATGCCGAGCTCCTCCATGATCTTGGCGGCCTTGGCCTTGCCATAACCGGGGAGAGACTCGATGAGGGTGGAAACCTTCATGCGGGAAGCGATGGGGTCATCGGAGTTGAGCACGGACTCGAGGGACTTCTCGCCCTTCTTGATCTGCTCGCGAAGCTCAGCGCGGGCGTGACGTGCGGCGGCAGCCTTCTCAAGAGCCTGCTTGCGCTGCTCGTCGGTAAGCTGAGGGAGTGCCATTCGAACCTCCAAATAGTTGGGTTATATCTGATGCAATAATTGGCATTTTAGCACGTCAAACGCACTAAATGCCCAATCGACGGCACCATAGGTTAGACGATACCTGCGAAAAGTGCAATATACGGAGGTTAAAGTTGAGCCCCTGACCTGCGATTCCACACAAAGGATGGGAAAGTTTTCGCAGGCACAGGGGCTAATTTGTGCTAATGAGACCCAAAAGTGGTGACTTGAGGGAATCTTTTAGGCGACGTTTTCGACCAGCTCGGCAACGATAGCGTCAAAGGCGGCAACCGGGTCGTCGGCACCGGTGATGGGTCGGCCCACCACGATATGGCTCGCGCCGCGCTCGATAGCCTGGGAGGGCGTCGCCACACGGGACTGGTCACCAAGGGCGGCACCCACCGGACGAACGCCCGGAGTCACGATCAACGCGTCGGGGCCGAGCAGCTCGCGCATGTCATGGGCCTCCATCGGCGAGCACACGATGCCGTCGATACCGTTGGCCTGGGCAAGCTTTGCCAGGCGGGCGGCCTCCTCGGCCACGGGTGACTCGACGCCGATCTCAGCCAGCGAATCCTGGTTCATGCTCGTGAGCACGGTGATGGCGACGAGCTTGGCGCGGTCCTCGCGCGCCTCCTCGGCACCCTCACGGCACGCAGCGAGCATAGCACCAGAACCCAGGCCGTGGACCGAGAGCAGGTCGGCACCGGCAAGCGAGGCCGAACGGGCGGCACCGCGCACCTGATGCGGAATGTCATGGAACTTGAGGTCGAGGAAGACCTTAAAGCCCAGGTCCTTGAACGTCTTGACGATCTCGGGGCCCTCGGCGTAATAGAGCGTCATGCCCACCTTGAGCCAAGCGGCATGACCAGAAAGCTCGTGGGCGAGCTCGAGCGCACGCTCACGGTCGCAGTCGAGGGCGACGATAACGCGGTCGCGGGCGTCGGTCTCTAGCATTCGAAAGCACCTACCAGCTCGTTGATGTCCTTCACGCCCTGGGACTCCGCCCAGGCCTCGAGCTCGTGCGCGATCTTAATTGAGGCGCACGGATCGACGAAATTGGCCATGCCGACCGACACGCAGGTGGCGCCGGCCAGGATAAACTCGGCCGCATCCTCGCCCGTCATGACGCCGCCGACACCGTTGATGGGGATATCGACGGCCTGAGCGACCTCCCAGACCATGCGAACGGCGATGTGGTGGCACAGCGGACCCGAAAGGCCGCCCTTGGGCTTGGCCACACGGGACTTGCGGGTATGAACGTCAATGGCCATGCCCTGGATGGAGTTGATGACCGAAAGGCCGTCGGCTCCCGCGGCCTCGAGAGCCTTGGCAATCTCGGCGACGTTGACCGGCGCCATCTTTACGAACAGCGGCTTATCGGTCACCTTGCGGCAGGCAGCCATAACGGCAGAGGCGCCCTCGGGCGAGGAGCCCATGGCGGCACCGCCGGCAGCAATATTGGGGCAGCTCACGTTGATCTCGTAGCCGGCAGCCCAGGGGCACAGCTCGACATACATCTCGAGCGCGCGGACAAACTCCTCGACGGAATGACCGGCAACCTGGCAGATGACCTGGCAACCGTCCTTGGAAAGCTGCTCGAGCCACGGACCGGACTCACGGGCAAAGGCGGCCACGCCGGGGTTCTGAAGGCCCACGGAGTTGATCATGCCGCCCGGGATCTCGGCCATACGGGGCGCGGGGTTGCCGGGCCAGGGCTCGGCAGCACAACCCTTGGTGGTGATGGCGCCCAGCTGGGAGACATCAAAGAAGTTCTGGAACTGCCAGCCGTAGCCAAAGGTACCGGCTGCGGTGTTGATGGGGTTCTGCATCTTGACGCCGCCGAAATCGACGGCCATGTTCACGGTACCCACTAGAAGACCACCACCTTGGAAGCATCGAACACGGGGCCGCACATGCAGGCGCCCTTCATACCATCGACCGTCTCGACATTGCAGGTGTTGCAGGCGCCAAAGCCACAGCTCATCATGCGCTCGAGCGACACCTCGCAGTACGCACCGGCCTCGGCGGCAGCGGCGGCGACCTTCTTCATCATGACGGCGGGGCCGCAGCTGGCGACGTAGTCGTAACCGCCCTCGCCGAGCAGCTCAGCGGCAGGATCGGTGCAGAAGCCGTGCGTGCCGAGCGAGCCGTCGTCGGTGCACACGTTGACCGTATCGCACAGCGAGCGGAACTCATCGATGCCCACGGCCTTGGACGCAGTGCCAAAGCCCAGGCACACGTCGACGGCCACACCCTGCTCGGCAAGCTTACCGGCAAGGCACAGCACGGGCGGAACACCGATGCCGCCGGCGACAAGCAATGCCTTCCTGGTGCCCTCGGGTACCAGCCAGCCGCGGCCGCCAGGGCCCAGCAGGTTGGACTTGGAACCGGGGCCCATCTGCGACAGGCGACGGGTGTCGTCGCCCACGACGGCGTACCACAGCTCGACGGTGCCGGCTTCGGCGTCGGCGCGATAGTAGCTCAGGGGCACGCGAAGCAGCGAGGACGCATCGCCGGGTACGGCAATGTTCACAAACTGACCGGGCTTGAGCGCACTTGCAAGCTTGGGGGCCGAGATGACGAGCGAGAAGATGCCGTCGGCGATCTCCTGGTTCGATACGACCTCGAAGTCGTGCATGCGTGCAGTGGAAGGTGTGGGCATAGACGCTCCAATCCCCCATGCGGATGCATGGTCAAAACGAACAGAAAGCGCGGCACCGCAAGGGCACCGCGCACAAAAGCGATAAGGCTATGCTAGCAGATGCAGCCGTCGGCGAGCGTCTGCTTACCGCCGACAAACACATCGGTGGCACGACCGGTGAGCGTGCGGCCGGCGAAACCGGAGTTCTCGGCACGCGACTCGTAGCCGTCCTCGCCGACCGTCCAGGTTGCGGCGGAGTCGAACACGGTCAGGTCGGCAACGGAGCCCGCCTTGACCTGAACCTGGTCGAGGCCCAGGATCTCACGCGGCTTGATGGCCATGAGCTCGACCATGCGACCCACGCTCATCTTGCCCGTGTTAACCAGCTCGGTGAGCACGAGCGACAGCGAGGTCTCGAGGCCGATCATGCCAAAGGGCGCAAGCTCGAACTCGCGGGCCTTCTCCCACGGGGTGTGGGGAGCGTGATCAGTGACGATAACGTCGACGGTGCCGTCGATGACACCCTGACGGATGGCCTCGGCATCCTCGTCGGTGCGAAGCGGCGGATTGACCTTGAGCGAGGTGTTGTAGGTCTCGTCCAGGTCGTTCTCGGTCAGGAACATGTGGTGCGGGGTGGCCTCGCAGGTAACCTGAACGCCAGCGGCCTTACCGGCACGCACGATCTCCAGGCCATGGGCGGTGGAGATGTGCTGGATGTGCAGCTTGGCACCGGTCAGCTTGGCGATCTCGATGTCGCGGGCGATCTGGAGCTCCTCGCCGGCAGCCGGCCAGCCCTCGAGAGCCAGACGGGTCGAGACCTTGCCCTCGTTGATCTGGCCGTGGCCGACCAGGTCCTCGTCCTGGCAGTGGCTCATAAAGACCTTGCCGAACATCTTGCCGTAGTCCATGCAGCGACGGAGCATGCCCGCACTCTGCACGCCGCGACCGTCGTCGGTGAAGGCGACGGCGCCGTGGGCGACCATATCGCCCATCTCGGACATGGCCTCGCCCTTAAGACCGCGGGTCATGGCGCCCGACGGATAGACGCGGCAGTGACCGACCTCGGCAGCGCGGGACTTGACGAACTCCACGACGGTGCCGTTATCGGTGACGGGATCGGTGTTGGGCATGGCGCACACGCCGGTGAAGCCGCCCTTGGCAGCTGCGCGGGTGCCGCTCTCGATGTCCTCTTTGACCTCATAGCCGGGCTCGCGAAGGTGAACGTGCATATCCACCAGGCCGGGGACGAGGTACTTGCCGGAAAGGTCGCGGACCTCGGCTCCCTCGACGGCGAGATTCTCGCCGACCTCGGCGATCTTATCGCCGTCAATCAGGACGTCAACGACACCGTCAAGCTCGACAGACGGGTCGACGACGTGGGCATTCTTAAGAAGCAAGGCCATTATCGGCACCTCCAAGCAGCAGATACAGGATAGCCATACGCACGCAGATACCGGCGTAGACCTGCTCCAGGATGACGGAGCGTTGCGGGTGGTCGGCCATATAGGAGTCGAACTCGACGCCGCGGTTGATGGGGCCCGGGTGGCAGATGATCGCATCGGGCTTCATGAGCTTCTCGCGGTCCTTGGTCAGGCCGAAGAGCTTGTGGTACTCGCGAATGGTCGGGAACGGGGCACCTTCGAGGCGCTCCTGCTGCACGCGCAGCATGTAGACGACGTCCAGCTCGGGCAGGACGGAATCGAGGTCGCTCGGCACGTGGTCGCAGCCCAGGACCTCGGGCGCCGGCGGCAGCAGCGTGCCGGGGGCGACGGCATAGGTCTCGCAGCCCATGATCTTAAGGGCGGGAATCAGCGAGCCGCAAACGCGGGAGTGGGCGATATCGCCGACGACAGCGACCTTCAGACCGTGGAAGTCGCCCTTGTGCTCCCAGATGGTGTACAGGTCGAGCAGGGCTTGCGTGGGATGGTTGTGCTTGCCATCACCGGCGCAGATGACGCTTGCGGGCGAGTTCTGCGTGACGATGTAGGGAGCGCCGGCGTGCTTATCGCGCACGACGATGCAGTCGATCTTATAGGCGTTGAGGGTCTCGACGGTGTCGACGAGGCTCTCGCCCTTGACCGTGGAGGTCGAGGAGCCGCCAAAGTTAAGGCTGTCGGCCGAAAGACGCTTCTCGGCGAGCTCGAAGGAGCTGCGGGTGCGCGTCGAGGGCTCGTTGAACATGTTGACGATGGTCTTGCCCTTGAGCGTGGGGACCTTCTTGATCGCACGCTCGTTGACCTCGGAGAACGCCTTGGCGGTCTCGAGGATGAGCTTGATATCCTCTTCGGAGTACTCGGTAATGTCGATCAGGTGCTTATGGTTGAACGCCACGGTACTACTCACCTCCCAGCGGCGCAGAACCCACGTGGGAGCCCGGCGCGACGTCGTTGATCTCGACGGCGGTGTGGCCGTCGACTTCCTTCATATATAGATGCACGTTCTCCTCATGCGACGAGGGAACGTTCTTGCCGACAAAGTCCGGCGAGATGGGGAGCTCGCGGTGGCCGCGGTCAACGAGGACTGCCAACTCAATGCGGCTCGGACGGCCCAGGTCCATGACGGCGTCGAGAGCGGCGCGGATGGTACGGCCCGTATACAGGATGTCGTCCACCAGCACGACGCGCTTGCCGTCGACGCTGAAGGGAATGTTGGTAGCGTGGATCGCGGGAGCGAAATTGGTAGCGTAGTCATCGCGGTAGAAGCTGATGTCCAGGCTGCCGAGCGGAACTTCGACGCCCTCGATCTCCTTGATCTCCTCGGCGAGCTTCTTTGCCAGAAGGTCGCCGCGCGTGACGATGCCAACCAGAGCGAGGTCTTCACAGCCCTCGTTGCGCTCGAGAATCTCGTGCGCGATGCGAGTCATCGCTCGATTGACGGCGGTCTCGTCCATGATGACCGCCTTGGGGGAAGTCGTGCCCATCGATCTCCTTCCTCACATGTCTTGACTGCTGACAATGTCAAAAAAATAGATGCCCGACCGCTTAAAGCGGACCAGACACCCACAGGAAGGGCTGCTCTTTGGCAGCTATGTAATTCCATGTGGGTATCTCGTACCCCTTTAATGGTCAAGGGATAGTGTAGCCAACCTCGAGCTTAATTGCGAGCATAAATACAGAGCAATCCGTAAACGGAGCCCAAAGCCCAATAAACCTATATATATTTGTGGGACGAGCTTGAAAACGCATGCACGAGCTGGCATAATCCCCTCTGCTGCACGCAAATCGGATCTACGTCCAGGGCCGTGGCGTGGGCACTATCGCCAAAAGAGGAATATCTCTGTGTAGATTGTGCACAGGGAGTGACTTCTGTGCTATAGTTCAGGCTTGTTTGTTAACGCGACATGTTCGTTTGTCGCCCAAGGAGGGTCAGTTATGTCCAAAGTTTGCGAAGTTTGCGGTAAGCACCCCGTTGCCGGTCGCTCCATCAGCCACTCTCACCGCGTCACCAACCGTAAGTTCCGCCCCAACATCCAGCGCGTCTACGTCGTCGTCGATGGTCACCGTCGCAAGATGAACGTTTGCTCCACCTGCCTCAAGTCCGGCAAGGTTGCGCGCTCCTAAATAAGGTCTTACCAACAAGTACCTCGGACTCTCCGGGTCAAAGACCTCGCGTTCACATAGAACTTACCAAAGGCGCCCTCCCCAATGAGGGCGCCTTTTTGCACTCATTGGGGACAGACTTACATGAGTGCTTTCACGCATTTGGGACAGACATAACGCGTGCCGGCATCGGTTCGCCCCCTGCCTCACGCAGCCTCCTTCCAGCCTGTGGTGGCCTTGGTTACGCTTGAAGAGCCGATACCAGTGATACGGGCAATTTGCTTGACCGTGAGATGTGCCCGCCTAAGCCTCAGCAGACAGGCATCGCGTTCGGGGCGTGGCAAGGCCTTGAGCAGCGCAGGATCTATGCTGGGCAGGACTTCGCGCGCAACAGAAAGAGCATCCTCATCGGGGATCCGTCGGCGCGGAAGAATCTCCTCTGACCAGATGCGCCCGGCAACTTCCTCGATATGCTCGCAATAGCAACGGGAACCTCCGACAATATCGAGCATAGGGGCCGCATCACAAATATCAAAGGGATCGTAGCCCAGCTGATATGCCTTGTAACTTGACCAGCGGTACGCCTCAAGCGAGTCGAGCACACCTTTCACGGGATTGAGATGGATATAATCGAGCAGCTGCACTGCCTGCGTGTCCAACTCAACCGCGACCCGCGAATAGCGATTGTCGAAATGCCTGCAATCTATTTATAACCAATGAGCAATGAGCGGCAATAACAGGCCCAGAACGGCAAAATGGCAAAACGATGTCTGTCCCAAATGAGTGAAAGCACTCATGAGAGTCTGTCCCCAATGAGCGGGGCGATGCAGCAGGCAGATAGTTTTAGTTAAAACGCTTCATTTTATTGAAGCGTTTTAGTGTGCCTTTTAGAGGAATCTTACCGTTCACCGAATAATTTCTTGCTATCATGCAAGGCGTAGGGTAAATCTCCGATCGCAAGGAGACACAAATGGTGAAAAAGTCACCGGAAAACACTACTCCCGCAATTGTGGACAACGTAGAGGCGCTTGAGGCTAAGCTCGCTCAGATGCGAGAGGCCCAGGCGCTTTTTGCTACGTACACGCAGGAGCAGGTCGACAAGATCTTCTATGAGGCCGCCATGGCCGCCAACAAGGCTCGTATCCCGTTGGCGAAGATGGCCATCGAGGAGACCGGCCGCGGCGTTCTTGAGGACAAGGTCATCAAGAACCACTACGCCGCAGAGTACATCTACAACGCTTACAAGAACACCAAGACCTGTGGTGTCCTGGAGCGCGACGAGGCTTACGGCATCACCAAGATCGCCGAGCCCATCGGCATCGTGGGCGCCGTCATCCCGACGACCAACCCCACCTCCACCGCGATCTTCAAGACGCTGATCTGCCTGAAGACCCGCAACGCCATCATCATCTCCCCGCACCCGGCTGCCGCCAAGTGCACCATCGCCGCCGCCAAGCTCGTGCTTGACGCCGCCGTCAAGGCCGGCGCCCCCGAGGGCATCATCGGCTGGGTCGATGTCCCCTCCATCGAGCTGACCAACATGGTCATGCGCGACGTCGACATCATCCTCGCCACCGGTGGCCCGGGCATGGTCAAGGCCGCTTACTCCTCGGGCAAGCCCGCCCTGGGCGTTGGCGCCGGTAACACCCCGGTCGTCATCGACGACACCGCCGACGTGCTGCTCGCCGTCAACTCCATCATCCACTCCAAGACCTTCGACAATGGCATGATCTGCGCTTCCGAGCAGTCCGTGACTGTCATCGACAGCATCTATGACCAGGTTAAGGCCGAGTTCCAGAAGCGCGGCTGCTACTTCGTCAAGCAGGGTGCCGAGATGGAGGCCCTGCGTGCCGCCATGTTCAAGAACGGCGCTCTCGATCACCGCATCCCCGGCATGGCCGCTGCCAAGATCGCCGAGCTCGCCGGCATCGAGGTTCCCGCCAAGACCAAGATCCTGATCGCCGAGGTCACCTCCACCGACCCCGCCAAGGAGGAGTTCTCCCACGAGAAGCTCTCCCCGGTCCTGGCCATGTACCACGCCAAGGACTTCCAGGAGGCCGTCGACAAGGCCGAGCACCTGGTGCTCGCCGGTGGCCCGGGCCACACCGCCTCTCTGTACGTGCACCCCGCCCAGGCCGAGAAGATCAGCCTGTTCGAGCACGTCATGAAGGCCTGCCGTATCGTCATCAACACCCCGTCCTCGCACGGCGGCATCGGTGACCTGTACAACTTTGGCATGAAGCCGTCTCTGACCCTGGGCTGCGGCTCCTGGGGCGGCAACTCCGTCTCCGAGAACGTTGGGGTGAAGCACTTGATCAACGTTAAGACTGTGGCCGAGCGCCGTGAGAACATGCTGTGGTTCCGCGCTCCCGAGAAGGTCTACTTCAAGAAGGGTTCCACGCCCGTCGCCCTCGACGAGCTGGGCAACGTCATGGGCAAGAAGCGCGCCTTCATCGTCACCGACCAGTTCCTCTTCAAGAATGGCAACACCCGCGCCATCGAGGCCAAGCTCGACGAGATGGGCATCGCCCACGACTGCTTCTACGACGTCGAGCCCGATCCGTCGCTGCAGTGCGCACGTCGCGGCGCCAAGCAGATGGCTCTCTTTGAGCCGGACGTCATCATCGCCGTCGGCGGTGGCTCCGCTATGGACGCCGGCAAGATCATGTGGATGATGTACGAGCACCCCGAGTGCAAGTTTGAGGACATGGCCATGGACTTCATGGACATCCGCAAGCGTATCTTCACCTTCCCCGAGATGGGCAAGAAGGCCTACTTCGTCGCCATCCCGACCTCTTCGGGTACCGGCTCCGAGTGCACGCCGTTCGCCATCATCACCGACAAGGAGACCGGCATCAAGTGGCCGCTCGCCGACTACGCGCTGCTCCCCAACATGGCTATCGTCGACGCCGACAACTGCATGACCGCCCCGCGCGGCCTGACCGCTGCCTCCGGCATCGACGTCATGACCCACGCCATCGAGTCCTACGTCTCCATCATGGCTTCCGACTACACCAAGGGCCTCTCCGAGCGCGCTGCCAAGCTCGTCTTTGAGAACCTGCCCTCCAGCTTCACGAACGGCGCCAAGGACCCGCACGCCCGCGAGGAGATGCACAACGCCTCCTGCATGGCCGGTATGGCCTTCGCCAACGCCTTCCTGGGCCTCAACCACTCCATGGCTCACAAGCTCGGCGCTTTCCATCACCTGCCCCACGGCATCGCTAACGCCGTCATCCTGACCCGCGTCATGCGCTACAACGCCGCCGAGGCTCCCGTCAAGATGGGTACCTTCTCCCAGTATCCTTACCCCAACGCGCTGCACAACTACGCCGAGATGGCCAAGTACTGCGGCATCGAGGGCAAGGACGACAAGGAGGTCTTCGAGAACTTCATCACGAAGCTCGAGGAGCTCAAGGACTTCATCGGTGTCAAGAAGACCATCGCCGACTACGGTGTTGACGAGCAGTACTTCCTCGACACCCTCGACGAGATGACCGAGCAGGCATTCAACGACCAGTGCACCGGCGCTAACCCGCGCTACCCGCTCATGAGCGAGATCAAGGAGCTCTACCTGGACGCCTACTACGGCCGCGAGCCCCAGGACTACGCCGTCTGCTAGTTTTTAGCACGGTTTTTTTCGGCGGGGGTGCACGGGTGTTTCACACACCCCCGCCGTCGCTTCTATCGCATCGTTGAAAGGATGCAACCATGCTGCTACCCGATTCCAAGACCGAGCTCGTCCGCCGTGGCAACAAGGTCGTTTACGACCTGGGCGACAAGATCGTCAAGGTCTTTAACGAGACCAAGCCTGTCTCCGACGTGTTCAACGAGGCTTTGAATCTTGCCCGCATCAATGAGTGCGGCATCCGCAGCCCCAAGGCTCTCGAGGTTTCCCAGCTCGAGAACGCCAACGGCTGGGCGCTCGTGACCGAGAAGGTTCCGGGCACCACCCTTGCCGAGAAGATGACTGCCGAGCCCCAGCGCTTTGGTGAGTACCTCGAGATGTTCGTCGACCTCCAGATCGAGATCCACGACTACACCTCCCCGCTGCTCAACCGTCAGCGCGACAAGTTCGCCCGCATGATCGACAGCCTTGATCAGCTCAATGCCACCACGCGCTACAACCTTCAGGAGCGTCTGGACGGCATGACCAAGGAGTTCAAGGTCTGCCACGGCGACTTCAACCCCTCCAACGTCATCGTCGGCGACGACGGCCAGCTCTATGTGTGCGACTGGGCACACGCTACCCAGGGCTCCCCTGCTGCCGACGTTGCCACCACCTACCTGCTCTTTGCCCTCAACAGCAAGGATCAGGCCGAGGCCTACCTGGAGCTCTACTGCGACCGCGCCGACATGCCCATGCAGGTCGTGCGTCAGTGGACGAGCATCGTCGCCGCTTCCGAGCTCGCTCGCAAGCGCAACGTGAACGATGAGTTCCTGAAGAACTGGATCGACGTCGTCGATTATCAGTAATATCTGAGCGATTCATTTCGCATCGGAGGCACAAGGAAAACCCCGCAGCTCGAATTGAACTGCGCCCCAAATCTTGGACGCCCTAAATAGCGACTAGGCCGCGAGGGCCT
>CAJLVJ010000013.1 GCA_905210085.1 uncultured Collinsella sp. | reverse complement strand
CCGCAAGCCTTTCCGGTGGTCAGCAGCAGCGTGTAGCCATTGCCCGTGCATTGGCAATGGAACCGGACATCATGCTTTTTGACGAACCCACGTCCGCTCTCGATCCCGAAATCTCCGGCGAGGTACTGAGCGTCATGCGAGATCTTGCCGCAGGCGGCATGACGATGGTTGTCGTGACGCACGAAATGGCCTTCGCCCGCAACGTCTCCGATGAGCTCGTCTTTATGGATAAGGGCGTCATTGCCGAGGCATCGAGCCCCGACGAGATGTTCACCGCGCCCAAACTCCCCCGCACGCGCGAGTTCCTCTCCCGTTACCTGGACTAGTTCGCAGCGCTCGCACATTTCAATATGTACGCAACGGCGGAAAAGCATGATTTGCAGGCTTTTCCGCCGTTTTTCTTTCTTATATTCAACACCCAGAGGGCCCCGCGTAACCGGGGTGCATTTTGTTAGGTACCCCATGTGACAAAATAAACCTGTCTTGTTTTTGTCACAAATCCGCACCGGCTGCGGCCGGCTATCGCCGTCCTTGCCCGCTCGCTAAAAACGCTCCGCGTTTTCTTGACGCCCGCGCCTCGACCGAGGTTCGAATCCATGCAGCGGCGGCGTAAAAGAAAAGCCCCCGTTGCCGGAGGCTTTCGATTTCAATTGGTGCGGCGTATAGGATTCGAACCTATGACGTTCTGATTCGTAGTCAGACCCTCTATCCAGCTGAGGTAACGCCGCAGCGCAAGACATATAAAACCACTTTAGCTTATTGGAGTCAAGCTCAATCTCAAACTTTTTTGTGAAACGCAGTTTTGTCATGCTGCTCCGCATATACCGCCGTTCCCCGTACGATCGATTGGCTTTTCGATCACGTCAAACTTGGCATCAAGTTCCCTCAGGAGCGATCTCACCCGCTGGGCACAATCATAATCGGCAAACGAGATGCTCAGCATGCGCGCGACCTGGTTGGAAGTCCCAACTCCATAGAAGTGCTCCAGCGCCACAAGCCCCACGTGCGTCACAAAGGTCTCGACCACATGCGGCGACTCCTCAAAACACCATTGTGTCAACGGACCCTCACTCGTCTGTCGAACCACCAGGCCACCCATGCCAGACGGCTCACACGTTACAAGCAGGTACTCCCCACCCTCGTCGCTCTCAAACAAAACCACCCGATCATCAAACAGCTCCATCGCGTCCCCTTTCTCTCGCTCTTATTTAGCAAAAGCATAACAGGTAGATAGCTGTATACAGAACAGTTGTTCGTGTGTTTTCTATTGAGCTGTCCGCACGGCATGGTATGGACCTACGCACGAAATAGGGCGCCCCCGAAGGAGCGCCCTTGCATATCCCCTATGCAGGCAAGTTACGCGACCGGCTCGATCTTCTCGAGACCACCCATGTAAGGACGCAGGACCTCGGGGATCGTGATGGTGCCGTCGGCGTTCTGGTAGTTCTCCAGAATAGCGGCCATGGTACGACCAGCCGGCAGGCCGGAACCGTTAAGGGTGTGCAGGTAACGCGAACCCTTGAAGTTCTCGGGGTCGCGATACTTGATGTTGGCGCGGCGGGCCTGGAAGTCGCCGCAGTTGGAGCAGGAGCTGATCTCCTTGTAGGCGTTGTAGCTCGGCAGCCAGACCTCGACGTCGTAGGTCTGACGGGCAGAGAAGCCCAAGTCGCCGGTGCACAGGCTAATCACGCGATACGGAAGGCCCAGCTGCTGCAGCAGGTACTCGGCCTCGGCGGTCATGCTCTCAAGCTCCTCGTCGGACTCCTCCGGCCTAGCGAACTTGACCATCTCGACCTTGTCGAACTCGTGCTGACGGATGATGCCGCGGGTGTCGCGACCGGCGGAACCGGCCTCCTCGCGGAAGCAGGGGGTGAAGGCGGTGTAGCGGCGCGGCAGGGTGTCGGCATCGAGGACCTCGCCGGCGTGCAGGTTGGTGAGCACGACCTCGGCGGTGGGGATCAGGAAGTTGTCGCCCGAGACGTGGTAGGCGTCGTCCTCGAACTTTGGCAGCTGACCCGTGCCAAACATGGTCTGACGCTTGACGACGATGGGCGGCCACCACTCCTTAAAACCACGGCTGGTGTGCGTATCGAGGAAGAAGTTGATGAGGGCGCGCTCCAGGCGGGCGCCAGCGCCACCGAGAACGGTAAAACGGCTGCCGGAGAGCTTGTTGCCACGCTCGAAGTCGAGGATGTCCAGATCGGTGCCCAGATCCCAGTGCGGCTTAAAGTCGAAGTCGAACTCGCGCGGGGTGCCCCAGCGGCGACGCTCGATGTTCTCGTCCTCGTCCTTACCGTACGGCGTGGCATCGCACGGAATGTTGGGCAGGTGAGCCATGAAGTCGTACTGCTCCTGCTCGAGGGCGGTACGACGCTCGGCCAGACCGTCAATCTTCTCGTTGACGGCGCGCACGGCCTCCTTGGCGGCCTCGGCCTCGTCCTTCTTGCCCTCCTTCATCAGGGCGCCGATCTTCTTGGACTCGGCATTGCGCGTAGCCTGGAGCTCCTCGACCTCGGTGATGACGGCACGGCGCTCGTCGTCGAGCTCAAAGAACTTCTCGCGATCCCAAGACGTCTGGCGGTTAGCCATGGCGACATCGATGGCATCGGGGTTCTCGCGAACAAACTTGATATCAAGCATTAGATCCTCCGGCGATATACATTCCATTTAGGTTGCAACCTTGTACATGTATGGGCAAGTATATACTTATGAGCGTTTACGACCCAACTCAACTACGCAAGAAGGCACCCAATGGACGCAGTTTTTTCCTTTTTGTTTGGCACCCGCACCGGTTTTGCCATCCTTTTCGCCGGCGGCATCCTGTTATTTGCGATTCTTGCCTTTGTAATGGAGAAGCGTACCCATAAGATGTACGTCGACCGCGGACCCAAGTCCGAGGATGAGGAAGACAGCTTCTGGGACTAACCTGCCAAAAAGGGACAGGTTTATTTTGGTCGGTTTTATCTGGGCAAACGCAAGCGCCCCGCAACTGGAATTGAGCCAGTTGCGGGGCGCTTTTTGCTATAGAGATAAAACCGCAGGAAAACCCGCCAAAATAAACCTGTCCCTAAATGGAAGGTTTTACTGAAGGGTGGCGTCGATGGCCTTGACCAGGGCGCTGCGCATGCCGGCATCCTCGAGCGCGATGACGCCCTTGATGGTGGCACCGCCGGGCGAGCATACGGCATCCTTCATCGCTGCAGGATGCTGGCCAGTTGCAAGCTGCAGCTTTGCCGTACCCAACACCATCTGGCTCACAATGCGATAGGCATCGGCACGCGGGATACCGTGCTTGACCGCTGCATCGCCCAGGGCCTCGATTGCCATGGCGACAAATGCCGGAGCGCAACCACCCACCGTGCCGCCCACAAACAGCAGGCTCGTATCGAGTTCGACCACCGCACCGAGCTTGCCAAGCAGATCAAGCACCACTGCGCTCTGCTCATCACTAAGCGTGGAAGCCTTCTCGCAAGCGATGACGCCCTCGCCCACCGAAACCGGCGTGTTGGGCACCGTCGAGATATGCGCGACGCCCGGCAGGACCTGCTCCCACTTGACACTGTCCCAGGTCCAGGCAACCGACAGAACGACCTTTTTGGCAAGAGCATCCTTGAGCGGGGCGAATACCTTCTCGATCATGTACGGTTTGACCGCAGCGACCACGATATCGGATGCGGCGACAACCTCGGCGGCATCGTGGCAGGCGGCCATGCCGCGCGCCTCGCAGCGCTCAACCAGTGCGTCGTAGCGACCCGCACAGGCGCACATGTCGCTCGCAGCTACACCGGCAGCGATCCAGCCATCGGCCATAGCGCTCGCCATATTGCCAAAACCGACAAATCCAATCTTCATATCTCATAGTCCTCTCAGACACGCTCTTCAAAACGAAAGCTATTGTCCCACGCCATTGTTTCGTATTGCCGACCTATTTGTGATACGGCTCGCCACGACTGATCTTGCAGGCACGGTAAATCTGCTCTAGCAGCACCACACGCGCCAGGTTATGCGGCAAGGTAATGCGTCCAAAGCTGAGCATCTCGTCGGCTCGTGCGCGTACGTCATCGCTCACGCCGTCCGATCCGCCAATCACAAAGGCGATGTCGCTGCTGCCTCGCAGCATAAGATCGTCGAGCCTCGCCGAAAACTCCTCGCTCGAGCGCTCTTTGCCCTCAATGGCCAGCAGGATCACATGCGCTCGAGACGGCAGGGCAGCAAGAATTGCCGCCCCCTCCTTGTCGCGCGCGGCATCCACGCCGCCCGCCTTAGCCGGGTCGATATCGGCCACCTCGCGGATATCAACCTTGGCATAGGCACCTAGGCGCTTGGTGTACTCAGCGCACGCGTCCTTCCAAAAGCGCTCCTTGAGCTTACCGACGCAAACGACGGTGTATTTCACGCGCGTTTACTCCTTCGAATCGTTTTGAACTTTGCCGGCGGTCAGCATCTGCTCGAACATAGAGGCCGACTGCGAGAAGTCGCTCGGCAGCACGACCGTCGAGGTTTTACCCGTGCGAGCGAACTCCGTCATCATCTCGGACCACTGCGTAAACATGAACAGTTGGTTGGCCTCGTCATTGCCGACACCCGTCTCCTGGATGATCTCGAGCGAATCTTTGATACCCAGCGCGATGGCCTTGCGCTGGTTGGCGATGCCCTCGCCCGCCTTTTCCATAGCCTCGGCCTCGGCGGTCGCCTCGGTGACGCGCTTGATGCGGTCTGCCTCAGCGAGCTCCTGTGCCGCAGCGCGCTTGCGCTGGGCGGCGTTGATGTCGTTCATGGAGTTCTCGACCTCGGTCGGCAGTGCGATTTTGGTGATGAGCGTCGACACGAGGGTGAAGCCGTAGGCGGCCATCTGCTCGGAAACGGTAGCGTTGACATCCTTGGCGATGTCATCCTTCTTGGCAAAGACCTCATCGAGTGTGTAGACGGGAATCGAAGAGCGCAGGGCATCGGTGATAAAATCGCGCATCTGGTCGACGGGCTCCTGCAGCATGTAGTAGCTCTTGTAGATACCCGAATCTGCCGGGCCGGCGCCCATGTCATAGCTCACGTGGTACTGAGCAGAGACCTCAAGGCCGATGGTCACGTTGTCCTGGGTCTTAACGTCGATGCCAAAACCGTTTTTCATGGTGCGCAGACTCACCGTGGCGGCCTTGCGGTCGATCACGGGCACCTTCATGTGGAAGCCCGCGTTGACGATGCGGTTAAACTTGCCCAGACGCTCGATGATCACGGCATGCTGCTGTTCAACGACATAGCAGGCGCTGGGAAGCAGCAGCAACAGGATGATGATGGGAATCAAAAGGCTGGTAAGGGCGGCGATGATACCGGAAAACAGCATGGTCTCTCCTCTGATAGGCACACGTTGGCATTAGGATACCCGTCCAAGTAGATCGTGCATATCAAAAAAGCCCCCATTGCTGGGAGCTCTTTCATTTAATGGTGCGGGCGAAAGGACGTCCGCGTATCCGCTTCGCGGATCCGCACCGGCTTCGGCCGCCTGCTGGCGCCCTCGCCAGCTCGCTAAAAACGCTCCGCGTTTTCTTTACGCTCGCTCCTTCGCAGGTTCAAGTCCCTGCGATGGGCCCATAACAAAAAAGCTCCCATTGCTGGGAGCTCTTTCATTTAATGGTGCGGGCGAAAGGACTTGAACCTTCATGGGGTTGCCCCCATACGGACCTGAACCGTACGCGTCTGCCAATTCCGCCACGCCCGCGTGCAGGAATTAGAATAACGGAGCGCCACCGCGAACGCAAGAACTATTTTTGAAAAAGTTTGCAGGCATTTTCCCAGGCGGCTCGAGCAACTGCTTCAGCGTCCTCGCCGGTACGATCGACGCGGTCGTTGACCAGCGCGTTTGCTGTGATGGAAATCATTGCAGGCTCGCATTCAAGACCGCGAATGGGCTCCGGCGCCATATAGGGACAATCCGTCTCGAACAAAATACGGTCGAGCGGGGTCGCCGCAAATGCCTCGCGCACGTCGTCGTTGCGCTTAAAGGTAGCCGCGCCGCCATAGGCGATGTAACAACCCAAATCCACAAAGCGCTCCATCGTGGCTCGGTCCTCGCCAAAGCAGTGCAGTACGCAACCGGCCTGGGGCACGCCGACCTCGCGCAACACGTTGTAGGCGTCCACATGCGAGGTGCGCTCCTCGTCCGTATCCTCATGACGCAGATGCAGCTCTAC
Source organism: uncultured Collinsella sp. (assembly GCA_905210085.1). GTDB lineage: Bacteria > Actinomycetota > Coriobacteriia > Coriobacteriales > Coriobacteriaceae > Collinsella. The sequence continues at coordinate 32,191 of CAJLVJ010000013.1, read as the reverse complement.
CGGCACATTGCGGCGTACGGCGACCTCGAGTTGGCGCGCCATACAGTCGATCTGCACGTCGTGGGGCGCCGGCGCAATATCGTCGTCGTAATCCATGTGGTAGTCCAGACCGATCTCGCCGATACCGACGCACAAAGAGTCATCGAGCGAGGCAATGACCTGTGCGTGAATTTCGTCGGTATAATCCGGCGCGCCATAGGGGTGCACACCGACGAGATACTTGATCTGCGGGATATCCCGCATCGGCAGGATCTCGCGCACGAGCCAGTCGCTATAGTCCGTCACGCTGCGTTTGTCAGCGATGGGGTCGAACATCGTCACCAACAGGTCGACGCCCGCGGCTTTGGCGCGCACGAGCGTCTCGGACACTTCCTTGCTCCAAAATGAGAGCAGGTGTGCATGCGTATCGGCAAGCGGCGCCAGCGGCACCGGGCAGGCCACCGTTTTCTTCTTTTTGGTAAACGTCACGCGTTCGACATTAGGCGTCATGGGAAAGCTCCTGAGCCAAGCGGACAAAGGCGGCAACGTCGAGCGTCTCGGCGCGCGTGGTAGGTGCGATACCGCAAGCCTCAAAGGCGGCGTCGAGCGCGTCCTTGGCAAAACCGTTGGCGCTCATGGAATTGCGGATCGTCTTGCGACGCTGAGCAAATGCAGCGTCGATCACGCGGGCCACAAACTCGCGGTCGATGCCCTCGGGTACCACGCCGTCAACGCGATCGATGCGCACTACGGCAGAATCCACATGCGGCGCCGGCATAAAGCAACGCGGCGGCACCTCAAAGCGACCCGTCACCTGCGCATACAGGCCGAGCTTTGCCGTATAGCCGCCATAGGTCTTGTTGCCCGGCACTGCGGCAATGCGATCGGCAACCTCCTTTTGCACCATGACGACAGCGCGCTTAAGCGCGGGCATCATCTGGAAGAACTGAAGGATGATCGTCGCTGCCACGTTATAGGGCAGATTCGCGACAAACACCGTGGGTTCACCACCGGCGGCCTGCTCAATCTGCTCCGGCGTCACTTTGAGCGCGTCGCCCATGATAAAGCGGAAGTTGGCATAGTCGGCGGCGTGGGCGTCGAGCACCGGCTCGAGCTCGGGGTCGGCCTCGATCGACGTGACGCACGCCGCTTCCTGCAGCAGTGCAAGCGTCAAAGTACCGCAACCCGGACCCACCTCGAGTACGCGCTCGTCACCTGCAAGCTCGGCAAGCTCGCAGATACGCTCGATCACATGGTTGTCGATTAGAAAGTTTTGGCCCAGGCGATGCTTGGTCGCAAGGCCAAACTCCTCCAGCAGCTCCCTAGTTGCCGTGGGGTTTGCCAAAGGCGAAGTTGTCATGGTTGCCTCCTTAGCATGATGGCGGCGTCTTGAAACGAAAGGGCATGGACCGTTGCGGCCATGCCCTTACATCCAAACAGCAAATTGCCGATATGGCGCTCGCGCGGTCTCTACGCCAGACGCGGGAACAGCGGATCGCCCTTCTCGACGGGCTGACCGCCGGCAAGCAGGCCCCAAGTGCAAATGCCCTTGAGGTCGTCGCTCGCGGCCTCGCCCTCACAGGACAGACGGCGCAGAGCCTCGACAGAAGTCTGGGGCATGAGCGGCATCAGCAGGTGAGCAGCAATGCGGATGGCCTCGAGCAGGTTGTAGATCACAAATGCCAGTTCGTCAGCCTTGGCCTCGTCCTTGGCAAGCGCCCAGGGCTCGGAGTCCTCGATGTAGTGGTTGGCGGCGTGGATGAGCTCCATGACCTCGTCCTTAGCTCCACCGTAATCGAGCACGTCCATCTTGGTCATGTAGCGCTCGACCAGACCATCGGCAATCTTTGCCAGCGGGTTGTCGAACGCGTCGGCAGACGCCGGTTTAGCCGGGGCGCAGCCGTCAAAGTACTTTGCGCTCATGTTGAGCGAACGCGAAATCAGATTGCCCCAGCTGTTGGCCAGGTCGGCGTTGTAGACCTGCTCCATGCGATCGAAGCTGATGGCGCCGTCGGTACCGGGAACGACGTCGGTCATGAAGTAGTAGCGATAGCCCTCGACGCCCAGCATGTCGATAACGTCCTGCGGAGCGATGGCGTTGCCGCGGCTCTTGGACATCTTCTCGGCCTTGCCGGTCTCGGCATTGCGCACGGTCAGGAAGCCGTGGGCAAAGACGTGCTCGGGCAGGGCCTCGCCGATGGCCATGAGCATGGCGGGCCAAATGACGCAGTGGAAGCGGATGATGTCCTTACCCACGATGTGGAACTGCGCGGGCCAGCGATAGGCCAGCTCGGCACGCGCCTCGTCGGTGTCGACACCGTAGCCGACGGCCGTCATATAGTTGAGCAGTGCATCGAACCACACATACGTCACGTGGCCCTCGTCAAACGGGACCTGAATGCCCCAGTCAAAGCTCGTGCGGCTCACGGATAGGTCGTTAAGGCCGCCCTCGACAAAGCTGCGAACCTCGTTCATGCGGAACGCAGGCTCGACAAAGTCGGGGTGCTCGTCGTAAAGCTTGAGCAGCTTGTCCTGGAAGGCGGAAAGCTTAAAGAAGTAGGACTCCTCCTGCACGCGCTCAAGCGGACGGTGGCAGTCGGGGCACAGGTGCTGGCCGACGCTGCCGTACTCCTCGTCGCCCTTCTGGACCTGTGTATCGGTGAAGTAGGTCTCATCAGGCACGCAATACCAGCCGTCGTAGCTGCCCTTATACAGGTAACCGGACTCCTTCATGCGTTCCCACAGGTACTGCACGGCATGATGCTGGCGCGGCTCGGTGGTACGAATGAAGTCGTCGTTGGAGATCTCGAGCTTGCTCCAAAGCTCCTTGAAGTGCGGAGCCTGGCTGTCGGTCCACTCCTGCGGCGTCATGTTGTGCTTGGCTGCAGCCTCGGCGACCTTCTCGCCGTGCTCGTCCATGCCAGTCAGGAACTTGACGTTATAGCCGGCTGAGCGACGATAGCGAGCCTGGACGTCGGCGATGATGGTGGAATAAGCCGTGCCCAGATGCGGATCGGCGTTGACGTAGTAGATGGGCGTCGTGATAAAGAACGAAGGCTTGGTTTGATCCATGGGGTCTGTCCTCCAGAAAAACGTTGCATACAGGGGATGATTCTAACGCAAGGGCTGGATATCCTCCATCTATTGCATATCGAGCACCATGGCATAGACATCGCGCTTGCGGCGCGAATACTTCTGAGACAGGCGCTTGGCCACCGCAGAGGCGGGCTCCCCCTCCTCGAGCGCGACGCGGATATCCTCGCGCAGGGCCTCGTCGGGATCCGCCGCCGCGGCGCCAACCGGCATGATACCGGCCTCCTCATCCTCGCTCGGCGGCGCGATGACCAGCGCAATCTCGCCCTTTACCTCGCCGCGGGCACGCAGCTCCTCGGCAAGCTGGGCAGCGGGTCCGCGCAAGACCTCCTCGTGCAACTTGGTGAGTTCGCGGCAGACGGCAACCTCACGCTGGGGAAAAACCTCTGCCACAGCCTCGAGCGTCGCCACGATGCGATGTGGAGACTCGTAGAAGATGAGCGCGCCGGGCACCACGGCAAGGCGCTGCAAGCGGCGCACGCGGTCGCCGTGCTTTCGGCCCAAAAAGCCCTCGAAGAAAAAATGCTCGCAGGGAATGCCGGACGAAACGAGCGCCGTGACGCAAGCAGAGGGCCCGGGAATAACTTCGACGGGCACATCGGCCTCACGCGCCGCCTCGACCAGCGCCTGGCCGGGATCGGACACGCTCGGCATGCCGGCGTCCGAGGCAAAGGCGAGGGTCTCCCCCGCCAGCAGACGGTCGACCAGGCCGGCGGCGCGGCTGGCGATCACATTCTCGTCGCAGCGGACAAGCGGCTTGGAAATGCCCAGGTGCATCAGCAGCTTTGACGTCACACGCGTGTCTTCGCAGCAGATGGCATCGGCAGCGGCAAAGGCCTCGCCAACGCGCGGGGACAGGTCGCCCAGGTTGCCGATGGGCGTGCCGACCACATAGAGTTTGCCCGTATGGGCGCTGTTTTGCGTCATATCAACCTATTCAATCATGCCGCGTTCGAGCGTACCGAGCGCCGCGCGGGCGTCCCATGCTGCAATGCGCTTCTCGGTCTTCCACGTTTGGAAGAACCAACCGGCAGCCGGCGCAAACGAAGCCAGCTGGTTGGCGATAAACACGCGCTCGTAGGCATTGCGGCCCTCGGGCGTAACCGACGAGTTGGCAAAGATCGCCGCGCCCGACCATTCGCCCACCAGCACGGGGAACCCAGTCGAAATCGCTTCTTTAAGCTCGCGCTTGTTACGCGAAATCGCCGTCGTCAGCCCGCGGGGGCTCGTGATGTCGAGCGCATGCTCGTCGCGGTAATGGTACAGGTGAAGGTCCATGTAGACGTTCTTGTACTTGGCGCCGCGCATAAAATGCTTCCACTCGCTGGGATGCCCCGACGACGAGAAGACGACGATCTTATCCTCGGGCATATACGAACGGACGAGCTCATAGGCGTCGCGATAGAAGTTGCGCAGGTAGTGCGCCGGAATGCCATCCGTCATGGTGAAGAGGCTCTTGCGGACACTCATCTGCGGCGTATCCAGCAGCTCAATGCCCAGCAGGCTCTCGGCCTCGCCGTAGCGATCGGCCAGGCGCTCGAGCACGTCGAGCGCGACATGACGACCGTTGGTGGACGAATGCCACTCGGCAACAGCCTCTGGCGTGGCGGGCGAATCATTGGAATCGCCCTGGCCACCGGGCACAGTTGCTAGATCAAGCAGCACGCGGATGTCGTACTTGGCAGCCCACTCAATCGCACGGTCGATGTAGTCGACAACCGAGATGTAGGACGCATCGGACTCCTGCGAGCCAAAGGCATACCAGGGCACCGGCAGACGCACGGCATTGAGACCGATCTGCGCCATGCGACGGAAATCGTCCTCGCTCACAAACGTCTCGTAATGACGGCGCATGCGCTCGTTATAGGCGGCGGTGCCCATGGCCTCCTGCAGCTCGGCCGCGTTGGATGCACCGGTCGCCGCGTATAGCGACGGGGTCACCCAAGGCTCGGGAATAAACCAGCCAGAGAGATTAACGCCGAGTATCCTCTCCATCACTGCCCCCTTTTGAATCATACGGGCTAAGCCCGCATCGCTCTTGCATGACATATCTATCGATTTGAGTATACCCGCGCATGCAGACAGGCGACCGAACGGTCTGCAAAGTGACGCGAAAGTGGGAGGAATGTCTGGGCGGGCCCGAGATGGCGCGCCGAGATGTACATATGCGCCGGAAGTAGGCGGCCGGAAAGCGCATCCCGTTTTTCGCAAAAGACTGGGATGCATTTTCCGTTCGAGGCCTCAACCGGAAAATGCATCCCGTTCTGAGCGCGGGATCTGGGACGCAGTTTCCGCCAAAGGCCGAAAAAGGAAAGCACGTCCCATTCTGACGCCGGATTCCGAGTCGTGCTTTCCCAAGCGGCCTCAAAGCGGAAAACGCATCCCACTCTGAAGCCAAATTCCGGGACGCAATTTCCGCAGAGTCCTCGATAAAAGAAAAGGACCCCTTTGCAGAGGTCCTGGTCAATTCAAGGTGGCGGGGAAGGGAATCGCGCCCGCGCTCCGCGCGTGCGGACCGCTGCGGCGCTTCGCGCCTTGCGAGCTGCGCTGGCAAACGCTCACGCGTTTCCTCAGCTCCGCGCCCTCACGGGGTTCGATTCCGTGCAGGGCTCACATAAAAGAAAAGGACCCCTTTGCAGAGGTCCTAGTCAATTCAAGGTGGCGGGGAAGGGAATCGAACCCCTGACACGAGGATTTTCAGTCCTCTGCTCTACCAACTGAGCTACCCAGCCATTTGAGGTGTGCCTTGTTTCAAGGCTTGATTAGTATAACCAAGGACGCGTTCCGGTCAACCGAGAATTTTAAAAAAGTTTTTGAGCACAGCCTCGGTTCTATAAATCGGCACGTCAGAGGCATCAGCCGGCAGCAAGAAGTTTTTCACTCAGAGCCGCACGGGCAAACTCACTTGGCGTCATCCCCTCGGCAGCCGCCCGTCGACGAATGGCCTCCTTCATTCCCAGAGGAATCTTGACCGACAGCGTTGCCGTCCCCTCACCTGAGAGCGGGGGCCGTCCACGCACGATCCCACCAACGGTGTGTTCGCCACCCGGAAACTCTCCGCGCTCGTACGACTCGCACCACGCGTCAATCATTTCATCCGTTACAACCTGACCATTAGCGGCCGTATACGTCTTGCCCATCATCGACCCCTTCCGTCAAGTGTTTTTTGGCGTTCGGATGGATCTCAACATCCATGCATCTTCTCCTCCATCTTACCCAATTTCGTATGACGAAAGTCCACTGTCGCCAATTCTTAAGCCGGCACGCGTTGGAGAGCAGGAGTCGAAACAATGATTGAAGGACGCTCTAGTACGGCCCAGGCGCCGAGGCAGGAGCACATGCGCCAAGGACGAACGTTTTCGTAGCGCGCGAGGATATTGCCGTCGCGATCGATGAAGGCGATGTCGATGGGATAGGCCATAAAACACGTATGGACCGAAGAGCAGCGTGGAAACGCCATGACGAGCGGCAGGCCGTTGGCGGCAACCGGATGCCGTCCCAGCATGCCGCGCAGACGCACGACAAACGACTCCGCCACCACAAACTCGGCCGGCGTCCAACCCAGCCTATTGAGTGCCCGCGCGTAGGCGATGTAGGACGAGACCGCGGTCACATGACCACCCCCGGACGCCATGGATCGACCGTCACCGCACGCTCGTGCGACAACGTTGTCGGCGCCCCCAGCGGAACGCCAGCGATGCTGAGAGAAGTCGGCCACGGCTCATAGTGCATGGTGCAGGTGTAGGTCCTAAACGTACCGGATAGGGAGAGCAGGCCACCATCCGATGCCTCCGCGCCTTGCTCGCTCGACACTTCGATCTGCAAGTCATAGCCTTCCATGGCATTCAGAATTTGAGTCTGAACCGTCGCCGAGGCATCGGCAGAGCTCTCGTCACCCTCCCCGCCCGGCGCCACAGCGTGCGCCAGCACGATGTCGGGCACCACGCGGTCGAAGCGCGCGACAGCGCTGGCAAAGATCATGACGTTGTACACGATGAGCGCCAGCACCAGTAAAACGGGCGTAACCACTGCCATCTCCACCGTCGCTTGGGCGCGCTCCTCACGCAGCCGTATGCGGATACTCATTACGACCCACCGCCCAGAGCGCCAACCAGCGTGGCGACATCGACGGTGAGTGGGATGGAGCCGCCGCCGGGCAGAGGAATCTCCGCAAGCGTGAACACCGTACCGCTAATGGTGCGTTCGACTTGATATTCCAATGCCTCGCAAAGCGCCTTGGGATCGGTCACGCCCAACGGAATACCTCGCAGCTTGTCTTGCGCTTGAGAGAGACCAGCAATGTCAGACCCCGGACTCTTAATGACGTTGGCGGAATCGGTCAGCGCTGGCTTTCGCAGGCGCAAGTCGCACGGCTCCAGACCCAACGCCGCCACGGACGCCGAAACGGTATCGCCGAGCCACGATGCGATGGAGCCCAACGCGCCGCTGCCCCCTCCTAGGCCTTTAATCATCTCGTCCATAAGTTCGTCGGCCGAACCTTGGATATCACCGTATCCTACGAGCAGCCGTCCCCAAACATCCATGACGCCGTCGAGCACGCCGGCAACGCCGCCCGAGCGTTCCTTCAATGTCGAGAAAAATCGCGAAAGCACGTTGTTTTGCGCCGTCGCCTCATCGGGCGCCAACACCGCGGCAGAGATAGCACCGCGATCGCCAAGCCTGACTGCCGTGTTAAACGAAGAGTTGAGCTCATCGGGGCTCGAGATGGCACCCGAAACCGCAAAGGCGACCACGCCGTTGCGACCGGGCGGAGCGATACGCGGGCGCTCGCCCGAAAGCTCCTTGATGGCCTGGTCAAACGTATTGCCCGCACGATCGGCCTCGTCTTCGGTCTGACGCTCGAGCTCGAGCTCTTTGTTGCGGCATTCGACGTAGTCTTCCAGAGCCTCTTTGAATTCATTGAAGTGGTATTCGAAGCCATTTCTGATGGACGAAGGCGGCATAAGGGCGCTTCCAAGTGCAACCACGCCGAAGCCGCACGCTTCGCATGTATCACGACCATCATAATCAGCAACAGATGCCAGCCCACTCGGAGTCCCTTTCTGATAGACGGGGCATTCGACTCCATAATGCAGGTATGTTCTGCCGTCGTTGTTGCTTACAGGCCATGCGGCATCGGTGTAAAGTTCGGTCGGCCGCACCTCGTTTGGGACACGCGGCAATAGTGGGATATAGGCAGAAAACCGTTCGCCATCATCTTTTATGTATGCTCGATCGACCTCTTCAATCGCATAGGCATAGAACGCTTTTCGAGCGGCTGACTGCGCTTTCATCTCGACGCTCGATCCCTGAGGTTTTTCATTCGCCAAGCGCTGTCGGTAATAGGTTTTCGCGCGATCGAGCGCTATTTGCGGCTCCCATGTGATGCTCGACTTTTCATGACGGTTCTGGCTGTCAGATAGTTCTGCTAGTTTTTTCGCACGCTCCCACATACACGAGTACTTGCCAATCGAACTCTCGTCCGACCCGCCACAATCCGCCAGCCAAGCGCGCTCTTTAGCCTTCGCCGTGTCCTCAGAAGCCTTCCGCAGCTCCTCGGCCGCACGCTCTAAATCATCTGATGTGTCTTTAATGGTATCGGTCGAGATCTCGGACCCCTTGAGCGCAGCGAAGTCCGACTCGGATGTCCTGGGCACAGCAAGCGCCGTACCGGTATAGGTCACACTATCGGTATCCTGCGCCGACACCGCCTGCGTGGCACGCGCGGCAATCAGATACGGCAGAGCCGTCTCGATTTTCTGTAAGCCTTCCGATGCACTTTTGGCAAACTTGTTGCGCGTTTTAATGATCTCAATCCCGGTGTCGACCATATTGCCGGCAACTGGTTCGGCACCCGGGATGAGGATGGCGACCAGGCCCGTCCCGATCGTGGCAAACCCCGCCAGGCCCAAACTCAAAATGCTCGCATCCACCACCGTGGCAGCCGTGTGATAGGACGACACCACATTGGCGCCTGCCAGCGCGCCGCTATCGGCAGCCACCTGGGTGTCCCCCGCGCGCGACATGCTCCATATCGCCGCCGTCGACGAAAACAGCAGCGTGAGCACCACCAAGATGACCACCGCAGAGGAAAGCGTGGTGTAGGCACCGTCTTCGATAAACAGGTCGATACCGGCTCGACCCATAAAGCCGCCTCGCTTGCGATGGCAGCTCGGACGGCGCGTCAAAACGCGTCTAGACCAGAAACGCCTAATCCCATGCAGCAATCCATGAATCATAATCTCCCTCCAGCCATTCGGGACGCGATCGATACGAGACGTCGACCTTGAGCTCGACATAGCCGCCCTCACCCGCACTGCCCATGGCCCGCGCGAATGCACCGATCACGGGTAGCGGCTTAACCTCGCCGGCAACAGACACGGACGAAACGCCGCCGGCACCGGCCCGCCCTAACTCGATATCCCACGACAGCGGCCCGCCGGCATGAAAAATCGAGACGTTGGGCACCGCGGCAAGTCTGCGGCGAGTGAACTCCTTAAGGTCATCGTCGTCCTCCACCGTCGTCGTGGTCATAAGCCGCGCGGTCTCGGCGGCGACAGACTCCATGACCGCGCGCGTATAGAGCAGGCACACCGGCTGCAACGCGAGCAAGATAAGCGTCAAAAACGTCGGCAGCAAAAAGGCGGCCTCGACCGTAGACTGCGCCCGATCCTCGCACGCGATATCAATACAGAGCGATGTCCTTGGCACCCGTCGCGGCATCGATAACCGACGACGGGACGACGCCATGAGACGCTGCCCGCTCGGCCAGTGCCGCCAAGCGCCCATCGGTGCCAGCGCGCCAAAGCCCCGCAATCGCCAGCACAATCGATAACAGCGCCACGGTGACGATGGCGTATTCGACGGTCGACTGAGCAGATTCCTCACACAGAACACCATGCATTTCACGACCCCTCCTTTGACTCCGTTGTTTGCGGAACCAGACGCACGGCACGCAGGCGGCACGAGGCATCGCCGGCATCCGCGGCAACCGTCACCATGTCGACCCAGCCTCTCCCATCGCGCACGATGGCACCCCATACGTTGCCCTTAATATCGAGATAGCCGCTCAGGGCGAGCTGGGCCGTGGGCACCTCACGGTAGGCGCGCAACAGGTCTGCCGCCGCCTCGGTCATCGGCCGGTCCTCGGACCATGCGAGTCGAACCGCGATCGCGTTGTCTGCAGACGGCTCCGTCGCGCTGGCGGCCCGCTCGTCGAGCGCCTGCAAAAAGGTACGAGCCGTGACGGCGGCATTCTGACCGCCCATATCTCCCGCGCCTTCTGCTTGTGACACCGCCGCCGAACCCGATCCCAAATCGGCAGTAGCGCCTGGACGCTGCTGTCGCGCAACACCCAGCCCCCAAAGCGTCACCGCTATTGCCACGAGCAAACAGACGAGCACCAGCGGCGAACCAACAGGCCGCCTGCCTCCTACAGGCTGTTGATGCCGTCTTTGATCGCGTTCCATAGTTCTTCGACTTTGCTCTTAAACGCGACGATGGCGATAATCGCGATCACTACGAGCACACCGACCAAGATGGCGTATTCGGTAGTGCCCTGCGCGTTCTCCTCCCGCAACAGCGCCTTGGCACGCTGGCGAGCGCGGATTGCCCGGCAAAATGCCCAGCTCCAAGCCTTGCCCGCAATGTCGGTCATCGTGTTCATGTATTCCTCCCTACATCATCCCGCCTGCTCCCAGCAGCGGGCCCAATATGGACAGAAGCAACGCCGGCAAGATGAGCGTGCCGGTGGGAATCAGCAACTTGACCGGCGCGCGCTCGATCTCGCGCTCGACTGCGGCGCGATGGGCCGCACGGATCTCGCGACTTTGAGCAGCCAGCGTCTCGGCCAGCGGGGCGCCCAGCGCAAGCGCCTGCCCCACCGTGATGGCAAAGGTCTCGAGCGCCCTCACGTCCAAATCACGCGCGGCAGCCAACAGCTCGGCCTCGCGCGTCCCCACGCCCACCTGCCACGCCATGCAAGCTCGTTCAAGACGAACGGCCAGCACCGACCGACGATTGGCACAGAAAATCTCGAGCGCCGCGTCAAACGAAAGGCCGGCAGAAAGACCCAGGCGCACCACGTCGATCATCTCGGACACCTCACCGAGCGACACCCGCGCCGGGCCGCCCGCCCCAATCGCGCCCTTCATTCGCGCAGTCAGGGTATCAATCACCGAGTAGCCCGCAGCAATGACCAGTACCGCTTCACGCTTGCACGTCTCTGCAATCTTGCAAGCATCCGCACGCTCCAAACCTGTCGCGGCAAATACACTCAGGGCACACAGACAAGCCGCGGCCCCGACCAGGGCGCTCATAGCTCCACCCGCATAATGCGCCGGATAACTACCAGGGCAACGACGTTGAGGGCAAGTCCCAGTACCACGGCGCCCGCACCAGCCGGCGTCGCAAGACCGCGGCGAAAGTCTGCCGAAAGCAAAGCCAGCACCGCGCACATGCCCGCCGGCATCGCCGCGACCATGTGTGCCGACATACGCGCCTGTGACGTCTTAACGTCCAGACGGCGTTTGAGCTCAATGCGCTCACCCACCATGCTCGACGCCTCGGACAGCAAGCCGGCAAGCGGAGCCCCGGTACGCTGCGATACTTTGAGCGCCAAGGTGACAAGCGAAAGGCCGGGAGCATCGATGCGAACGAGTAGGTCATCGAGTGCGTCGGTCGCCGAGATACCGCAATCGATTGCCGCCGCCACCCGCAAAAACTCGGTATGCACCGGCTCTTGCGCATGGGCGCCCACAAAGCGCATACCCTGTGCCAGCGAATGCCCCGAGGCAAGCGACATGGATAACGCTGTGAATGCCTCGGGCATGGCCTCTTCTACATCATGCTGTTCGCGTCGGCGATCGAAGGTGTCACGCGCGGCGCCCACGCCAAACGGCGCCACCAGCCCCAAGACAAAGCCGATGGGCGACAACGACGTAACGGCCAGCAAAACGCTGCAGATACCGCTCGACAGCAGCAGAAATGCCAGACGAGCCGCGTTATCCTCAATAGCAAGCCCAAGGCGATCTGCGGGGATCAGCGACGCCCACGAGCGGGCAATCTTTGTCAGCAGGTCGTTTTCCGCCAACTCACGGGGCAGTTTCTCCGCCATCGATTCGAGCGTCTGGCGCGCCAGCTCCGCCGGCGGCATCCGCGGCACACGAGGCTCTGCCCCACACGCCGTCGCGACAGAAAGCCCCGCCAAACCCCCTACGACGAGGGGCACAGCGATCTCCATTCGTCCACCTCCTCTTGCGTGAGCGTTCCCAACCGCAAGCCCTCCGCAATAAACGGCGGCTCGCGGTCGAGCGTCCAGGTGCGTTCGGCGGCATCGAACGTCACGTAGCGCTCGAGCTCAACACCGCCCGACGCGCCGCGGCGAACCCCCGAATATGAGGCCACAAAGCGCCTGCCATCTGCATGACGCTCGGACATCACGATGCCGTCGAGCGCCATGGCGATCTGCTCTTCGATAAGCTCACTCGGCAAATCGATGCCGTAGCGCGCAAGCAGCGTCAGGCGAACCACGGTCTCCTGCTCGGTACCCGCATGGAGCGTGGTGAGCGAGCCGTCGTGGCCCGTGTTCATGGCCTGCAGCATGTCGCAGCACTCGGCACCGCGCACCTCGCCCACGACGATGCGATCGGGGCGCATACGCAGAGCATTGGTCACCAGGTCGCGAATCGTCACCGCACCCTCGCCCTCGATTGACGCCTCACGCGCCTCCAGACGGACAACGTGTGGGTGATGTGCAAACTTGAGCTCGGCGGAATCCTCGATCGTCACGATGCGCTCGCCGGTGGAAATCTCGCACGACAGCGCGTTGAGCAGCGTGGTCTTGCCCGACCCCGTGCCTCCCGCAACCGCCAAGTCCTGCCGCAACGACACCGCGCACGACAGCAGCTGCGCATACCAAAGCGGCAGTGACCCCAACCCCACAAGCTCGTCCAACGAACAGATACGGTCCGAGAACTTACGAATGGTGAGGATTGGCCCGTCGATCGCCACGGGTGGAATCACCGCGTTGACGCGATAACCCGTCTTGAGGCGGGCGTTGACGATGGGGCTACGCTCGTCGATACGACGGCCGAGCGGCGAGATGATACGGTCGATGAGCACACGGATCTGCTCGTCGTCCTCAAAAGCGTGCTCGATGGGATACAAAACGCCGCTGCGCTCAAAAAAGGCAGAGCGACAGCCGTTGATCATGATTTCGGTAACGGTGTCGTCCTCGATGAGCGGCTGTAGCGGTCCCAGGCCCACCACGTCATCTAGGATCTCGTCGATGATGGTCTCGCGCTCAGGCGTCACCAAGTCGGTTGGCTCTTCCACGTTGAGCGCCGCTTCCACCGCCGGACGTAGCTCAGAGCGGGCAAGGGCAGGGTCGACGTAGGCGCTGATGCGCGCCACCTCGTCGTAGCCCATGCGGTCCATCACCGCACGCTTGGTGCGGCGTTTAACGGCACGGCGGCGTCCCGCATCAACGGGGGCAGCCGCAGCGGCCGCGCCAGCGGCTTTAATCCGCGTCTGCAGACTCATCGCGAATCACCCTCACGCGACCAGGGAAGACGGATGCGCGGGCGCTCGGTGCGGGTCGCGCGGTCAGCGACCATATCGCTCCAAGGACCGACGGCGCAGCCCAGCTCCACGAGCATCTCGCGCGTGGCCTCGCGCACGCTGGTCGCAAAAGCGCTCGTCTGACCCACTGCCTCGTCGGCGCGACCGAATGCCATGAGCGCGGCCAAGTCCTGGCCGCCATCGGCAATGCGAATCTTGGAGCTCAATGCGCAGGCAATCTCAAAGCGCATGGCGACGTCCTCGTCGGCACCGCGCGCACCAAACCGGTTGAACACGGCGCTCATGCGCGTGCGTGGCACGCCCACGCGGCTCGCCAGCTCAATGACGCGCGAAGCGGATGTCGCGGACGATACCGCCGCATCGCCTACGACCAGGCAACGGTCGCTCGCCGCCACCGCGGCGGCCACGGCATCACCCCAAAAGACCGAGGTGTCAACAAAGACCACGTCGGATTCGCGACGCAAAACATCGAGCAATAGCTCCACCGGGCGTGCCATGAGCTCGGCCTTCTCGGGGGCCGCGACAGGTCCCCAGAGCGTGACGCCCGGGGCGACGCGCATCGATGCGGCCACGATATCCGGCTCGGCAAGTGCGTCCGCCGCCGACGGCTCGATAAGCGTCGCCATATCGTGCGGGGCATCGACACCCAGCAGATCGTATAGGTTTCCAAACATGAGGTCCAAGTCGAGCACAGCGGCACGCAAACCCAACAGCGACGCCGTATGCGCCATGGTGGCAACGATCGTCGACTTGCCGCAACCGCCCGAACCCGAAACGGCGCAGACGACCGGTGCCCGACGCGACGGAATCGAAGCGTCCGCCGACGGCGCGGGGGCCGACGGTGCAGGAACCGGCGACGCGGACGCGGGCGATAACATCCCCGTCTCCCCCGCCGCGGTCATGCGCTGAGCCCAAGCCGGCATGGCAGGCTGTCCGGACTGCGGTTCCGAAGCCAAAGACGCAGCGGCACACGGCTCGCCAGCCCCGGCAAAACCCTCGACCTCGTCGAGCTCATCGGCCAAATTTACGCCGTGCACGTATCCCATATCTTCAGCCAGAACGTCATCGCCATACGGTACCGGCCCTCCAGCGTCATCGTATGCAAGTGGGTCCCGGGGGCGCCGACCATGCTCGGCTTCCGCTTTTCCATATTCATCAACACGCGGGCCTCTTGTAGCGCGAGGCGCCCCGGGTTCCCTATCAACAAAAGCATCGGGCTCAATCGTCATGCGCCGATCGGAATCAACCGTTCCCTCACCCGCGCGCCCGTTGCCGCACAAACTGTGCGCAGCGATGACCTCGGTCGCCCCCACGCGAAACAGCCCTTCGATATCCGACGGGTCGAGCGTCTCGATCAACACGACGACGCGGCTCACACGGCCCTCGGCCGTCAGGCGCGCAACGGTCTTCCGCACGTCTTCGGTATCGAACAGAGACGCCGCGATGATGGCGGCACCGCGGCGCGAGGGAAACGCCCGCGCCATGGATACCAGCCCGTCCAGGTCGCCCACGCGAAGCACCTGCGCGCCCACATCGCGACCCTCGACTTCCTGCTGTAGCAGCCCGTAATCGCCGCACGCGCAGCACGCAAGCCAGATCGCCTTCATCACTCGTCGCCTCCGCTCTTTTTGCCGCGCGCCGTGGCGGGAATCGTCAAGCTGACCGTTCCCTTTCCCGAGGCTCCCAGCAATTCCTTGACATCTTCGGGGTCTGCCGCCAGCGTCACCCACTCGATCTTGCCTTCACGCGTGGTGCCGGCATCTTCGCTGGTATCGATCACGTACGCGCCGCACAGCCGATCGGTCACGCCATCTTTTTGCACGTACACGTCCACATAGCTGCCCACGCCCGTGGCGCCGCCGACCGAGTGCTCGGCATCGACCGCCACCGAAACGGCAACCTTGCCTTTAGGCACCTCGAGCTTGTGGCTTTCGGCCTTGGTGTAGACATTGCAAATCACAGCGTTTTTGGGAATGCGCGAGGTCGTCACGTCGCCGCGCACCTGACGCAGCTCGGTCGCTGCATCACGCGGCAACAGGCTCGCCAGCCATTCCTGAGTTATGACATTAGTCTCGTCGAGGGTCTCGCCCGCATCGATATCGCGCGCCGCGACGCACACCTCAACGCGGTCGCCGCCGTATTTTGCCAAAGTCTCGGCCTGGGCCTGCTCGGCTTGCGAGCGGATCGACGAGCCGTAGACCATGCAGAGCGTTGCGGCAAGCACGCCCGCGGCCAGACTGATGGCGATGCGCTTGCTCTTGTTCACGGCCGCTCCTCTCAAGGTAGCACCGGGCAAATGCCCGTACCACCATTGTCTGGGCGACCAGGGTACAAAGCGGCGCAATCGCAATCTTGGTTTTACGTGTCAAACCAATTGCTGACCAAAAGCTGACCAGCCCGTCAAGCTCGTGGCAAGGTTGTGGTCAGAACGTCGGCAAAACGCATATTTCGAGGCGCTTTGGCAGCAAAAAAGCCGCCTCCCGAACAGTTGAGAGACGGCTGTCATAGGAAAAATCAATTACAGATGAACATCGGGATCGAGCATTTGGGCACTCACGCGCATGGATGACGCCAGGTTTTGGAACGTCTCCAGACGCAGGCTGTCGATCTGTCCGGCATCTTCGGCCTCGCGAACGGCGCAACCCGGCTCGTGAGTGTGCGTGCAATCGCCAAACCGGCACGCGCGCGACGCTTCGACGATCTCGGGGAAGGCACGCGCCAGACCCCGCTCATGCCCCACAAGCGGCAGGCTGCGCAGGCCCGGGGCATCGGCGATCACGCCGGCGTCGCCCGGCAGCGCCACCATCACGCGCGCAACCGTGGTGTGGCGACCTTGGTCGTCACGCTCGCGCACGCCGCCAGTGGCCAGTGCATCGTGGCCCAGCAGCGCATTGAGCAGCGTTGACTTGCCGGCGCCCGACTCGCCCAGGATCATGGCACAGCTCCCAGCCGGCACGCAGGCGCGCACCTCGTCCAGGCCGAGGCCTTCGGCAGAAGACGTCACGATCACGCGCACGTCCGGACCCACCAGACGGCGCACGCGGTCCAGATCGCGCTCGAGCTCATCGGCCTCGCAACGGTCGGCCTTGGTGAGCACCACCACCGGCTCGGCATCGCAATCGAGCGCCAACACCAGTGAGCGCGCCACGCGATCGAGCAGTACCTCGCCGGCGCCGAGCGCCTGCACGATCAACACGCTGTCAACGTTGGAGCAGAGCACCTGGCGCTCACCGCGGGCACGGCCACGCCAACGCTCAAAGCTCGTACGGCGCGGCAGTACGCACTCGATCACGCCCATGTCGTGCCCGGGAGCACGGCGAACCGCCACGCGGTCGCCCACGGCGGGCAGCAAGACCTCGTCCTCGCCACGCGACTTGGCAAACCCTACGGCATGCTCGGCACGAAACGCGTCGTCGGCAGTTGCCACCAGCGGAAACCCGCGGTCCAGGCGTACCACGGCACCGAGCTGCATCTGCTCGGGCTCCTCGGCCTGTACGCAAAAGTCGTCAAATGCAGCCTGCTGAGCCGCATCGACCGGCAGGTCATCGAACGCCGGAACATCCCGCAGCGCATCAAGCCCCGGTACACTCGCCAGCAACTCCTCAGCAGATGCAGGGGCTTCGGTCGCGAGCTTCCGACGACGATCGCGCTTAGCCCGCGCCCCCGTCGTCTTTTTCTTCGCCTTAGCCTTAGCCTTAGCCACAAACGCCTCCCAGCACAAAACCACACAACTGAGCAGGTATTTTAAATCAAAAAGAGCTGGCCGGGCAAAGCCCGACCAGCTCACACACTTTCCCTCAGCTTACGGTCCCGAGAGGCTATCCGAAGGCCCGCCCGCCGGGAGGGGTTTCTTCCGAGCGATCCCGCAGCGCGAAGCGCGAGGACCAGCGAAGAAGAAACCCCGCAGGCGGTCGGGCCGGTGGGAAGGATGGCCTTTCGACCTACTCCTTCTCCACTGCGCGCATGATCGCCTTGTAGATCTCCATCAGCGGGATGATCAGGAAGGCCAAGCCCAGCGCGGCGATAACGCCCTTAAGCTCAAGCGTCACAGGGCCAAAGAACATCTCGGCAAGCGTCGGCTGCACGGTCACGATAACCGTCAGCACCAGCGCCAGCGCGGCCGAAGCCCACAACCACTTGTTCTGCTTCTTCATGCTAAACAGCGACGCACGACGGCTGCGCATATTGAAGCAGTGGAAGATCTCGACCATGTTGAGCGTGATGAACGCCATCATCACGCCTTCCTCGTCGGCATTGCCGGCGATCATATCGGCGATGTGGATATAGCCCATGTCAAAGTACACGCCCACAAAGAAGCTCGCCAGCACCAGCACGGTGATGATCAGGCCCTGGACCACGCAGTCCAGGCCCATGTGACCGGCAAAGACGCCGTCCTTGGCGTTGCGCGGCTTGCGCTTCATGATGTCGCCCTCGGCGTCCTCCATGCCCAGCGCAAGCGCGGGGAAGCAGTCGGTGACCAGGTTCACCCACAGCAGCTGCACCGGCTGGAAGATGGTAAAGCCGATGAGCGTGGCGATAAACACCGAGAACACCTCGGCAAGGTTGGCCGAAAGCAGGAACTGGATGACCTTGCGGATGTTGTCGTAGATGCGGCGACCCTCTTCGCAGGCACCGATGATAGTGGCGAAGTTGTCGTCGGCAAGCACCATGTCGGCAACGTTCTTGGTGACATCGGTACCGGTGATGCCCATGCCAACGCCGATGTCGGCACGCTTGATGGACGGGGCGTCGTTGACGCCGTCGCCCGTCATGGCCACGATCTGGTCGCGCGACTTCCAAGCCTCGACGATGCGGGTCTTATGCTCGGGCTGGACGCGGGCGTACACGCCGTAATCCTCGATGTGCGCGTCGAGCTCCTCGTCGCTCATGCGATCGAGGTCGGCACCGGTGATAGCATGGCTGCGGTCAGTGACGATTCCCAGCTGCTTGGCGATGGCCACGGCGGTGTCGATGTGGTCGCCCGTGATCATGACGGTGCGGATACCGGCGTCGTGCGCCTCGCGGATGGCGTCGGCGACCTCGGGTCGGACCGGGTCAATCATGCCGGACAGGCCGCAGAAGACCAGGTCGTGCTCGAGCGCAGTGGGGCTGCAGTCGGCCGGGACCTCGGTGTAGGTGCGGCTTGCCAGCGCCAGTACGCGCAGGGCCTCGTCGGCCATAGCCTTGTTGGCGGCCACGAGCTCGGCGCGACGCTATTCGGTCAGGGGGACAACCTTATCGCCCTCGTAGATATGGGTGCACAGGCCGATCACCACGTCGGGCGCGCCCTTGGTGTACTGCTCATACTCGCCGTCCAGGGTCTCGACAACCACGGACATCATCTTGCGGCCCGAGTCGAACGGGGCCTCGCCCACGCGCGGGTGCTCGGCAGTCAGGCCAGTGAGGCCCGCCTTGCCGGCGTCGTTGACGAGCGCGCACTCAGTCGGCTCGCCCACGGCCTCGCCCAAGTCCTCGTCCCACTGGGCATCGGAGCACAGCGCCATACCGGCCAGGAACTTCTCCTTAGGCGCGGCGAGTTCGTGCTTGACGACGGTCATCTTGTTCTGGGTGAGGGTACCGGTCTTGTCGGAGCAGATGGTCTGCGTGCAGCCAAGGGTCTCGACGGCAGAGAGCTTGCGGATGATTGCCTGGCGCTTGGCCATCTTGGTCACGCCAAGCGACAGCACGATGGTCACGACGGCAACCAGGCCCTCGGGGATGGCGGCGACGGCAAGCGAGACAGCGACCATAAAGGTGTCGAGCAGGGCGGTCGGGTCGGTAAGAACGTTGCCCACGCCGTGGCGGATGATATCGACACCAAAGATAACGACGCAGATGACGATAACCATGATGGTGAGGATGCGGCTGAGCTCGGCAAGCTTCACCTGCAGCGGCGTGAGCTCTTCCTTGGCCTCGGCCAGAGCGCCGGCGATCTTGCCCATCTCGGTGTTCATGCCGGTGCCGACCACGACGGCGCGACCGCGACCGTACACCACGGTAGAGCCCATGTAGCACATGTTCTTGCGGTCGCCGAGCGGCACGTCGTCAGTGCCCGCGGCAAGCTCAATCACGTTGGTGTGCTTCTCGACCGGCACGGACTCGCCGGTCAGTGCGGCCTCTTCGATCTTCATCGTGGCGCTCTCGAGCACGCGGCAGTCGGCCGGGACGGAGTCGCCCGCCTCGAGCATGATCACGTCGCCGGGCACGAGCTCGGCGCTCGGCAGGTGCACGAGCTTGCCGTCGCGCAGCACCTTGGACTGCGCCGCGCTCATTTCCTGCAGGGCCTCGAGGGCCTCCTCGCTCTTGGCTTCCTGGACCACGCCCAGCACCGAGTTGACGATAACGACGAACATGATGATGGCGACATCGGCAAAATCGGGCTCGCCCTTGACCATGCCCGTAAGTGCGCTGATAACGGCGGCAACGATCAGCATGATGACCATGGGGTCGGCCATCTGCTCAAAGAAGCGCTTCCACAGCGGCGTCTTCTCGGCTTCCTCAAGCTTGTTAGGGCCTGTCTTGGCGAGGCGTGACGACGCCTCGTCGTTGCTCAGGCCGAGGTTCTCATCGACACCCTGGTCGCTGAGCACCTCCGCCGCGGCGGACAGGTATTCCTTTTGCATATAGAGTCCCCTCCTGGGATTCGGGCCACTCAGCAGATTGATGCCCGATCATAATTCCCAGGAGAAGGGCAAGGGCTCATCAAGGCTGCCGTGCTGAGCGGCAGTTGATAGTGGAGCTATGGTACCCCAAAGCGACGCGTCTAGCCAAAACATTCCATCTGGAAACACGGCACAGGCGCAACGGTGCAGACAGTGTGATGCTCAACATTGATAAAACGTTTTTTCTTCGTCGCATCGTCAGACTGAAATATCGCCCAGATAGCAGCGGTTAGAACGGTTGGTAAAGTTTTTGCATATAACGTTTTTCCGCAAAAAATGAACTTCTAATTCGGCATACGGTCGATTTTTTGGGGTATTCGGTCGGCATTTCGTTATAATCATCTCAGTTTTATTTCTTATGGTTTATCTATCAGCGCAAGACGATGTCAGATGGAGGTCTGAATGTACAAGCGCACCAAGATTGTATGCACCATGGGTCCCGCCTGCGATAGCGACGAGACCATCCGCGAGATGATCAAGGCGGGCATGAACGTCGCCCGTTTTAACTTCTCGCACGGCTCCTACGACGAGCACCACGGTCGCATCGAGCGCGTCCGTCGTATTTCCAAGGAGCTCGGTATGCCCGTCGGCATCCTGCTCGACACCAAGGGCCCCGAGGTCCGCACCGGCCTTTTGGTCGACGGCAAGAAGGTTGCCGTCAAGACCGGCGACAAGATCGTCGTCACCGCTCAGCCCACGTCCGAGGATTTCCACGGCACCGCTGAGCACATCTCCCTCGACTACCTGGCTCTGCCCTCCGAGGTCGAGAAGGGCTCCCTCATCCTGATCGATGACGGCCTGGTTGCCCTCGAGGTCGAGTCCGTCGACGGCCAGGACATGACCTGCGTCGTTAAGAACGACGGCCTGATCGGCGAGCGCAAGGGCGTCAACATGCCCAACGTCAACATCTCGCTGCCCGCTATCACCGAGCGCGATCGTCAGGACATCCTCTTTGGCCTGACCGAGAACATCGACTACATCGCCGCTTCCTTCATCCGTGACGGCGAGTCCGTCCGCGGCATCCGCGAGCTTTGCCGCGAGAACGGTGGCGAGCACGTGACGATCTTCCCGAAGATCGAGTGCGCCCTGGGCGTCGAGAACTTCGACGAGATCCTCGAGGCTTCCGACGGCATCATGGTCGCCCGTGGCGACCTGGGCATCGAGATCAAGCCCGAGCTCGTTCCCCACATCCAGAAGGAGATCATCGCCAAGTGCAACGCGGCCTACAAGCCCGTTATCACCGCTACGCAGATGCTCGACTCCATGCAGCAGAACCCGCGCCCGACGCGCGCCGAGGTTGCCGACGTTGCTAACGCCATTTACGACGGCACCGACGCCGTTATGCTTTCCGGCGAGTCCGCTGCCGGTAAGTACCCGGTCGAGGCCGTCAAGATGCAGGCCAGCATCGCTCTCGAGACCGAGAAGTACCTCCCGGCTCACGCTCCGCTCGAGGTTCCGGCCGATGCTCATGGCACCCGCGTCGTCAACAACGTTGTGGGTATGTCCGCTGTGAACATGGCCACCACCGTTGGCGCCAAGTGCATCACCGTGCCGACGACCACCGGTCGTACCGCTCGTCTGATCTCGCACTTCCGTCCCAACATGCCGATCTGCGCGTTCTCCCGCCACGAGTGGGCCGTCCAGCAGATGATTATGTACTGGGGCGTTATCCCGCACCAGGCCGAGATTACCCAGGGCACCGTCAACGGCACGATCGTCAAGGCGATCGAGACCGCTAAGGAGCTCGGCTACGTCAAGACTGGCGATTTGACCGTCGCTACCGCCGGCGATCCCCGTATGAGCGTCCAGCTCGAGGACAAGGTTTCCTCGACCAACGTCGCTTACGTCGCTCAGGTGCGCTAAATCGCACTTGCAAGCAGGTTTGCATTGCAAAGGGCCCGGAAGGCTTTGCCTTCCGGGCCCTTTTTCTTTGCGCCAATGCCGGCGCACGGCAAAACACGCACTCATTTCTTTACCAAAAGCGCGAAATCCACCCTTCGAGGCCCAAAAAATAAAGCTCAGGCGCTAGAAGTGTTCACCCGGTGGCAAGACCACACCTCACGCAGGGCTGATAAATCGTTTTAGCAAGAACCAAATCGACCTGGTTTTCGGAAGTATGCGGCAAATTCTGGAACCTCCGAGCACACCCTGTTTTTTCGCAACAAAATGCCTGATAAACTAGTCTCAAAAGCCAGGTCTGCTCATAGGGTTCAGATTTTGCCGCATACTTCCGGATTGACGCTGGCATCACTCGCTTCAAAGAGATGATTTCGGCCAGGAGGGCATTATGGACCTGACGCTTTGTGGGCAATCCGCCTTTAACTACTACCGCATCCCGCCGCAGGTATTAGGCCTTTACCCCGCCATTAGCCTTGGCAATATGGATCGCAGATGTTGCGGCCTCGGAAGTCATGCAGTTGTAAAAGACCTGCTTCACGCACCGCTTCACAGGCTTGTATTCACTCGGGCACAATCCGGGTCGCGAAGTCTGTTTAAATCGCACCTCCTAACCCAAGAGCCGCCTCCCGGGTCGTTTAGGCAGACTGAACATGGGTTTGATGTCACGTCGCCTGAGTTTACGCTACTCAACCTTGCTACGCAGGTTTCACGCAACCAGTTACTCATGGCTTGCTACGAGATGTGCGGCTCCTTTGCAGTGTTTAGGCCCTGCGAGCGAACGCAACAACAACTCGATGAAGCCATTTCGCTTAAGCTCATTCCGCCCAACTGCGGCTGGGAGCGAGTTAACGACATCAAGGGCAATGACACCAACCTGTGGAAGCGCCCACCGCTCTTCAGCGCAGCGGATATCGCCGCGTTCGCCAAGCAGGCCGCAGGCCTGCGCGGCGTTAAACAACTGCGCTGGGCGGCCGAGCACATGACGGGGCAGACCGCCTCGCCCTTCGAAGTACAGACCTCCATGCTTGTCTCGCTCCCCCGCAACGAGGGCGGCATGGGCATCAACATCGCAAACAACGTGCGCATCCCACTCAGCGACGCCGCGCGCTCACTGTATGACAAAACCTGCTGCTACGCCGATATCCTCATCGAGAGCAACACCGACAGCATGGGCGTCATCTTGGAATGCCAAGGCCGCTCCGCCCATGACAGCGAAGCCGCAAGTCTCTCCGATGCCGAGCGCACCACCGCCCTCACAAGCATGGGCTATGACGTTATCCAGATAACCTATGAGCAAATCAAGGACACGAAGAGCTTTAACAGCATCACCGAGCTCATTCATAAAAAGGCGGGGCTCCCCTACATCCCAAAGACCGATCAGGAACGTACCGCTGAAAATGCCCTGCGACGGGAGCTGTTGGTCAATTGGGATGAACTGTTCACCGTTAAGGAGGTCAGCTAGCAGCTAGCGATCAGAGGGACTGCGGGAACGTCAGAAGCGGCAACGCGAGCCGCAAAGCCCGCCTCGGTCAGCTCGATGACCTCGGTAAACGTTGCGTCAAAGAATTCCTCGGTCAGCAGGCGGTACGGCGGATGATCGGGCTCGCCGGGGTTTTCGCGTACAATCTCGTGCATGACGCCGATGGTCTTGAGCACATACTCCTTATGGATGGGATACTGCCCAAAACGCGTCGCAGCGGTATAGAGGCGATCGGTCGCGCGCGGGATAGAAACGATGCCGAGCGTCTTACCAAACCAGTCAAAGTCGCCTTGCTTTTTAATGCGGAACTCCTCACACGGCTTGCCGCCGTGCGCCTCCAGGTACTGATTCACACGCGTATTCCATACGGTATCGGCCACCAGATGCGACCAGACACCCAGCGTCAGATCGAGCAGCGACTGCGCCACATCTTCGGACGCAAGCGAGAACTCACAGGCGCCGGGACCGGCAACCGGCTCGGCATCCTTGTAGCGCTGGGGATAGTGCACGCGGTTCAGTCGCTCGCGTTCCTCGATAATCGAAGTAGCCTCAGCGGATTCGCCCGCGGGTGCGCCGTTAAGCAGCGGCGCCACATAGGTGTCCCAAAACTCATGCTCGCGCGGCTTAGGGATGGGCTCAGGCTTGGCAAAGTGCGTAATGCGGTACGGGATGGGATCGGCGATGCCAGGGACCATATAGCCCACGAAGATATCCGGAACCACGCAGCCAAACAAAAAGGCATTGCGGTCGCGCACGTTATCGGCAAGCGTGCCAGCACGCGCCAGCAAGCGCTCCGTTTGAGCGATATGAATGTTCCAACTTGGCATAGCCACCCCCATAAAACCTGGATAACTATACCATCACGGCAAAGCCGCGCAGGCGGCTACGCACGCTCTACGCAGCAACTAGTCCGTAGCACCGCTTTCGGTTCCATACGACGGCACGGGCGCCTCGACCACATGGTGATATCGATCGATATAGATTGCACGGGCACCCAGGCGTCGCACCAAATCCTGGTGATGTGTGCTCATCAAGACCGTCTTACCGGCAGCAACATAGGCCAGTAGGAAGTTGACCACGATGTCGCAAGAGTCCTCGTCAAGTCCGTTAGTAGGCTCGTCGAGGACCAAGATATCCGGGTTCATCGATACGACCGCAGCCAGCGCAACGCGCTTCTTTTGCCCGCCCGAGAGCTGATAGGGAGAGGCGTCGGCAAGGTCGGCAACCTGGAACAGCCCCATGGCATCGCGCACGCGGCGCTCGAGCTCGTCTGCCGGCAGCCCCATCTGCGCGGGACCAAAGGCAACTTCCTCGCCCACCGTAACACAGAACAGCTGGGCGTCGGCATTCTGGAACACAAAGCCCACGCGCTGATGAAAACGCTGAGCGGCCGCGGAATCCTTTAGAAACGCCGCATCGATCACGTGCCCGTCAAACAGGTATGCCCCTGCGTCCGCGAGTTCAAGGCCGTTAATAAGGCGCATAATCGTCGTCTTACCGCAGCCGTTGGGACCGAGCAGGGCAACGAGTTCACCACGATCGACCTGCAGCGACACGCCATCGACAACCGTATGCCCCGCATAGGAAAACACCACGTCGCGAAACTCGATGAGCGGCGTGGTCTCGGCGCCGCCCGCACCGTTCGTGCCCGCCGCACTCTTCATATCGATCGTCAAAACGTCGCCCTTCCCTACTCACATCGACGGCTCGGCCGCCCGCACTACAGCACGGCGCACAACACTGCCAGCAGCGCCACGCCGGCCGCATAGACCGCATCGCGCCAGCTAAACCCGGCGCGCGCGGGCGCCGGATACGTACCGGCAAAGCCGCGGCACAGCATAGCCTCGTCCATCGCGCGGCTGCATTCCATCGCCTTGATAAAGGTCATGCCCATGATACCCGCCAGCGAGTCGGTGCGCGAAAAACCCGCAGGCGCACGGCCAACGCTGCGCAGCATGACCGATTCACACAGATCGTGCGCCGTGCGACCCAGCACCTCGATGTGCTTGAGCGCCATATCAAACGTAAAGATAACTTCGTCGGGTAGATGCAGCATCTTAAGCGCCGCCGACATTCGGCTCCACGTGAGGGTCCACGAAACGCCCAGCACCAGCGACACATTAATGAAGGTCTTGAGTGCAATCTTGAGCATGGCGCCCGTGGCAGAAGCACCCAGCAGCAGGGCAGGAAGCGCCAGAACTACGGCAAACCCCGCGGCAGCCAACGCCGGCACAAAGGTTGCCCGCAGCCCGCGTACGGGGCGCACGGCAACGAGCACCAGCGCGATAGCCGCCATCAACATGAGGTACAGCGGACTCTGCGTCAGACACACGCACAGGACGCAAACGAACATCCCCACCAGGCGCACCGGAGCCGAAACGCAAGAAAGGGCGCGGTCGACCATCGACCCGCCCTCGTGCGCGCCTCCACCCAGGCGAACCCGCTCAAGCAGGCTCGCCAGGTGCAGGACATTCTTTTGCATCACACGATGCCGAGCCCCCGCGGGCTCGTAACGCTGCTCGACCGCAAGCCAGCTAGGCAGCTCGGCTATTGCCATGAGCACCGCTTTCCTTGACCGTCAGCGAGACCAGGCGGAATACGATGGTGAGCACCGCCACGCCAATCACGCCCGAAAGAATATACATCGCGGCCTGGCCGGCAAAGCCAAGGCCCTGCTCCTCGGAATAGGCCTGCAGATAATCGCCCGTGGGCAGGGCATCGGCAAAGGTCGGGGTATCTAGGCCGACCGAAGCCTGCAGGCTGTCGTCGCCAGCCTCCTGAACGGCGGTCGCGGCGCCCTCGGCGTCCCACTCGCCCCATGCGTCACCGGTGGCCAGCAGACCCAGCGGCGTGGCCACGACAAGCACGGCAACCAGGATGAGCGTGGGGACCAGCGAGGTCTTCTTGGCAGCACCATCGGCGGCAAGCTGGCCATCGACGGCCTCGGGCCCGACGATAACGCTCGGCGCCGTCTTCTTAATGAAACCGTAGATTGCGGCCGTCGCCACGCCCTCGACGACACCGGCGACCAGCATATGCGGGATCAACATGGCCGGAATAGCCACAGACAACGGGAAGGGGCAGTACAGCGGAGCACCCGAGGCGTTGGTGAAGAGCATCGGCTGAATACCAAACTCGATTGCCGCGCACAGGGCCGCCAGGCACAGGCCGACCCAGCCGCTTACGATAGCCGAAACCGAGGTGCCCCAGCTCTTGTCGTGCAAACGGCTGTTGAGCGCACGGAACACGACAGCAGCGGCAAACGGCAGCACGAAGGCCATGTTAAAGCAGTTGGCGCCAAAGGACAGAATGCCGCCGTCGCCAAACAGCAGCGCCTGCAGCGCCAGCGCGACCGAGACAGCGATGGCAGCGGCCTCGGGGCCCAGCAGCAGCGCGATGAGTGCGCCGCCGACGGCGTGGCCTGTGGTGCCGCCGGGCAGCGGCACGTTGAACATCATGAGCAGGAAGGAGAACGCGGCGCAGATGCCCAGGAAAGCCATGTGCTCGCGATCGAGCGTGGCGCGCACCTTCTTGATGCAGTGGACCCAAACGGGCACCATTGCCACCGCCATGACGGCATCGGTCTGCGGGGACAGATAATTATCTGGAATGTGCATGTACGCCTCCCGGTTGTCGGCGCACAGAATTGCAACGCCGCTTAAATCGCCTTGTCAGTGTTACGTATTGTCAGATTCGTAACACGCCGCGGGCTATCATAGCAAAACGGCGCGCTGCCGACAAAGCAGCACGCCGTTATGTAATGCGCGTGTCATATATGCAGGCTCAGCAATGCCTTTTCCAAACACTGCGGTCACGCAGGGCCCCACAGCAACTGCCGAGGGGTCCTGCGCTCCCAGCGCAAGCCTTATCCGCGGACCTCGCCGTTTACGCCCTTGCACACCTTGGTGACGATCTTCTGGTGCGCTTTTTCGACCTCTTCGCTGGTGAGCGTGTGGTCGTCGGAGCGATACGTAAGCGCAAAGGCCATGGACTTCTTGCCCGCTCCGATGCGGATGGGATCGCGGTAGACGTCGAACAGGCGCACGCCCTCGAGCAGCTTGCCACCGGCGCTGGTAATACGGCGCTCAAGATCCTCGCAGGTCACAGCGTTGTCGACCACGATAGCAAGGTCGTGCTCAACAGCCGGGTACTGCGAGAACTCGCGGTAGTTCTCCTGGTTGCGGGCGCCCTTGATCAGCTTGTCCAGATCGAGCTCAAAGGCAACGACGACCTCATCGATGCCCATCGCCTCGCGCGCCTTGGGGTGAATCTCGCCGACCCAGCCCAGCACGGTGCCGCCGGACAGAACCTCGGCCGCACGACCCGGCTGCAAGAAAGCGTAGCCCTCGCCCTCGACGGGACGGAAGCGGACCTTCTCGATGCGCAGCTGGGCGAGCAGCTCCTCGACAATGCCCTTGCCAAAGAAGAAGCGCAGCTTGCGGTACTTCATATTCCAGGACCGCTCGCTCCACTGGCCCGAGAGCACACCCGCCACGGACTTGGTCTCCTTGGGCAGGCTGGCGTTCTCGCGACCGTGGAACAGGCTGCCGACCTCGTACAGGTGCACGTTGGGCGTACCGTGCGCCTCGTTGTAGGCCACGGACTGCAGCAGGCCCGGCAGCAGCGCGGCGTTCCCGGCCGGCAGGGCGACGAGCAGAATCCCTGCCGCGCAGATCATCTGCCCCAGGCGGATCATGTTCCGATCGTTCACGCGGAAGGTGATGAAGCCGCTGACGAGCCGCCCCGCCGTGACCCCGAGGTAGAAGATGCTCCCCCAGGCCGAGGCCTCGGACGCGGGAATCCCGCGCACCAGCGTGCAGTAACTCGCCGCCCACATGCCGATGGTCACCTCGAGCGCACAATAGCAGAAGAAGCACGCCATCACCTGCGGCACGCCGGGCAGGCGCAGCAGCTCCGGCAGGGAGCGCTTGCTCGCGCCCGCCGCCTCCCCTTCCGAAGCGCCAGCGCGGTCCTCCTTCCACAGGCGGAGCGTCAGCAGCAGAACCAGCGTCAGCGCGATCTGGATTCCCGAGACGATGCCATACCCCAGATTCCAGGAAGCGCGCGTGAGCGCCCAGGCCATGATGACCGGGCCGCCGCTGGCGCCGATGCCCCACATGCAGTGCAGCCAGGACATGTGCCGCGCTTTATAGTGCAGCGCGACGTAGTTGTTCAGGGCGGCGTCCACGCAGCCCGCGCCAAGCCCATACGGGATGGCGAGCAGGCAGAGCTGCCAGTACGCCCGGCTGAGCGAGAAGCCGAGCAATGCAAGGGCGGTCATGCCCACGCTGATGGCCGTGATCCTCCCCGTGCCCAGGCGCCTTTGCAGCGCGTTGCAGGAGAGGGCGGAGACGACCGTGCCGGCCGAGATGATCATGGAGATCAGCCCGCCGCCGGAGACGGACGCGCCCAGGCTCTCGTACATGCTGGGCCAGGCCGCGCCGAGGAGCCCGTCCGGCAGGCCCAGGGAGATAAACGCCAGATAGATGATGGGAAGCAGCAGGGAAACCATTTGGAACCAAACCTCCTTACAGGCTGCCGCCAAGGCAGCGGGACCAGTATAGCACGCCGCCTTCCTTGCATCTGCAAGAAAAACGGCGTATACTGGTACAAAAGCGACAGAAACGGGGGGAGCGCGTGCATGGAAGCGCGGATCGACGGCAGCGGGCGCGAGCTGCAGACCCACGGCACGGCGGACTTTCCCTGCGCCGCCTACGAGACGGAGGACACGGGCTTTCCCTGGCATTGGCACGAGGAATTTGAGGCAATTTCTGTGCTTTCCGGGGAATTGGAGGTTGCCGCAGGCGACCGCCGCCTCCGCCTTTCTTCCGGGCAGGCGGCGCTGCTCTCTCCGGGCGCGCCGCACGCGCTCTTCCCCTGCCCGGCCGGCGCTATAAGGAATGCGACATCGTCTTTCATCCGCATCTGCTCTACGGTTCGGCAGACGGAGCGCTTTGGCGGCACGTCCGCGTCTACCTGGCCGAAGCCGCGGCGGGGATCGCGCTGCCCGATCCGGAGTCCGCCGCGCAGATCGTCTCCGCCTGCGCCCTGTGCGCGCAAAAGCCGCCCTTGTACGAGTTCCGCGTGCGCGAGGCGCTGACGCATGTCTTCTGTCAGGCCTGCGCCGCGCTCCGGGAACCGCGCGGCGTCCGGGTTCCCGCCGGGCCGCGCAAGGACGACGACCAGGTCAAGGAGATGATGCGCTTCCTGCAGTCCCGTCTGGACCAGCCCATCCACCTGGCGGATCTTGCGCGCTTTGCGCACTTGTCCGAGCGCGCCTGCCAGCGCCGGTTTCGGGAGTGCTTGAACCTGACGCCCATGCAATACCTTGCCGAAGCGCGCCTGACGCGCGCGGCCGAGCTGCTGCGCGCAGGGAACCTGACGGTGACAGAGGTCGGCATCCGCTGCGGGTTCCAAAGTCCCGGCTATTTTGCGCGGCTCTTCCACGCGCGCTACGGCCTCTCCCCGCGCGCCTGGCGGGAGCGGAAATGAACGGCCGGCCAAAGACTTGCACATTTCCCGGGAGTGCTGTATAATAGAAGATACCCCAGGGAGGACTTGGGGGTGTACTGGTTTCGACGGGGACGCCGGGGAGGCGTCAAGCGAGCCGCAGCCCTGCACCTGCGTCAACAAGCGGGACCTAAAAATGAACTGACAATTCTAACGAATTGGCTTTCGCCGCCTAACGGCGACGTCGGCCCCAGGCCACCTGCAGCCTGGGATCCCGGCGTCAGAAATGCAGGGACCGAACCGGCCTAAGCTTTGCGGCCGGCCGTACGGATGAAGCTACTGAACCCATGACCCTGTCTGCGGGGGCGTGGCAGAGGGAACGTCAAAACACAGACTGCGCTCGGAGAAAGGCGTCTTGACGGGTTTTCGGACAGGGGTTCGACTCCCCTCACCTCCACCAGATCACAACGAGCGAAAGGCCCCAACGGCATATGCCGCTGGGGCCTTTCGCTCGTCTGCGCATCCGCGTCCCGCGGACGGCAAATTGCGGATGGATTTTTTTCTGCGCACCCGGTATACTGACAAAAAAGGCGAAGGGAAGGATGCCGATATGGAACGCTGGATTTCACTGGACGGAGCCTGGACCCTCTATTTTACGGACGAACGGCGGCAGGCGCCCCGGACGCCGGCGGAGCTTCTGGCGCTGGGCGCGCCCTGCATCCCTGCGCAGGTGCCGGGAAACGTGGAGCTGGACCTGTCCCGGGCGGGGATACTGCCCGAGGACCTGTTCCAGGGAATGAACCCCCGAAAGGCCGAAGCGTTCGAGCCCTTTGGCTGGTGGTATGCGCGGGAGTTTCCCGCGCCCGAGTCCGCGGCGGACGAGCGCGTGTTTCTCCGCCTGGACGGGGTCGACTGCCTGGCGGAATACTTCCTCAACGGCGAGCGGATCGGCGCGTCCGAAAACGCCTTCATGCCCCACGAGTTCGACGTGACTGACCGGCTGCGGCCGCAAAACGTCCTCTGGGTACACATCCGCTCCGCTCTGCTGGAACAGCTCTCCCAGCCCTATGCGCAGTACCTGCTGACCGGCTGGCACATCGACGGCGGCGTCGCGCTGCGCAAGCCCGCCCATTCCTTTGGCTGGGACATCTTCCCGCGGGCGGTGACGGCCGGGTTGTGGAAGAGCGTGCGCCTGGCCGTGCGCGACGCGTACGCCTTTGCGGAGCTGGGCTACCGCGTCCGCTTCGACCGCGTGCAGACGCCCAGCCTGGAATTCTACTTCAGCGTGGATGCGCCGCTGGAAAAGCTCGCGGGGCAGAGCCTCTCCGTGCGCGTCGCCGGGCGCTGCGGCGCGGACTCCTCCTTCTTCGGGCAGTGCGCGCTGGATCGGGCCAAGGTCGGGCGCATCGACTGCGCGGTGGAGAATCCCAAGCTCTGGTGGCCCTACGGCTACGGCGAGGCCAACGTCTACGACGCCGTGGCGGAGCTGCTGGACGGCGAGACCGTCGTCGCGCGGCGGGAGCTGAACGTCGGCCTGCGCCAGATCCGCCTCAAGCAGAGCGAGGAGCCGGAACAGCTGCAGTTGGGCTTTTTAAAGGTATTAAAAGGTTCCAGGATGTATGATATGGCTGAAACATATGGCATTGTTTATCGAAAAAAAGCACCGTATGAGGTGCTGAAAACAGACTGGATGAGTTATGATGATATTCTGAAGTTAAAAGGTGTGGAAGAAATGGTGGAGATTTATTACAACAGCCATCAGTTTGAGCAGTCTGTGACATATCTTATGCATTTTTATAAGGCACCTTTTGATTTTTTTGAAGATCTGGCAGCGTTTTACGAGCAGTGCGGATTTGGCAAAGTACAGCATGGCAGAATGCAGCGATATGATATTTTGCTGCAGTTTGCAGAGAAACGGCATCTGGGGAAAGTGGTCAATGATATGGCCGCAGCTGATAAAAAGAAGGATATTCAAGAGGTACACGGTGATGCCATAGAAATTCTGAAAGCCACCATGCTTTACGATCTCTATGCCAGAGAGAATCTT
>CAJLVJ010000012.1 GCA_905210085.1 uncultured Collinsella sp. | reverse complement strand
GGTCATGCCGCCGAAGTTGAAAGGCAGATTGCCGCTCTGGCGGGTTTGCAGCGTCGAGCCGTTACGCGGTTTGGTAAAACCGCGTAACCACTAGTTTGGTACCTTGACATTCATTTCTCATGCTCCTAGATTGGTTAGGCACAAAACAATTCCACTACCTAACTAAAGAAAGGAGCAACACTAATTCATGTGCGATGAACCTCTTAACCTTTGTTCGCACGAGCCCGGCGGCGACCCGTCACAGCCGGCGGATGCACCCGAAGCGGTTAGCTCAGAAGACAAGCTTGCCAAGCGAATCCTCAATGGGCTTGGGTTTTGCGGCCATTACATGCATTTTCATGGCGGAGGCGTGTCCGGCAAGGCGCCCATCATCTGCCTGCTGGCCAAGCAACCCGGCGGCGAGATGTCGCAGCAGGAACTCGGCATGCACTTTGACCTCAAGCCGGGGTCGCTTTCCGAGATCCTGTCCAAACTCGAGCTCAACGGCCTCATCGAGCGCAGCCGTAACCCCAAGGATCGACGGCAGCTCACCATTCGCCTGACCGAAACCGGCCGGGAAAACGCCCGCATCGACCAGGCAGCCCGCATTCGCTTTAGAGAGCAGGCCTTTGGTGCCCTCACCCACGACGAGCGCGAGCAGCTCGCCGAAATGCTCGAGAAAATCCGTGTAACCTGGGAGGAACTGGATGATTAAAACCCTCATGGGCAGCATCCGCGACTATATAAAAGTCACCGTTGCCACGCCGTTGCTCGTGCTTGGCGAGGTGCTCTGCGAGATGCTGATTCCATTTATCACCGCCAACCTGATCGACGCCATCAAAGATGGCACCACCGTAGCCGAGATGCTTCCCACCGCGGGCTTTTTGGTGCTCATCGCGCTGACGTCGCTTGCTTTTGGCGCCGCTGCCGGCGTCACCTGCAGCCATGCGAGTTGCGGCTTCGCTAAGAACCTGCGTCACGACCTGTTCTACAAGATCCAGACGTTCAGCTTTGCCAACATCGATGAGTTCTCGAGCTCCTCGCTCGTCACGCGCCTGACCACCGATATCAACAACGTGCAGCAGGCCTTTATGATGATCATCCGTATCGCCGTGCGCGCGCCGCTGGTATTGATCTTCGCCTTTACCATGGCATTTATCATGGGCGGCAGCGTCGCCATGGTCTACCTGGTCATCATTCCGCTGCTGGGCTTTGGGCTGTTCTTTATCATCTTTAAGGTGCGTCCCATCTTCTCGCGCGTGTTCCACAAGTACGACGCCCTTAACGAGTCCGTCGAGGAAAACGTCACCGGCATGCGCGTGGTCAAGAGCTACGTGCGCGAAGACTTTGAGAAGGAGAAGTTCGCGACCGCCGCACGCGACGTCCAGATGGACTTCACCCGCGCCGAGAAGCTGCTTGCCTTTAACAACCCCATGATGAACATCTGCGTCAACGGCGCGTTTGTCGTCATCATCTACTTGGGCTCCAAGCTCATCATCACGAGCCAGGGCACGCTGTTCGACGTGGGCCAGCTCTCCTCGATCTTTACCTATGGCTTCCAAATCCTCATGAGCCTGATGCAGCTATCGATGATCTTTGTCATGGTGACCATGGCCGACGAATCGGCGCACCGCATCACCGAGGTGCTGGCCGCCGAGCCCACGATCGCCGATCCCGCCGAGCCCGTGCTCGAGGTCGCCGATGGCTCCATCGACTTTGACCACGTGAGCTTTAAGTATTCCGCGCATGCGAAGCGCCAGGCGCTCGACGATATCGACCTGCACATTAAGAGCGGCGAGACCATCGGCATCATCGGCGGCACCGGCTCGGCCAAGTCCACGCTCGTAAACCTCATCGCCCGCCTGTACGACGCCACCGAGGGTACCGTGCGCGTGGGCGGCGTGGATGTACGCGACTACGACTTGGACGCCCTGCGCCACCAGGTGGCCATGGTGCTGCAGAAAAACGTGCTGTTTAGCGGCACGATTGCCGAGAACCTGCGTTGGGGCGACCCGAACGCCACCGACGAAGAGGTCCGCGAGGCCGCGCATCTGGCCTGCGCCGACGAGTTTGTCGACGGCTTCCCCAAGGGCTATGACACCTGGATCGAACAGGGCGGCTCCAATGTTTCCGGCGGTCAGAAGCAGCGCCTGTGCATTGCGCGTGCCCTGCTGCGTCGCCCCAAGATCTTGATCCTGGACGACTCCACGAGCGCCGTCGACACCAAGACCGACGCCAAGATTCGCGCAGGGCTGGCAAGCTATCTGCCCAACACGACCAAGCTCATCATCGCCCAGCGCATTAGCTCCGTGCAGGACGCAGACCGCATCATCGTCATGGAGGGCGGCCGCATCGCGCAGATCGGTAACCACGACGAGCTGCTCAAGACGAGCGAGATCTACCGCGAGACCTTTACCTCGCAGAACAAGATGTCTGCCGAGGGCGAAGAGGCCGTCGAGGCCGACACCGAGGCATCCGTAACGCAAGCTCAGACCCAGGAAGGAGGCGAGGCACATGAGTAAGGCAACGACCGCCGAGCGCGCGCTCAACCGCAAGGGCGGCACCATGTCGCGCCTCATCAAGACGCTCTTTGGCTTTTACCCCGTGCTTTTGCCCCTCGTCGTCGCCGGCGTGGTGCTCTGCGCCATCATCAACTCCATCGGCGCGACCTTCCTTCAGAGCGCCCTGCAGATTATTAGCGAATCGTGGCAGTCGGGCGATTGGGGAGCCGCGCAGCCCAAGATCGCACAGCTCGTGACCACCCTCGCCTGCATCTACGGCATCGGCATCCTGTCCTCGCTCTTCTGGAACCGCGCCATGGCCATCGTCACGCAGGGCTCGCTGGAGAAGCTGCGCGAGAAGATGTTCAACCGCATGCAGGACCTGCCGATCCGCTACTTCGACACGCACCAGCGCGGCGACATCATGAGCCACTACACCAATGACATCGACACGCTGCGCCAGATGATCAGCCAGTCGCTGCCCAACCTGCTCATGACGGTCATCGTCATCGTCACGGTGTTCTTTATCATGCTGTACTACAGCGTGTGGATGTGCTTGGTCATTATTGCCGGCGTCGCCTTTATGACCTTTATGACCAAGCTGCTCGGCTCCAACTCCGCGCGCTTCTTTATTGCGCAGCAGACCGAGCTCGGCGTTGTCGAGGGCCATATCGAGGAAGTCATGAACGGCCAGAAGGTCGTCAAGGCATTCTGCCACGAGTCTGCCGCCGAAGCCGATTTTGACGAGCGCAACGAAAAGCTCTTCGAGGTCTCGCAGAAGGCCAACATGTACGCCAACATCCTCATGCCCATCCTTATGAACCTGGGCAACCTGCTCTACGTGCTGGTCGCACTGGCCGGCGGCATTTTCCTAGCGCTGGGCGTGCCCAACCTGAGCATCTCGGGCATGGCGCTGTCCATCGCCGTCGTGGTGCCGTTCCTCAACATGACCAAGCAGTTCTGTGGACAGATCGGCCAGATCTCGCAGCAGATCAACGCCGTGGTCATGGGCCTCGCCGGCGCCGACCGTATCTTTGAGCTCATCGACGAGAAGCCCGAGGCCGACGAGGGCTACGTGACGCTCGTCAACGCGCAGGTGAACCCCGACACCTGGCAGCTCGAGGAGGCCGACCACCACACCGGCATGTGGGCGTGGAAACATCCGCACCGCGCAACCGGCGAGATCGAATACGTGCCGCTGCGTGGCGACCTGGTCATGGACAACGTCGACTTTGGCTACACGCCCGACCACGAGGTGCTGCACGGCGTGTCCGTGTTTGCCAAGCCGGGTCAGAAGGTCGCGTTTGTCGGCGCCACCGGTGCCGGCAAGACGACCATCACCAACCTCATCAACCGCTTCTACGACATCGCCGACGGCAAGATTCGCTACGACGGCATCAACGTCAACAAGATCCGCAAGGCCGATCTGCGCCGCTCGCTGGGCGTGGTGCTGCAGGACGTAAACCTGTTCACCGGCACCGTGATGGATAACATCCGCTACGGCAACCTGGATGCCACCGACGAGGAGTGCATCGCGGCGGCCAAGCTCGCGGGCGCGGACGACTTTATCACTCGCCTGCCCGACGGCTACGACACCATGCTCACCGGCAACGGCGCACAGCTGTCGCAGGGCCAGCGCCAGCTGATCTCGATCGCACGCGCCGCCGTCGCCGATCCGCCGGCGATGATCCTGGACGAGGCCACGTCGAGCATTGACACCCGCACCGAGGCCATCGTGCAGGCGGGCATGGACAAGCTCATGGAGGGCCGCACGACGTTTGTCATCGCGCACCGCCTGTCCACCGTGCGCAACTCCGACGCGATCATCTGTCTGGACCACGGCCGCATCATCGAGCGCGGCAACCACGACGAGCTGATCGCCAAGCGCGGGTATTACTATCAGCTCTACACCGGAGCGTTTGAGCTGGAGTAGTTCGGCTCGCCGAGATGGCCGATTTGCCGCTCATTCGTCGGGCATGACCCTAAGGTCAATGTCCTCCTCTTTCGGGGCAAATCGACTCATCTCAACGACCCAAACACAATGCACCGCAACGAATAAAGCCTCCGCAGCCACACGAGCTGCGGAGGCTTTATTCATGCCGGCCGGAAACCGTATCCCACTTTTCGGGCCCAAAATGGGATGCCGTTTCCCGCTGGGCCCCCTCCGGGAAACGGCATCCCATTTCAAGGGCATAAACCGGGATGTGGTTTCCCCTAACGGCACCTTTGGGAAGCCGCATCCCACTCTAGACGCACAAAACGGGATGAGCTTTCCCATGGTGATCCAAGACCAGAAGCATGTCCGATAGCGCGGCCAGGTCAAGAACAACAAGGCAAGCGTCACGCCAATTTGGACGAGCGTCTGCTGCAGTTTGAGGCTGCTAGCCCATATGGTAGAGTTAACCACCCATGAATTTCAGCACACTGCGTGCTACCTGTTCTTTTGTCATTTAGGGGAGTGAACTTGTGAATACTTCTGTCGCCAAGAAGGCCGGCCAGGCGGTGCGCCTGCTCATGATGGTGCTCACGGCAGTTCTCATCTTCTTCTTCATCAATGTTATGCTGCTCGTCTCCGATATCCAGGGCACGGCGCGTGTGGTCAACTACGCCGGTCTGGTGCGCGGTACCACGCAGCGAATCGTTAAGCTCGAGGATGCGGGCCAGCCTCAAGATGACCTGCTCAAAGCCGTGGATTCATACATCAACGGTTTGCGTTACGGAAGTGACGACCTCAACCTCGTCCGTCTCAACGACGACGAGTATCAGACAAAGATGACCGAGCTTGCTAATTATTTTGATGAGCTTTGCGCCGAGATCATCCGCGTGCGCGAAGTCGGCTATGAGAACACCGACATCATCTCCATGAGCGAGGAGTTCTTTGGCATTTGCGACGATGCTACGCGACTCGCAGAGGACTACTCTCAGGAGAAGGCGTCGGCGCTCAACTATCTCGAGGGCTTGGTGATCATCGACATCGTGGGCCTGGTGGCGGCCTTTGCGGTTGAACTTGTTCGCGCGGTGCGAACTGCCGCGCTCAATCGCGAACTGCAGAGCAAAGTCTATCTCGACGAAGCCACGGGACTGCCCAACAAGAACAAGTGCGAGGAGATCTTGGGGCAGGAGCAGCCTGTCTCCGCGGAGGCGCCCGTTGCGGTGTGCGTTTTCGACCTTAACAATCTGCATACGGTCAATAACAGCTTTGGTCACGAGAAGGGCGACGAATACATCCGCTCTTTTGCTCGGCAGCTGGGGCGTGTGGCGTCCGAGACCTGCTTTGTGGGTCGCGACGGCGGCGATGAGTTTATCGCGGTGCTGCGGGATGCCGACCGAGCCGCTGTGGAATCTTGTCTCACTCGGATTCGCGCGAACGTGAACGAGTATTCCGAGACTCATCCCGACATGCCTATCAGCTATGCGGTGGGCTATGCGCTTTCCAGTGATTTTGATGAACCGCCTACGATGCGCGAGCTCTTTTCCCAGGCCGACAAGAACATGTACGTCGATAAGAACCGCGTAAAGGCAGCCGAGACAGCCGACCCGCAACGCGAGGACCACTAAACCCGTCCCAAATGAGCTATTTGAGGAGTTGGGCCATGGCGTTGACGAATTTTTGGACTTGGAGGGTGGGCTCGAGCGGGTAGTGTAGAAAGACCGGCACCTCGCGCCCGCACAGGAACGGCACACCCACAAAGGCCGGGTGCACCCCCGACCATGCGCCGCAGGTGAGCACCGCGTCACCCTTTTCCTCTGCCTCGTTAAAGAGCGCAAAGTCAAAGCTGTCCACGTCGATCACGTCTACGCCGCCGTCGGCCAACAGATCGATACGCAGACTGTCCATAGCGTCGTTGCCGTGACGGAGCACGCGCAGGCGCATGCCCTCCAAGTCGGCAACCGTGATGCGCGTCTTGCGCGCAAGCGGACTCGTGCGCGGCAGGTCGATATAAAACGGCACGTTGACAATGCGAAGCTTTTGGCAGGCGTCGCCCCAGCGCGGGGTAGAAAAACTCGACTGCACCACATCGACCTCGCGGCCCAAGCTGCGCATGACGGTCTCGCGCTCGTCATAGAGGTCGCTTACCGGCACGATCTCAAATCGCAGCGATGGCTCCAGCTCGTGCACGCCCGTCCACATCGAAAGCGTCTGGCGCCCCGGGCACATCATCGACACACCCAGACGCACGGCATCGCCATCGCCTGCCGCGCGTCGGGCACGGCGTAGCGCGTCCTCGGACTGCCGCATGATCGAACGTGCATCGTCCACCAGCAGAGCACCTGCCGGCGTCACCTTAACACCAGAATGCGAGCGCTCGAACAGCGTGATGCCGAACTCGGACTCGAAGCCCGACACCTGCTTGACGAGCGCCGGGGTCGACACGCGCAATTTTGCCGCCGCACGCGAGAAGCTTCCCAGCTCCGCGGCGGCCGATATGGCCTCGAGTCGTCGATCGTACACGTCAATCTCCCGTTTCCAGACGCATGGCAATGAACTGCCGAAGGGGGTCGTTTTGGCAGGTCACGCGCTCAATTGAGAAAAAACTGCATCGCACAGTGTAAACCTATGGTTAACGCCATTCTAACAAATATGCAATTCACCTGCGCAAATGCAAAGCATACGATAACCAGCGAAAACCACGTGGGTCGGTTAATGGGAGCGACCCACCGGGAGGCACAAGAAGGGAAGTTCCTATGAGCAACTGGCTTAAGCTCGAGGGCGATGTCTGCGCCGTGACCGGCGCACTCGGCGGTATGGGCGTCGAGATCTGCCGCGAGTTCGCCCGCAACGGCGCCAATGTCGTCCTGCTCGACCTGGACGAGGAGAAGGTCAAGGCCGCAGCCGCCGACCTCGCCGCCGAGTTTGGCATCCACGCCGAGGGTTACAAGATGAACGCCACCGACGAGGCCGAGGTTCAGGCCGCCGTCGATGCCACCATCGCCGACTTCGGCCGCGTCGACGTTCTCGTCAACACCGCCGGCATCCTGCGCTTCGCCGCCATGGAAGACCTGCCGCTGAGCGACTGGGAGCAGGTGCTCAACGTCAATCTCACCGGCTACTTCATCACCTCGCAGCGCTTTGGTCGCGAGATGATCAAGGCCGGCCAGGGCCGCTTGGTGCACATCTCGACCGTCGCCAGCCACTCCCCCGAGACGTTCTCGGGCGTGTACAGCTCCACCAAGGCGGGCGTCAACATGATGTCCAAGATGCTGGCTGCCGAGTGGGGCCCCTACGGCGTGCGCTCCAACTGCGTCGAGCCCTGCTTCGTCAAGACCCCCATGTCGGCAAGCTTTTACGCCGACCCCGAGGTCGAGAAGAGCCGCAGCCGTCTGATCGCCACGCGTCGCATCGGCGAGGTGAGCGATATCGCCAACGCCGTCATGTTCCTGGCGTCCACGCGCTCGGACTTCACCACCGGCGACGCCATCAAGGTCGATGGCGGCTTCTCCAACATGATGGGCGACCTCACCGCCAAGCCCGGCGGCCGTCGCGCCTATGCCGACAACTACCTTAAGAACAAGGGTGTCGAGCTCTGGTCCGATGAGTCCGGCGTCGCAAAGCCAACTGACCAGTAAACCAACCTGACAGGGAGGCCCCGCGGACACGTCCGCTCCTCCCCCGTATCGATTAGAAAGAGTCCAATGGCTTCCACCAACTCCAACAAGGGTCGCGCTGTCGTGCTTTCCGCCGCGTGCGTCACCATGTTCTTCATCAGCTCCATCGCGCTGTATTCCGTCGTAAGCAAGAACCTGCTCGCCGTCTATCCCGAGTGGTCCAGCGCCCTTACCTGGGCCTTCCCCGTCTTCCAGACCATCATGGCCGTGACGGGCATCTTCGCCGGCCGCATCTCCGATAAAATCGGCCCCCGCAACGTCGTGATCGCCGCCGCCGTATGCTACGGCGTGGGCTGGTTCATGTCCGGCACCGTCACCGAGCCGTGGCAGTTCTACCTGTGGTTCTCGCTCGTTGCCGCCGTCGGCAACGGTCTGGGCTACAACCCGGCGCTCACCACCGGCCAAAAGTGGTTCATCGACAAGAAGGGCCTCGCCTCTGGCATCACCCTCGCTGCTTCGACCGCCGGCCCCGCCGTGCTGTCCCCGGTGCTCGCCTCGCTGCTCATCCCGAGCCTTGGCATCTTCGGTGCTCTTAAGGCACTCGGCGTCATCTTTTTTGTGACGATCGCCGCCTCCGCCCTGTTCCTGAAGGCTCCCGAGGCCGGTTGGCTGCCCGAGGGCTTCGAGGCCCCCAAGGGCGGCGCGCACGCCGGCACCTTCGGCGACCTCACCCCGGACGAGATGGTCAAGACCCCGCGCTTCTGGGTCCTCATCGTCACCTTCGCCTTCGCCGCCACCGCGGGCACCCTGCTCGTGGGCAAGGTTGCCTCCATCGCCGCCGTTCAGCTCTTCGCCGACCCCACGAGCGCCGCGGCCGTCGCCCTCGGCGGTGTGGTGGTCTCCGTCAACACCTGCGCCAACCTGGTTGGCCGTCTGTCCTTTGGCCAGATCATCGACAAGCTCGGCTCCTATAAGTCGCTGCTCATCAGCCTTGTCGTCACCATCGTCGCGCTCGTCATCATGTCGACGAGCTTTACGCAGAGCATGTTCTTTGTGGCGCTCGCCCTGCTCGGCTTTAGCTTTGGCGCCCTGCTCGTCATCTACCCGCCGCTCACCGGTGGCGCCTTTGGCACCAGCAACATCGGCGTCAACTACGGCATCATGTTTTTGGGTTATGCCGCTTCCACCTGGATCAGCCAGCCCATCACCGCCGTGCTGTATCACGCCGAGGCCGGCAGCGCCGCCTACCAGCAGTCCTTCTACGGCGCCATTGTGATCGCCGCCATCGCCGTCGTGCTCACCGTCTACATGATGGTCTCCGACAGCAAGAAGAAGTCCGCCTAGTTTTACCGATGCGACAAAGGGACAGCCCCTTTGTCGCATTCCACCGGTCACCAGTATTAAGGAGTCGAAATGTCTGAGCTCAACCCCGTCCGCATTGCCGTTATCGGCGCCGGCGCCATGGGCCGCAACCACATCCGCTTTGTCACCGAGGAGCCCGAGGCCGAGCTCGTCGCCATCGCCGACGCCTTTGAGGGCGCCCGTGCCACGGCCGAGGCCGCCGGCGTGCCGTTTTACACCGATCCCGCTCAGATGATGGACGAGGTCAAGCCCGAGGCCGTCATTATCGCCACCCCCAACGACCTGCACCTGGGCGTTGCCCGCGAGGCTGTGAAGCGCAACATCGTGCCGCTGGTCGAAAAGCCGATCTCCAACGACCTGGAGGATGCCCAGGCTTTCGCTGCCGAGGCCGAGACCGCCGGCGTGCCCGTGCTCGTGGGTC
Source organism: uncultured Collinsella sp. (assembly GCA_905210085.1). Classification (GTDB taxonomy): domain Bacteria; phylum Actinomycetota; class Coriobacteriia; order Coriobacteriales; family Coriobacteriaceae; genus Collinsella. The sequence goes on along the minus strand of CAJLVJ010000012.1, from coordinate 28,769 downwards.
AGCATCGTCGCCACAACCCCTTCGTCAACAAGGCCAAGGAGATCATCGAGTCCGGCGAGCTGGGCAAGCTCACCGTGTCGAGCTTCCACTACATGATCTATAAGAATGACGAGTACTTCGATGTCGAGTGGCGCCGCAAGAAGGGTGCCGGCCCGATCCTGGTCAACCTGGTGCACGACGTCGACCTGCTCCGCTACCTGCTGGGCGAGCCCGTTGCCGTCCAGGGTATGCAGTCCAGCGCCGCCCGCGGTTTTGAGACCGAGGACTCCGCCGTGGTCAACGTCCGTTTTGCCGATGGCGCGCTCGCAAGCATGACCATCTCCGACGCCACCGCCAGCCCCTGGAACTGGGAGGCGACCGCTCGCGAGGACCCGCAGTACCGTCCCTTCGACGCCGACGCCTACTTTATCGGCGGAACCTTGGGCGCCCTGTCGCTGCCCCGCCTGCACCAGTTCTCCTACGACGGCGCCTCTAACTGGCACAAGCCGCTGCAGATGGAGATCCCGGCCGTGGACCCGGCGCTGCCGCACAAGATGCAGCTCAAGCACTTTGTAAAGGTCGTCCGCCGCGAGGTCGAGCCCGTCGTGACCCCCGCCGATAACGTCAAGACGCTCACGCTTCTCAACGCCATCAAGGAGGCCGCCGAGACCGGCCAGCTCGTCGAGCTGTAATGCCTTAAGGGCGGACCGCGGCAGAAACCCCATGCCAAGCCCCTCGGTCCGCCACCAACAAGCCCCCCCCTTCTTTGCCCCGTGAGCAGCCTCCTGCCCGCGGGGCATTTTGCTACCTTACCGACGATTTTTCTGGGGTGGGGGCTATTTTGCACCTCGGCTTGAGTCGTTCGCCACGGAATGGGCCTATCTACTACGTTTAACCGACCACCCTCAACCATACCGAATTTCGCGAAATAAAAACCGCAGGTAGACGGCTTGCCGATTTTCGGAAAACCCAGGTATGGTCAGCCCCTACGGGCAAAACGTAGTAGATAGGCCGTTTTCATGGCGCGGCCCCAAAACAGTCTTTTGGGACGGGTGGTATCCTTGGTAGCCCTGTGCTGCAAACGCACCTTAAACGCAAGGAGTCCCATGGATCTTATCGCCCAGCTTGCCCGCGAGCTCAACCTTAAGGCCGCCAACGTCGAGGCAGCCGTCAAGCTCATCGACGAGGGCAACACCATCCCCTTTATCTCGCGCTACCGCAAGGAAGCAACGGGCGGCATGGACGATGTCGCCCTGCGCGCCCTCGACGAGCGCCTGTCCTACCTGCGCAATCTTGAGCAGCGCAAAGAGGACGTCATTCTGCTCATCGACGCCCAGGGCAAACTCACGCCCGAGCTCGAGCAGCAGATTCGCGAGGCCACGCAGCTCCAGCGTGTCGAGGACCTCTACAAGCCCTACCGCAAAAAACGCATGACCCGTGCACAGAAGGCCCGCGAGGCAGGCCTTGAGCCGCTCGCCAACATGATCATCATGCAGGCATCCGCCAAGGGCAGCGCGCTCGACGCCGCCGCGGCATACGTCAACGAGGGAGCCGGCTTCGACACGCCCGAGAAGGCGCTCGCCGGCGCCGCCGACATCGTGGCCGAGACGGTAGCCGAGGACCCAGAGAACGTCGCCGACCTGCGCTCCTTTACGCAAAACACTGCCGATATCGTCGTCGAGGCCACCGACCCCGCCGAGAAGACTCCCTACGAGCCCTACTACAGCTTTGACGAGCCGCTGCGCCGCATCCCTAACCACCGCGTGCTGGCTATCGACCGCGGTGAGCGCGAGGGCAAGCTCCGCGTGCGTGTGAACGTCGACGGCGCCGCCGCCACGGCACGCCTCGGAAGCCGTTGGCCCCGCCGCCAGGGCGTCTTCGCGCCCGTCTTTGACGCCGCCATCGCCGACGGCTACAAGCGCCTCATGGCCCCCTCGCTGGAGCGCGAGGCCCGCGCCAAACTCACCGTCCGTGCGCAGACCGAGGCCATCAACGTCTTTGCCAAGAATCTCGAGGGCCTGCTCTCGGCGCGTCCCGTGCGCGGCGCACGCGTGCTCGCGCTCGATCCGGGCTACCGCACCGGCTGCAAGGTCGCCGTCATGGACGAAACCGGCAAGCTACTCGACCACGGCGTGGTCTACCCCACCAAGCCGCGCCACGACGTCGCCGGCACCAAGCGCGAGCTCGCCCGCCTCGTCAAGAAAGACGGCGTCAACACCATCGTCATCGGCAACGGCACCGCTAGCCGCGAGACCGAGGAAGTCGTCTCGGAGTTCATCGCCGAGCAGGCGCCTGAGCTGCGATACACCATCGTCAACGAAGCCGGCGCGTCGGTGTACTCCGCCTCCGAGCTCGCCAGCCAGGAATATCCCGACCTGGACGTCACCGTGCGTGGCGCCATGAGCCTGGGCCGTCGCCTGCAAGACCCGCTGGCAGAGCTCGTCAAGATTCCGCCCCAGTCTATCGGCGTTGGCCAGTACCAGCACGACCTTGACCAGGCCGAGCTTTCGCGTACCCTGGGCCACGTGGTGGAGGACGTCGTCAACCGCGTAGGCGTCGACGTGAACACCGCGAGCGCAAGTCTGCTGGGATACGTATCGGGCATTACGCCGAGCGTGGCCAAAAATATCGTGGCCTACCGCGAGGAAAACGGCGCCTTTACCGATCGCCGCCAGCTCAAGAAGGTCCCCAAACTGGGACCCAAGGCATACCTCAACGCCGCGGGCTTCCTGCGCATCAGCGGCGGCAAGAACCCGCTCGACGCGACAAGCGTCCACCCCGAGAGCTACGAGGTGGCCACGTCCGTCCTGAAGCGCGCCGGCGTTGGGGCCAGCGAGCTCAACCGCGGCGGCGTGCCCGACATCGAGCGCCGCCTGGGCAGCATCTCGGCGCTGGCTAGCGACCTGGACTGCGGTACCCTGACGCTCATCGACATTGTCAACGAGCTCAAGAAGCCCGGTCGCGACCCGCGCGACGACGCACCCGAGGTGGTCTTTAGCCGCTCGGCACTTTCCATCGACGACCTGGAGCCCGGCATGGAACTCAAGGGCACGGTGCGCAACGTTGTGGACTTTGGCGCCTTCGTCGACGTGGGCGTGCACCAGGACGGCCTCGTGCACATCTCCAAGCTGGCCAACCGCTTTGTCAAGCACCCGAGCGACGTGGTGCGCGTCGGTGACACGGTCAAGGTGTGGGTCGAAAAGGTCGATCGCGACCGCAAGAAGATCTCGCTCACCATGGTGCAGGGCAAGTAAACCGCCAAAGCAAAGGTACCCCCTGTAGCAATGTGCAAAATCGCGAGTATTCTGCAAATTCCACCGTTCCGGGTGCCCCTCAGAGACGAAAAAGCAAAAAAACAGCCCCCGTTTTAGCGTCGTCAGAGCCAAAACGGGGGCCGTTCCATGCTTCGGTTAACTGATAAAGACCTTTACCTTGCTGAATACTCTCAATTTTGCACGGCGCAGGCGGGGGTACCTTTGCCCACGGCAGGATATGGAAGCCAATCGCCAACTTGCTGGCAAGCTCGTGCCGGCAGCCCCGGCCTTTCCTTTGCCTAGCGCGACCCTCGCGGAGCGCGTGAGCGATAGGGAAAGGAAAGGCCGGGGCGAACAGCCCACGGTACAGTCGGTGTTCGCGCTACGGCAGGATATGGAAACCGAGCGCCGCGATATCCTTGGCAAAACCGCGCACGGTATCGAGCGAGACCTCGTACGGGTCGCGACCAATGTTCTTGCGCTTGGCCAGGATGCTGTTGGGCACCGTAATGATCTGGCAACCGCAGGCCTCGGCCTGGTAAATGTTGATGAGCTCGCGCGTGGACGCCCACAGGACCTCGCAGTTGGGCTTTGCGGCGGCCTTCTTGACCGACTCCGTCATAAACGGAATGGGGTCGACGCCGGTGTCGGCGATGCGGCCGGCAAAGAGCGAGATGATGGACGGCGTCTCGGTGTCAACGGCCTCGACCATCTCGTCAACCTGCTTAGGCGTAAAGATGGTGGTGACGTTGACCTTGATGCCGTCGGCCGAAAGCTTGCGCACCAGCTCGGCGGTGGACTCGCCCTTGGTGGTCACGCACGGAATCTTGACGTAGACGTTCTCGGCCCAGGTAGCGATCTCGCGCGCCTCGACCTCCATGGTCTCGACGTCGTCGGCAAAGACCTCAAACGAGACGGACACATCGGTGATGTGGGTCAAGACCTCTTTGGCAAACGCGCGGTAATCTGTCACGCCGCCCTTCTTCATAAGGGACGGGTTGGTCGTGAAACCCTGAACGTTGCCGTTCTCGTACATGTCGAGCATGCCCTCGAGGTTTGCACCGTCAGCGAACACCTTGATTGCCATCTGCCTGATTCCTTTCGTTAGCATACGGCCGATAAACTGCTAAACACTTTACCTATGTTTATCAAGGCGTGAACTGCGGGTTTTTATCTTCTCGGCGAACGGTATAAACACCTCAGTGTTTGGATTGATAAATCGATTGAGCATGCAAAAGCAAAGAGTCGCAGTTTGAGCAAACGTCAGAACGCGGGATTCATTAGATGAGGCCGAAATGTTGCATGGCGGTGACGGTGCCGTCGTGTGCGACATCGTCGGTCACGTAGTCGGCGAGCGCCTTGACCTCGGGCATGGCGTTGCCCATGGCGACAGCCGTCTCGACGGCAGCGAGCATGCCCAGGTCGTTGCCCGAATCGCCAAAGCCAAAGGTGCGCGCATTTCCCTCGCGGCCCAGATACGTCAGCGCTCGCGCCACGCCCACGCCCTTGTCAATGCCCTTGGGGCTCAGCTCGCGATTCTGACCACCGGTGTTGCACAGCTCAAACTCGCGATCGATAAAGCCGTCATCGTTGGCTACGCGAGCCAGGTAGCTCGCGACGATGCACACCTTGCCCACGCGCAGACGGCCGTCGACGCGCATCTCCTCGGCGCTGTGCACCACAGAAGTGCCGATCAGAGACGGCTGCTCAACACCCGCGGGTTCCAGGGCAAAGGTAGCCACGTTGGTCTCGAAAAAGGCTTCAATCCCTGCCGCGGCCATACGGCGTGCCAGCTCCTCGATAACGTCCTCATCAAAGCAGTCCTCGTGTACCACGCGGCCCTCGACCTCGAGCGTCGCTCCCGCCATGGCAACGACACCCGCCGGGTTCAGCGCGCGCAGGCCATCGGCAATCAGCCACAAGGGACGACCCGTGCAGATAAATGCCTGGTGTCCCGCGTCGCGCAGACGATGAAACGCCTCGACGACCGCCTGCGAGGGACAAACCGCCGAAAAGTCCTTGTCGGTCATGTTGTCGGGATCGAACGACGTCAGCGTGCCGTCCACGTCAAAAAAGAGCACGGCGGAATCGGGGCACGCATCAATCATATGGGTTCCTTTCGGGGGCGAGAGTAAACGAAGTATCCATCATATAATGGAGCGACGCAACCAGAGAGGTCACCCATGGAATTTTACGCAAGCTGCCCCGAGGGCTTTGAGTCCGCACTCGCCGATGAGCTTAAACGCCTCGGGCTTTCGCATGTTCGCCGGCTGAAGGGCCGCGCTACATTTGAGGGCGAGCTCGAAGAAGGCTACCGCGCCTGTCTGTGGTCGCGCCTGGCGAGCCGTGTGTTCGTGGTACTCGGGCGCTTTGAGGCGCAGGATGCCGATGAGCTGTACGACAGCGTTTACGACATCACCTGGGAGACCATCATCCGCCCCGGCGCCACCATCGCCATCACCGCCCGCGGCGTGACCGAGCAGCTGCGCAACACGCGTTTCTCGGCCCTGCGCGCCAAGGACGCGCTGTGCGGCCGTCTGGCCGAGACCACGGGCCGTCGCGCCGATGTCGACGCCGCCGATCCCGACGTTCACCTGTTGCTTTCGCTGCGCCAGCGCCGCGCGAGCATCAGCCTGGACCTTTCGGGCGACCCGCTGTTCAAACGCCTGCCGCCCGCAGCGACCCGCGCCGGCGAGGGCGCGCACGTGCTGCGCCCCGACTACGCCGCCCTGGTGCTGGCGCAGGTCGGCTGGACCGCACTGTGCGAGCGCGAGTTGACGGCCGACGATTACGAGAACGAAGCCCTTCCCACGCTGATCGATGCCTCGTGCGCCGGCGGCGGTCTGCTGCTGGAGGCCGTGAACATTCTGACCGACCGCGCCCCGGGCGCCGCACGCGAGCGCTGGGGCTTTGAGGGCTGGCAGCTGCACGACGCCGCTCTGTGGGAGCAGCTGCTTGCCGAGGCGCGCGAGCGCGAGGCGGCAGCGCGCGAGCGCCAGGCACGCATCGTGGCCGTAGACATCGACCCCGCCGCCCGCAAGACCGCCGAGCGCATGGTCAAGAGCGCTGGCTACAAGCGTTTTGTCGACTTTTGCGCCGCCAAGCCCGTCACCGTGCTGGACCATGTGGGCGCCGTCGCCGGTGCCGCCGTGGTCGCGGATACGACCGAGACACCGCTTTCGCTCATGCACGACGCCATGACGCTGATCGGCGAGCTGCGTCGCGCGCCCGAGCTTACCGCCGCGCCGGTCGCCGCGCTCGCCCGCGACGGCCTTATGGCCCGCGCGCTCCATGCCGAGCCTGCGCGCTCCATCGCCGTCATGCCCAATAACGAGGAGGCGGCTCTTGAGGTTTGGCCCTCGCTCGACCACGCCGCCGCGGCATTCGAAGCTGCGACCAGCTCAGACGCCGAGGAGCAGACCGCAGATGCCCAAGGCGAAGCCGCCGACACCCCCACGTCCGAACCTGCCGCCACGCTCGACCTGGGCGACGGCAAGCCGCTGCCCGTGCTCATCCCCGAGTCCGAGCAGTTCGCCAACCGCCTGCGCAAGAATGCCCGTCTGCGCCGCAAGTGGGCCAAGCGCGAGGGCGTGAGCTGCTACCGCGTCTACGATGCCGACCTACCCGACTACTCCGCCGCCATCGACCTGTACGAGGGCTGCCCGCAGACGCCGGGCCGCTGGCTCGTCATCGCCGAATACGCCGCGCCCAAGACCATCGACCCCGCACTGGCCCAGGCCCGCATGCTCGACATCTTGGCCATCTCGCCGCGCATCCTTGATGTTCCGGCCGAGCACGTGCACGCCAAGGCCCGCATGCGCTCACGTGGCGGCTCGCAGTACGGTAAGCAGGGCGCCGGCAAGGGCGGCTCGGGCGAGCGCGCCAACATCGCGCGCCGTCGCCTGCCGCTCATCGAAGAGGGTGGACTCACCTTTGCCGTCAACTTTGACGACTATTTGGATGTGGGCATCTTCCTGGATCATCGCGTCACGCGCAACCTGGTGCGCGAGCACGCCAAGCAGGCGCGCCGCTTCCTCAACCTGTTTGCCTACACCGGCACTGCCACCTGCTACGCGGCCGATGGCGGCGTCGAGGAGACCGTGACGGTCGACCTTTCCAACACCTACCTGGACTGGGCCGAGCGCAATATGCGCCAGAACGGCTTTGTTGGTCCGCAGCATCATTTTGTGCGCGACGACGTGCTCGCCTGGATTCGCGACCAGCGCCAGACGCGCAACCGCTGGGACCTGATTTTTGTCGATCCGCCCACGTTCTCGAACTCGTCAAAGATGGGCCGCCGTACCTGGGATGTCCAGCGCGACCATGTTGAGCTTTTGGCCGGCGTATCGCGCCTGCTCGCACAGGGCGGACATGCCATCTTTAGCTGCAACCTGCGCGGCTTCCGTCCCGAGACGCGCAAGCTCGCGCGTGCGGGCGTGGTGCTGGAGGACATTACGGCACAGACCATCCCCGAGGATTTCGCGCGCAACCAGAAGGTGCACCATTGCTATATCGTGCGCCGCCTGCCCATCGAGGACGCCATGGCCGAGGTCGGCTTTAGCGCCGAGGAGATTGCAGAGCGAACCGAGGAACTGCGCAATCCCGAGGCCCGCAAGCCCCGTGCGGCAGTACCCGCGCACGCGCAGGCCGGCAACGGCAAGTCGAACTTTGCCGGCAAACCCTCTCCTGCCGGCAAGCTCAAAAAGAAGAAGTTCTACGCCAGCAAGCCCAAGGGCAAATAACAAAGTTGCGGTGGAATATGGACTGCTTTGCCTGGAATTAGGCAAATTTAGACCGTATTTCACCGCAACTCATATTGGGATGGTGGTTGGCGATCTAGCCTTGGGTGACCAGGCGATAGCCGATGCCCACGTGCGTTTGGATATAGCGCGGATGCGCGGGGTCGGACTCGATCTTTTTGCGCAGCGTGCCCATAAAGACGCGCAGGCTCGCCAGGTCACTCTTGGTTGCCGTGCCCCAAATCTCGTGCAGGATAGACTGGTGCGTCAGCACCTTGTCGGCGTTATGCGCCAGCAGGCATAGCAGTTTGTACTCGATCGGCGTCAGATGCAGCTCCTCGCCATCCATCGTGGCGATGCCGGCATCAAAATCGATATGCAGCTCACCGGTATCGAACGAGCCCTCGGAGGCAACGCCGCCCGTCTGCGCATACGAAAGACGCCTGAGCGTCGCGCGAATGCGTGCGAGCAACTCCTCGACCGAAAACGGCTTGGTCAGGTAGTCGTCGGCACCGGCATCGAGCGCGCGGATCTTGTCCGCGTCCTCGCTGCGCGCCGAAACCACGATGATCGGCATGCCCGACCATGCGCGCACCGACTCCACCACCTTGACGCCGTCCATATCGGGCAGGCCCAGATCGAGTAGCACGATGCTCGGCGCCTGCGACGAGGCAGCGGCAATAGCGGCATGGGCGGTCTCCACGGCCATATGACGCAAGCCGTGCGCCTCGAGCGCGGCAACAATAAGATTGCGAACGGCGGGGTCGTCCTCAACGACCAAGATGAGCGGTTTTACGGCAGAGTTCGGCACAGCGCTACTCCTTATCAAACGAAACATCGGCGACGGGAAGCCCAATCGTAAAGACCGAGCCGTGCGGGTCCGCCGCGGCAACCTCTATGCTACCGCCATGCGCCAGCGCAATGGAGCGGCAGAGCGAAAGACCCAGACCCACGCTGCGATGGCTGTCGGCAAGCCCGTGGTTGGCGGTGTAGAACGACTCAAAGATTCGCTCGCGGTCCTCGGGCGCAATGCCCGGGCCGTCATCGGCCACCGAGCACGCCACGCGTCCATCGTCGACGCCAATCGAAATCACGATATGCGAGCCTGCGGGCGTATAGGTGATGGCGTTGTTCACCAGATTGACCACCAGCTGCACCATCAGACGCGCATCAACGTTGACGAGCGCCGGCTCGTCGCACGGCACCACCTTAAGATCGTGCTCACGCACGGCCGGACTTACGTGGCGCAGCGCCTCCTCGACGATATCGTCCATGAGCTCGAGCGTAGTCGACAGATGCATGCCGCCGCCCTCGAGCTTGGTGATGGCGAGCAGGTTCTCGACAGTGGCGTTGAGCCACAGTGCATCCGAGCGAATGGATAGAAGCAGGCCGCGGCGCGTCTGGGCATCGAGCACCGCGGTGCCGGTCGAGCCCTGGTCGAGCAGCACGTCGGCATTGCCCGAAATACTGGTGAGCGGTGTGCGCAAATCGTGCGAGATGGAGCGCAGCAGGTTGGCGCGCAGCTGCTCGTTTTTGGCGAGCACCGCCGCCTGCTCGCGGGCCTCCATGGCGCGGGCGCGATCGAGTGCCAGCTCGCCTTCGCTCACGATGGCATCGGCAAGTGTCCGTTCCTCGTGTGTTAGCACATCGGGCTCGGCAACGATAGCCAGCACGCCCACCACCGAGGCGGGGTCGCCCGAGCGCACGAAGCCGTCGCCCGTGCGAACCGTCAGGTAGATGCCATAGAACGCCGATCCGCCAAACGTGGCGTCAAGCGGCGTTCCCACATAGGCGGACGCCGAGAGCCGCGGCGGCATCTGCGGCGCCAGCTCGTGCACCGGGGCGGCATCGCCCACGGCCGTGTACGTCGCACGCGGCAGCAGGTCATCGCCCTCGGCGTCGGCGCTGTACCACACAACCGGACAGCCCGAAAGACGCGCCAGCTGCGTGGCCATGGCGTGAACGATCTGATGCTGATCGGCGCACCGCTGCAGCATGCGGTTGGTCTCGAGCACCATATGCGTGCGGCGGTCGCTGGCGGCAGCCTGCGCCAGGGCGCGGCGCAGGGCCAACGCAATCGAGCTCGACACAAGCGAAACCACGAACATGATGAAGAACATGCCGGGATAGCCGCGGTCGATAAGCGACAGCGAGTAGCGCGGGTCGACAAACAAAAAGTTGTAGAGCGCCACGGCGGCAGCCGAGCTCAGCAAGCAATACAGGCGACTCCAGGTAAAGAATGCGCACAGCTGAACGGCGAACACATAGACGATCATGATGCTCGGCGCGAGACCCGGATGGTCGAGCAGCGCGCCCACAATCGTCGCCGCGACCAGCAGCCCCACCGATACGCAGACGTCATACAGAGGAGTGCGGCGCGTCAGCGTTGTGCGCCGCCACCAAAAGCTATCGGCAATATCGCCGTCCGTACGGACGTCCATCAGCGTCCCGCCCCTCTCTCAAAAACAAAAACCACCACAAAGGGGACAGGCACCTTTGTGGTGGTTTCCCCTTGTGGTGGTTCCAAGTGTATAGCCTTTGCAGCCTGCGGTCGTTAGACAAACAGCACGTGCGCGAGCAGCGCGCACACGCATGCCGCGGCAAACACCGTCACCACGATCGAAATCACGCGGTCGGCCATGTCCATGTTGGCCCGATTCGTAAAGAACCGATCTTCGGCAGCATCGGCGCGTACCTCACGCACCAGCTCGGTCGCAAGATCGCAACCGTCAAGCACCTTTGCATCCATGGTTTCCTCCCAGGACTCAATCTCCGTCATTACAAGCCCGCCCGTTCGCAGACAAACCTCGAGCGTCGACTACGGCCGCTCGTTGGGAGCCAGGCGCTGCATCTTGTTCACGGCCTTGAACTTGGTGAACAGCGGCACGTACTCAAAGCTCACGTTGGAGTTCTCCAGGCCGTACCAACGCGCGGGCGTGCCGGCGGCGCGGCGGATGATGTACTTGAGCGTGATGGCCGTGCGCTCGCTGGGCTCCACATCGCTTTCGGGCGCCAGAAGCTTACGGATCAGGACGAACTTGAACGTACCGATGTTACCCGGATCCTTGTAGACCGAGTAGTCATGCGTCTGCGGCGGCAGCTCGCCGGTGGCAGCCAGGTCCTGAACAACCTGACGCAGGTAGGCATTGACGCGCTGGTTGATCTTGTAGCCCAGGTACAGATGCACGCGGAACACGTAGTCGGTGCCGAACGTCTCGACCGAATAGGCAAAGGTGTGCGGTTCGTCCATGGTCTCGACATTTACAAACCACCAGGCGCGGGCGCGCTTGGGATGCTTGTCCAAGATCGAATAGACGATATCGCGGTCGATGTAGTCGGTATGGGTGTCCTTGGTCAGGTACACGACGTTGTCGCTCATGCGCTCGTAACGGTCGTCGTCGCGCAGGCGCTTGAGCTGCGGCAGGTAGCTGCGCAGCGGCAGCAGCGTAAACTGGCGCTGCTCGACCGCCGTGCCGTTGTACCAGCACACCATAATGCCCATGATGAGTGCAGCCATGAGGATGGTGAAGTAGCCGCCGTGGAAGAACTTGGTGAGCGAGCTCACGAAGAAGAAGCCTTCGAGCAAAAGGAAGAAGGCCGCGAAGATCCACGGAGCAACCTTGAGCTTGCGCTCCTCATGCAGGTAGAAGAAGAGCAGCAGCGTGGTGCACATCATAGTCAGCGTAATGGCCAGGCCGTAGGCGGCTTCCATATGCGCCGAGTTCTGGAACAGCAGCACCACGATGACGCAGCCCACAAGCATGACGTTGTTGACCATGGGGATGTAGAGCTGGCCTTTGGTCTCGGCAGGGTAGAAGACCTGCATGTGCGGCATGAGGTCCAGACGGCTGGCCTCGGACACCAGCGAAAACGCGCCGGTGATGAGCGCCTGCGAGGCAATGATGGCCGCGACGGTGGAAAGGCCAACGGCAAACGGGCGCAGACCCGGGGCGAGCATCTGGTAGAACGGGTTGAGGTCGGCAATGCCCATGAGCTCGGGGTTGGCAGCGTTGTTCATAAGCCAAGCGCCCTGGCCCATATAGGAAAGCAGCAGGCAGCACTTAACGAACGGCCAGGTGGCGTAGATGTTGCCGCGGCCGACGTGGCCCATGTCGGAGTAGAGCGCCTCGGCACCGGTGGTGGCGAGGAAGCAGCTGCCCAGAATCATGATGCCCGCGTGGTTGTTGGGGCTCAGCAAAAAGGCGATGCCACGCACCGGGTTGAGGCACAGCAGCACGGCGGGGTGCTGGAAGACAAAGAACAGACCCGTGCCGCCCAGGAACAGGAACCACAACGTCATGATGGGGCCAAAGGCGTGACCGATCTTGGCCGTACCGATGCGCTGCACCAAGAAGAGCACGATGATGATGGCGAGCGTAATGGCGACGACGCGACCCTGGTCATCGCCCAGCACGGCATGGACCGCCGGGATGGTGCGCAGGCCCTCGATGGCCGTGGTAACGGTAACGGCCGGCGTCAGGATGCCGTCGGCGAGCAGCGCGGCACCACCCAGCATGGCGGGGATGATAAGCCACTTGCCACAGCGCTTGACCAGGCTGTACAGGGCAAAGATGCCGCCCTCACCATGGTTATCGGCGCGCAGCGAGATGAGCACATACTTGATGGTGGTCAGCAGCGTGACCGTCCACACGACAAGGGAGAGCGCGCCAAGCACGAACTCCTCCGTCACGCTTCCGATGCCGCCGTTGCCGGCAACGAGCGCCTTGGTTACATACATAGGGCTGGTGCCGATATCGCCGTACACCACGCCCAGCGTGACGAGCATCGCCGAGATGCTCACAGGAATCGCAGCGTGCGAGGCTGCCTCCTTGGCCTTCTGTTCCATAAGCCGGTTTCCTCCCAACTTTAATGTTCGAAGGAATTATAGGTAATCAGCCCATGTTTGAATGGCGCTGTTTTCCCAGCTAGATAAACATTTATACGGCCTTTAGGCCACCGCGGCGATATGGAATGTGACAAAGGGACCGTCCCTTTGTCACATTCGTCATTTTCCAAGCCAGTTTTTGAACCACCACTCCATGGATCGGCTCATCTCGGCCATAAAGGGACTCGTGTGCTTGCGGGTATAGATGTCCACGACGCGCTCCCCCACCTCGCGGGCATGCGGACGGAACATCGCGTCCATCTCGGCCACCTGCGCGTCCATGGTCGCGGCATCCGCGCGGCAGTAGCGCTCCTCGTGCACCAGGTTCACCACGGGATGCGCAATGGCCGGACGCTCCTTACGGGGCGTGCCGATGATGAGCATCGACAGCGGCATGGTATAGGGCGGCAGATCGAGCAGCTCGGCAACTTCCTCGGCATTCTCGACGATGTCGCCAATATAGCAGCTTCCCAGCCCCAGGGCCTCGGCGGCAACCACGGCGCTTTGCGCGGCGATCACGGCGTCCTGGGCCGCGATGGCAAAGTCGCCCAAACCCGGCGCACGGCGGGGCGCCTTGCCCGTGCGTTCGACAAACTCGGGCTCAAAGCAGCCCACGTGCTCAAACAGATCGATCCACTTGGCATAATCGACCACAAATATAAGTGCCCAGGGCGCCTTGGCGATCATGGGCTGGTGGTCGCACAGGTCGGCCAGGCGGTCGAGCGTAGCCTGCTCGCGGATGCTCACGATGGAATACATCATCATGGCGCCCGCCGACGGCGCACGGCTCGCCGCATGCAAAATCGCTGCACGCTGCTCGTCGGTCACCGCCACAGGGCGGTCGTCGTCATCACGCGCGAAGGCACGCGTGGACGAGCGGTGCTCCAAGATGTCCAGCACCGCATTGCCCGTAGTCTCGACCGGATAACCGTTCGCATCCACGCCCGCAGCTCCGTCGCAGTACTCTGCGCCCGTCATACAAACCTGCTCGCCCATAGCTCTATCCTCGCCAATTCTTTAAGAAGCCTTTACGTTTCCGTGTAATTCCCGTCCATTATCACGCAGGCCGCCACTACATTGCGCCACACCGCCGCACATGCGCGTTAATATGGCTGGTTGTTGTGCGCAGCCCGCAAATGCAGCGCATATTTAGGTAACAATCGGGTAAACCCCCGCTTTCGTAGGTTTTAAGTTTGTGAGGAGTCTCAGCATGTTCGCTGCCGCCATCTCGCTCGTCGGTCTTGCGGCGACCGTCTACCTTGTTTTGCGCGAGGCCAAGGCCATTCGCGCTCAGTCGGGCACCGTTGCCAAGGGCGCCTTCGCCTGGAGCGTCGCCTTTGGCCTGTTCCAGCTCTTTTTGACCGTCTGGGGCGCTATTGGCCTCGTCGCGCAAAACGAGCCGCTCGCCTTTGTGATGCTCATCCTGACCAACGCCATCCTCACCGGCTGCGCTTGGGCCAGCATCGCCCGCGACCGCATCGCCCCGCGCGTCTTTGCGTTCGCCGGGCCCGACGCCCCCGCCCCCACCGGCAAGCTCGCCCGCCTGCGCGGAGCCTTTGTGGGCAAACCGCTCGTCGCCGCCGTCTTGTGCCTGCTGCTCGCCGGCGTCTTTGCGCTGCTGGGCATGGAGGTCTCGTCCAACCACGACTTTACCTGGGTCTACCCCCTGTGCATCCTGCTCGAGTGGGCCATCATCACCACGCTCATGGTCGGCCTGTTCTTCCTGTTCCAGCGCCACGGCGCAGCCCCCGCGGTCTTGGCCTTTGCCCTCTTTGTCCTGGGCATTGCCGAGTTCTTCGTCATCACGTTTAAATCCATGCCCATCCAGCCGGGCGACCTTTCGGCCATCTCCACCGCCGCCGCGGTCGCCGGCACCGGCTACACCTTCTCGATTTCACTGTTCTGCGTGCTGTCCATGGGCTTTACCGCCATCGCCATGCTGCTATGCGAGTACGCCGGCCTGGTGGCACCGCACCGTCAGAAGGGCGCCGCCAACGCCAAGCGCATGCTGCTCACCAACCTGCTCGTGGCGGTGCTGTGCCTGGGCGGCGTGACCGCACACGTCACGCTCATCGACTACTACAACACCCTCGGCATCACCGTCTACACCTGGCGCCCACTCGAGAGCTACTGGCGCGAGGGCTACCTGCCCGCTTTCATTAGCGCAGCGCAGTCCATCAAGCCGCCCAAACCCGCCGACTACTCCGTCGACGATGCCAAGGCCACGCTCAAAAAGTACGCCAAGGCCTACGACAAGTCCGACGCTGCCAAAAGTGACGAGCGCACCGCCGCAAAGGAGCAGTTCGACAGCGAGAAGCCCACGGTCATCGCCATCATGAACGAGACCTTCTCGGATCTGTCGATCTACCAGAACATGCGCGCCGGCTACGAAGGCCCGCAGTACTTTAAGAACCTGTCCAACTGCCTCAGCCGCGGCAAGCTCTACGTGAGCGCCTACGGCGGCGGGACCGCCAATACCGAGTTTGAGTTTATGACCGGCAACTCCATGGCCAACCTGGGCTCGGGCGTGTACCCCTACACCATCTACAACATGGAAACGACCGGGAACCTGGCAGAGCAGTTCAAGTCGCTCGGATATTCCACCACGGCCATGCACCCCAACCACGCCACCAACTGGAACCGCGAGAACGTCTACAAGGATTTTGGCTTTGACCGGTTCCTGTCCATCAACGATTTCCAGGGTGCCGATACCCTGCGCGGCATGGTGACCGACCAGGCTACCTATGACAAGATTCTTGAGCTGCTCGATCAGAACGCCGATCCGCAGTTTATCTTCGACGTGACCATGCAGAACCACTCGGGCTACGACACGGGCCTGCTGCCGGTCGACAAGCAGATGCACCTCAACATCGACACGACCGATCTGGACGCCAAGACCGTCGAGGACGGCACGCTCTCCGATGTCGACGAGTACGTCTCGTGCATCGAGCAGTCCGACCAGGCGCTGCGCTACTTCCTTAACGCCTTGAGCAAGCTCGACCGCAAGGTGGTCGTGGTGTTCTGGGGCGATCACCAGCCGTTCTTCCCGTCCAAGTTCAACGATAAGTGGTTTACCGGCGAGGACGACGCCACCCACCAGGAGCGCTTGTGGCAGACCGACTACATCATCTGGGCTAACTACGACGTTGCCGGCTGCGACCAAACGAGTGAGGTCGACGATCTGTCCACCAACTACCTGTCCACGCAGCTTATGCAGCTGATTGGCGCCCCGCTTTCCGACTACCAGAAAGCGCATATGACGCTTCGCGAGTCGCTGCCCGCCATCAACTCCGTGGGCTACGAGGACGCCAGCCTGCGCTGGGCGCTCTCCTCCAACGTCACCGGCGACGACGCCGCTGCCGCTGCCGCCACCAAAGCGCGCGAGGATTACGCCAAGATGCAGTATTACGAGATGTTCCGCGACGGCAAGAACGTGTACACCGAGCACTTCCAGACCGAGGCCAACGAGACCGACCCCAACTTGGCACCGGGTACGACCAAAATCAAATAGCGACTAGCTGCGAGTTCATAACTGAAACGTCTGTCCGGGCGGAGGCATATAAGGTTCCCTGCTCGGACAGTCCTGCGCAAGACGAAGGCCACATTAAGTGGCCTTCTTTGCGTGCGGAACTCGCGATGAACCTTATATGCCTCCGCCTGGACAGACGCCCTGATGTTGGGGCGCGGCTTGTCATGGGGGGTATCCACTAAACATATATAAGTCGAAGGCCACATCTTGTGGCTTTTTTGCATCCGGAAACCGTGTCCCAGAATTCTTGTCTGGAATGGGATGCAGTTTCCGCTTGGGACCCGATTGGGAAAGTGTGTCCCACTATTCAGCTGGATTCCGGGATGTATTTTCCGGTTGAGGCTCGTTGGGAAAGTGCGTCCCACTTTGGGGGCTGATTCTGGGACGTGGTTTCCGGTTGGCTCTCATTGGGAAAGTTCATCCCATTTCTCGGCCTAATTATGGGACGCAGTTTCCCGTTGAGGACCCTTTGGGAAAGTGCGTCCCGGTCTGGGCGCTCAAACTGGGATGGATTTTCCGGATGAGGGCTTGACGGAAAATGTGTCCCGTTCCGGGCGCTAATTGTGGGATGCAGTTTCCGCTTGCGGAGTCTCCACTCAACAGAAAACCCGGGTGGCCTGTTTTTTGGCTACCCGGGTTTTTGGGTTGTCGATATGTTCGACTGGCTACTAGTGGGTCTTGCGGCGCTTGATCAGCATGATGAGGGCTATCACTACGAGCGTTGCTCCCGCTGCTGCTGCGGTGGCGACTAGGGCGAATGTTTGGTCGCCGGTGTTTGCGAGGTTCTTCGCTGTGGTCGTAGTCTTGACCTTGGTGTCGGTCTTAGCTCCGTTGTCGGACTTGGGCTTGTCCGGGTTCGTCGGGGTCTCAGGAGTCTCGGGGTCCTTTGAGCCTTCGGAATCGGTTGGGCCGGCGGTGTTTACCAGCGTATGGTCCAGGAACTTCTTGGCGCCCGCACTTGCCTGTGAGAACAGGCGGCGCGTGCGGATCGGGGTGGCGTTCACCGTTGTGGGCGCCGTCTCCTCGGCCTCGATATTCACGAGCGGCGTGCCGGTGTCGAGGCCCACGTCGTTGTATCCCACGTGGCAGCAATACTGCACACCGTCATCGTCTGCGGTCAGGTCAATCTCGAGCTTTGAGGCCGTTCCAGCCGCGAGGTTGCCATCGGCACCCACGAGCTTAAACTCTGTCTCGCCGCGGCCCTTGCGGTACCACATATAGGTCGGTGCCAGCCCTGTTTCGCTATCGTCGGCACCGAGTTGCTTCACATGGCCAATCGCCGAGAGCGTCAGGTGGCTTCCCGCCGCGCGCTCAACCGAAGAGTCGTATCCAAGATCCGACCTCTCCGCTGTATCCGCCGCAGGTCCGCTCACGGTCATCGTCATGCCAACGGGCATGGTCTTGACCGTGATGATTGCCGAGCGAATACCCGTTTCGGTCGTGGATCCATTCTTAACGGCGGCGATGGCGAATCGATACTCCGTATTGGGCTGCAGCCCATCCCACTTGAGCGAGGTCTGCGTGTTGTCGGCAATCTTCCAGCTATTGACGACCGCATCCGCCGCATTGCTCTGCAGCATGCCCACGCCATAGCTAAAGCCACTCTTGTTTGCGAGTACATCGTCCCAGCTAAACGTAACGCTGGTCGAATCGACGGCGTTTGCCGTAAAGCCCGTCACGGCCGGCGCGTCGGGCATCTCGACGTCCTTAACGTCATAGCCCACGATCCAGAACTGGTCGGTGTCCTTGGTGCCGAGCTTGTCGCCCGAGTCTGCCTCGAACTTGTCGACATCCACCGCGTTGACGCCCAGACGCCACACAAAACCGTACTTGCCCTGCGCGGCCTCGGGCAGGTTGTCGACGGTGCCGCCGTATTCGGTCGATTCACTCGAGGAGTTACCCGTAGTAAAGCCGGCGTTGGCACCAAAGCACAGGCCGCCAAACAACTCGTGCTTTGCGAGCTTCGCGCCCATGACAACGCTGCCGTTCAGCGTCAAGCCGAGCTCGAGCTCCTGCTCCTTGCCCTCCTCGACTTCGATGGTCTGCTCAATGCTCGCCCCCGACTGCGCGGCGGCGCCGTTAAACCCATCGTGCGTGTAGGCGCGCGTTACGCCAGGCTTGCCCAGGCCAAAGGAATCCCCAACGGGAGTCTCGCCGTTGAGCGTCGTTTGATAGGTTCCGGGTTCTCCCGACCGGTTGGTCAAAAAGTAGCTGAGCGGCGTCATATTGTGCTGTTTGGCAATGCGGTCATAGGCCTCGACATTAACGACCGAGGTCTGCGCGCCGAGCGACACGGGCGCCGCCATCACGCCCTTGCCACCAGTTTCCTCATTTTCGATCTCATACTCGTAATAGACCATCGGAATCGTGTAGAGCACGGCCTTGTCACCCTCGCCGGCATGCGACTCATAGCTTACGCTTGCGCTGACCGTGCGCTCGCTCCGGTAGTCATAGCATCCCTCGGCGGCAAAATCGACTGAAGCATTCATCGCGACCAGGGGCGGACCGGTCTGCACCTCGACGGCAACGCCCAACTCGGCGCCAATGGTATAGCCCTGGGATGTCCCCGTGCCCTTTTCCTCTCTGTATGACGTGCCGCCCAACACCAGATAGCCGTATGCCTGCTCCAGATCCTCAACATAGGGCGCATCCTGCAGCACGGCAAGCACGCGCGGGTTGGTATAGACCTTGTAGCGGTCCTTGTACGTGATCTTGACGCTGTCGTTGTCGACATCGGGCAGCGCGAGCGAGATAAATGTGCCGTAGGTAGTGCCGCGACGGTTGCTCTCGCTAATCACCTGCTCCTCGCCGCGGCGCACCTTTCCGTTCTCGTCGAGCGAAAAATGCGAGGCGGTCATCCAATAGTAGTCATCGTTCTTGCGCAGGTCCTCGTCGCGGTGCTTGCCCACCACGGCGATAAAGCTCTCGTTATAGCGGTCCGAACCCGAGACGCTGCCCGCCTTGACGTCGCTGATCCACACCTGCTCTATACCCTTGTGGTCATGCTTGTTGCTGCTGTTGTATTGCTGACCGCTCATGCTCATGGTTCCGACCATGGACCCCAAGCCCTGAGCCCCGCTCTGTGCCGTGTTGCAGGCAAAGTCGCGGAACACATCGCCGCCCACGAGCACCTCGTCGACCGCCAGCTGCTCGGACAGGCCGTCAAGGTTGGCAGTGGCAAGGGCAATAGGCGCCAAGGTGCACGGATAGCGCTTATCCTGAGCGCTATCCTTCCATGCGCTGTTGGGCACATGCATCAGCCCATAGGAGGCGAGGAGCCCGTCTCTGTATTCCTTGCAATCGGAAAGCTTGAACTCGCCAGACTCCGAGTCAAAATACGCGTAGCGGTACAGCGCGCCGTACAGCCCCTTGCTGCCGTCAGAAGCGCCGTAATCAAAAGCGCTGCGTTGCCAGTCATAGCCCGCAAGAATAAGGCCCGTGACGGTTTCACCCGTCTTCTTTCCCTCTTCATCGTAGGCGGCAAACGTGCCGAACGTCGCATTCGCAGCGACCATGGTCTTGCCGTTCGCGGAGAGGGAGATTGCGCCCGCGTCGCCCAGAGCATCGACATGGACGAGCGCACCCTTGGATGCATCCCACGAAAACAGCTCGCAATGCGTCGACTTATCAATATTCTTCTTGCCGTAGGGTGCCGAGACCACGATGGCGAGGTCATCGCAAAAATCGCGATCGAGGTCGCCGGCCGATAGCGAAACGACAGGAGCTGACTGAAGCTGCGTCCAGGAGTCGTTCCCGCCCTTGTTGTGCGTGGTGTAGTCCGCGGCGTTACCGGCATCGATCTTGACGACGCTTTGCTTCCAGTTGCCGCCCTCCAAGTCATACATGTCGACTACAGCCTTGCGCACGCCGTTCTCGTCGACATAGCAGCCCGCGTAGACAAAAAGCTCGTCGACGCCGTCGCCATCGACATCGCCCGCCTCGACATCAAAGACGGCGTCGTGCTCTTGCAGGTAACCGGCATCCAGGTACTTAAAACGGCCTTCGTACATCATATTAGTGTTGACCGTCACCGGCAGGTGTGTGTCGAGAGTGCGCGTACGCCCGTTGCTAAACGAGTAGAGGACCAGCTCAACCTTTCCGGCGTATGACTTGCCGTCAATCGTCGTGGAGGAACTGTCGCCGTAGGCACGGAGCTCGGCAACGCGGCTCTTTTTGCCCGTGCTGGCGTCGCTGCAGAACTCAACACTCGTGGCGTGAATGCCCGAGAAACCGTTGTTGTCGTTGGCGAGTACTGTTGAGGACTCATTGTTGCTTAGGTACGACCAGGTGCCGCCACCGTAGTCGCTATGCTTGTAGAGATCGCTGTTCGTGTCGAAGTTGTTGACGTTTTGCCAGAACTTTGCGGCGCCCCACACACTTCCATAGCCATCGGTGAGTTTGCTGCTGCCGCCAATGTCACCGCGCTCGACGTTCTCGAGCTTGTCGCGCAGAGTGTAGCGATTGCCATGGCTACCGTTAGCTGCCATATAGACCTCGCTGCGCGTGGCAAACGTCGTGGGGGTATCAGTGGAATAGGGGCCAACGGTATCGGCCGGAATGTCCTCGCTCGTGCCCAGACCCAGGGCTTGATAATCCTGCTCGGTCATATCGGTGATTGCGGGCGCGTCTGCCGCCTGGGCAACCTGGGGCGTGGCCGTGAAGCAGGCGACGCTCGTGGCGATCAACGCAGCAAGCGCCGCCGTCCCAACAAGCGGGATTTTTGACAGCCTACGGATACGGGGGTATGGAACGTACATGAGGGACCTCGCTTTATTCGAGTGGAGTGGACTCATTTTTGCAAATGATACATCCGATGCCCGATATCACGTGTCTCATTTTCGCCAACGGCGTGTCTCATTTTTGAGAATCCGAGATGCCGCGGAAATCTTATCCCAGCTCAAAGGCCATTTCTGGGATGTATTTTCCGTCGAGTGCCTCATCGGGAAACTACATCCCATTTCAAGCGTCGATTCTGGGACGCATTTTCCTCTTAGGCCCTCAACCGGAAACCGCATCCCACTTTGAGCGCAAATTCCGGGATGCATTTTCCGCTTGAGCCTCATTGGGAAACGGCGTCCCACTTTGAGGGCTGATTGTGGGATGCATTTTCCGGTTTTGCTCTCATTGGGAAAATGCATCCCGTTTCTTGACCGAATAATGGGACGCAATTTCCCGTTGGAGCGCCTTTGGGAAAGTGTGTCCCACTTCGACCGCCCAGAGTGGGATGCACTTTCCGCAAAGCACCTCAACGGGAAACTACGTCCCATTCCAAAGGCAAATTCCGGGACGCATTTTTCGAAAGCCTGCCCATCCGGAAAGCCCGTCCCACTTTGGACGCATCCGGGCACGGAACCATCGACCTATCAGGCCTCCCATCAATAAAGAGGCGTCCTCCCGGACGGCGGGGCACGAAGTTCATCGCGAGTTCCGCACGCAAAGAAGGCCACTTAATGTGGCCTTCGTCTTGCGCAGGACTGTAGAACAGGGAACTTCGTGCCCCCGACGCCCGGGAGGACGTTTCATTTAGAAAGATGGACCGACCGCCGTCAGCGATGGGAGCTACTCCCCCAGCACGGCCTTTTTGGCGGCTGCAGCCATGTTGTCCAGATCTTCCTTGGTGGGGTGATCCTTTGCGGCGACCCAGTTATCGAGCAGCATCTTAAAGCGGACATTGTCGGGATCTTGCTCGAGCATGGCCTCGTAGCGCTGCTTAACCGCGGGGCCCATCTTGCCCTGGCACATCGCCCAGCCCGCCAGCTCGGCATCCCCAGCCAAATTAGAAGTTACGCGATCAATAATCTGCTGGTAATAGCTCTGGTCGGCGCCAAAACCGCAGGTGCCAAACAGGAAGACGCGCTTGCCGTGCAAGGTGGAGAGCAACGTCGCGACCGAAGGCGTGCATGCGCCCTTGTCGCACCAAAAACCGACGAGCACCGTATCGGCCGCGCAGGCGCCCTGCGCCTCGAGCGCAACCTGATCTGCATCCGCATCGTCGCTCAACGCCGCGGCATGGACAAACTCAACGCCCACAGCCTGCAGAGCGCGCTTGATCGCGCCCGAAACCATCCTGGTATTACCGCTCTTGCTGTTAACCACCAAAGAGCACGTCATAGTCACGTTGCCTCGTTTCCCCCAAAACTAAAGCCACTAATGCAATTTATTAGATGAATATCTTAGTACTAACGTGACAGATGTAAACCACCGTCTGTCGATTGATTAATTTGCCCCACGGGCTTGCTTACTGGGCGAATTGGCTGCGGTAGAGTTCGGCGTAGAAGCCGCCTGCCGCTAGCAGCTCGTCGTGCGTGCCGCGCTCGATAATCTGGCCGTCGCGCATCACCAAAATGCAGTCGGCGTTGCGGATGGTGCTCAGGCGATGCGCCACGACAAAGCTTGTGCGGCCAGCCATGAGCTCATCGAATGCCGCCTGCACCTGCAGCTCGGTGCGGGTATCGATGCTCGAGGTCGCCTCGTCCAGCAGCAAAATCGCCGGGTCGGTGAGCATAACGCGTGCGATGCACAGCAGCTGTTTTTGACCCTGGCTAAACGTGCCGCCGTCCTCGCCGATCACCGTATCGTAGCCGCCTGGCAGCTGCACGATAAACTTGTGCGCGTGCGCGCGCTTGGCCGCCTCGACAACCTGTTCGCGCGTGGCATCGGGACAACCGTAGGCGATGTTTTCCGCCACCGTGCCCTCGAACAGCCAAGTGTCCTGCAGCACCATGCCAAAGGCGCGGCGCAGGCTTGCGCGCGTGTAGTCACGCGAGGAACGGCCATCGACCGCAATGCGACCGGCATCGATATCGTAAAAACGCAGTAGCAAATTGATGAGCGTCGTCTTGCCACAGCCCGTAGGACCGACCAGGGCAAAGCGCATACCGGGCTTGGCATCGATGCAGATATCCTGCAGCAGCTTGCGGTCGGGCACGTAGCTAAAGTCCACGTGTTCAAAAGTCACCTCGCCCTGCGGGGCGACAAGCTCTACAGCGTCCGACGCGTCGGGCTCCTGCTCGCGCGCATCGAGCAGCGCAAACATGCGGCGCGCCGAGGCGTACGCGGTCTGGATCTGCGTAATGACGTTGGTGACCTCGTTGAACGGCTTGGTGTACTGGTTGGCGTAGGACAGGAAGATCTGCACGCCGCCCACCGTAAGCGCCGCGGGCACGCCCGTGATCACGCCCACGCAGCCGATCACAGCGACCACGGCATAGATGATGTTATTGATAAAACGCGTACCGGGGTTGGAGAGCGAACCCATAAACTGCGCGCACTCGCCCGCGGTGTAGAGCTCGGCATTGAGGGCATCGAAGCGCTGCTGAGCGTTGGGGCCATAGGCAAAGGCGTCGACAAGCTTTTGCTCGCCCACATACTCCTCGATATGACCACCGAGCTGCCCTTGAATGCGCTGCTGAGCCGTAAAGCTCTTGTTGGAGAGCTTGGCAATAGCACCGGCAGCAAAGATGGAAAGCGGCGTGACGAGCACCACCACGAGCGTCATGGTCAGGTTAATGGAGAGCATAAACGCGAGCGTGCCCACGATGGTGATAACGCCGGTGAAAAGCTGGGTAAAACCCTGCAGCAGGCCGTCACCCACCTGATCCACGTCGTTGACCACGCGGCTCATAAGGTCGCCGTGGGCATGGCTGTCGATAAAGCTGAGCGGCATACGGCTGAGCTTGTCGCTCGCCTCCACGCGCATGTCGCGCACCGTCTCGTAGGACAGGCGGTTGACGCAGTAGCCCTGTAGCCACTGGAAGGCCGCAGCACCTACGACGACAATCGCGAGCTTGGTAACGAGCGGCAGCAGTGCGTCAAAGTCCACCTGCCCGGCGGCAACGATCAGGTCGATGCCCTCGCCGATGAGGATGGGCGTGTAGAGCTGCAGAATCACGGAGATGGCGGCGCTCACAAACGACGCAACAAACGAAATGCGATGCGGACGAACGTAGCCCAGCAAGCGGCGGGTCACCGCACCCACGGGATAGCGCTCGGGATCGCCGGGCTGGCGCGGACCGTCGCCCAGGTCGTTGAGGTTATCGTTACCGGACACGTTGGCCGTCATCGTGGCGACCGAACCGGAGGAAGTGTACGGATTCATTTAGCATCCCTCCTTTGCGCAGACGGATGCGGGGGCGGTCGGAGCGGACGCGGGCGTCGTGCTCCCCTGCTGGCCCTCGAGCTCCTCGCGGCGCAGCTGCGACTGACAAATCTCGCGATAGAGCTGGCAGGTCGCGTACAGCTCGTCATGCGTGCCCAGGCCCGCAACCGAGCCGTGGTCGAGTACGCAGATCATGTCGGCATCGCGAACGGTCGAGACACGTTGGCTCACGATGACGGTCGTGAGCGGCAGCCCGCCCTCGGCGGCACCGCGCACACTGCGCTCGCGGATGGCATGGCGAAGCGCCGCGTCGGTCTTAAAGTCGAGCGCCGAGGCGGAATCGTCCATGATCAATATCTGAGGCGAGCCCACCAGGGCGCGCGCGATGGTCAGGCGCTGGCGTTGGCCACCGCTGAAGTTCTTACCGCCCGCCTCGACCGGGGCATCGAGCCCCTGCGGCTTGTTGCGCACGAACTCGCTCGCCTGCGCCATGTCGAGCGCCGCCCAGAGTTCCTCGTCGGTTGCCGCCTCATCGCGCCAGGTCAGGTTGCTGCGGATGGTGCCGCTCACCAGCGACGCGCGCTGCGGAACGGTCGCGACCACACGGCGCAGCTGGTCGAGCGGCCAGGTGCGCACGTCGGCACCCATCACGCTCACGCTGCCGGTGCTCGCATCGTACAGGCGCGGGATAAGCGAGACGAGTGTGGACTTGCCGCTACCCGTGCCACCGATAATGCCGAGCGTTTTGCCCATCGGCAATTCCAGGGTCACATCGCTCACGGCATTTGCCGCGCCCGCGCCAAACGAAAAGCTCGCATGGCTCAAGCTCAGCGCGGGGACTGGAGCGACATTGCCCGGCTCGGGCAGTGCGACCGGTTCGTTGTTCTCGTCGGTGATGCTCGGCTCGCAATTGAGCACCTCATTGATGCGCGACGCGCTGGCGCTCGCCTTGGTAAAGACCACGACCAGGTTGGCGACGTACACGATGGAGGTGAGCGTCTGCGTCATGTAGTTCACAAACGCCATGACCTGGCCCTGCGTAAGCTCGCCCACGTTGACCTGGATGCCGCCCACCCATAGGATGGCGCACACGCCCAGGTTCATCACCAAGAATGTGACGGGGTTAAGGACCGACGAGAGCTTACCCACCGCAATGGCGGTATGGGCCTGGTCATCGGCGGCTTGGGCAAAGCGCTCGCGCTCGTGATCTTCGCGTACAAAGGCGCGAATCACACGGGCGCCCGAAAGCCCCTCGCGGCAAATGAGCGCGATGCGGTCGAGCTTTGCCTGCAGCTGCTTGTAGTACGGGATGCAGCGCGCCATGACAAACCAGAACACCAAGCCGATGGCGGGCGTGCAAATCAAAAAGATCACGCCGAGCTTAAGGTCGATGGCAAGGGCCGCGACCATGGAGCCCACCGCCAGGAAAGGCCAGCGGATGAGCATACGCACGCCCAGCGCCACGGCGAGCTGCACCTGGTTGATG
Source organism: uncultured Collinsella sp. (assembly GCA_905210085.1). Classification (GTDB taxonomy): domain Bacteria; phylum Actinomycetota; class Coriobacteriia; order Coriobacteriales; family Coriobacteriaceae; genus Collinsella. The sequence continues at coordinate 2,799 of CAJLVJ010000012.1, read as the reverse complement.
TCGTTGGTAATGCGCGTGATGAGCGACGGCGTGCCAAAGCGATCGAGCTCAGCATAGCTCAGCTTGTTGATGTGCTGGTAGAGTGCGCCGCGAATGTCAGTGCCCATGCCCTGCGAGGTGAGCGCCGCCATCTTTTGGCAGACGAGCGTAAACGAGATGCCAATCACGGCCATGGCGGCGAGCACCATGCCGTAGTGGATAACGGCGTTCACGTCGTGCGCTCCAATGCCCTTGTCGATCATCTGGGCAATCACCAGCGGCGTAAGAAGGTCAAAGATTACTTCGATCAACTTGCACGCAGGGCCAATCACCATATACCGGCGAAACTTACCACCAAAACGCCTGAGCAGCTCAATCATGTATAGGCGCTCCCCTATCATCATCCACATTCAATTCGAACCATGATAGTACCGCCACCCCAAAAGAAGCGTAAACAACTCGTCATTTCTAACGGGATTCAGTTTTCAGGGGAGGGGTATACGCGCACACCCAGCCAGTGTCGGGTCAACTAGCATGGTATATTTACATTAGTGCTACCAAGTTAGTCGCCGACCCTTGAAATGAGGTGCCGAGATGAACGACATTCTCGCAAGAAGAGCAAGACGAGCAACTGTGGGCATCGCCCTTTCCGCGGCACTTGTCGCGGGAATCGCCCCCGTAGCGGCGATCGCGGCAGAAACCAGTTCCCCCACCGGTGCGGCCGTTTCGCAGACGAGCGCCGCTAACGGCAATTCGGGCGCCCCGCAGACAGAAGATGCGGCCGCCGCAAAAGAAAAAGCGTATGCAGCCATGCAGGAAGCGCTCAAAAAACTCGAGGCCGCAAAAAACGCCGCAAGTCCCGAGAAAATTGCGAGATTCAATGATGACATTGCCCGTTTTCAAGAGTACCGCGAAAAGATGGCGGCGCAAGCCGCCGAAGAGAGGGAACTCCTTCCCACCATGCAAGCGGACATCGATGCAGCCCAAGCCAAATACGACGGGGCCATCAACCGGGTAAGCGAGCTCCAGGCAGAATTAGACAAGAAACTTGAGATGCTTAAGACACTCGAAGCACTCGGCTACGAGGAGTTTGTCGAAACTGTTAAACAGCAAATAAAGCAGTTGCACAGTGAGATCGTAACGGCAAAAGCGCAAGTAGGCCATTGCGAAGAGGAGCTCCGCGAGTTCCAGTACCGCCTCAGAAATCAGGAAAGCCGAGTTAATAACTGTGAACGTGCTGTAGAGAAATATAAAGCCAATATCGACCAGTTCACAGCCTGGCGAGATGCGCTCCTCGACAATTTGAAAAAAGCGCAAGCGGCCTATGACGACGCCTGCAAGGCATACGAAGAGGCGAAAGCCGCGGCAGACAAGGTCACCTCGCCCGAGATAACGAAACCGACCGAGACGACGCCTCCCTCCAACTCGGCGCAACCAGCCGAGGCAACACAGCCCGTTGCCTCACCTGCAACCGGCAAAGACGCCCTACCAAGCTCCACCAAGCAGGCGAACTCGAGCAGTGGCAAGCAAGCAAATACGACCGCCGGCAAGCTCGCGAACACGGGCGACACAGCACCGAGCGCAATAGCACTCGCAGGAATCGCCGCCATGGGACTCGGAATAACCGCCACAGCCACACGCCGCATCAAGAACTCAAAATAGCTGCCAGCGGTTATTGTCTTTGCCAATCCACAAGCCAAGAGACAAAAAGAGGCCCGTTTCCCCAACCCAGGGAAACGGACCTCTTTACTTGAAAAAACAAATGGTAATGCCGCCGTCTCTTGAACCACGCAGCCATCAATGCCCAGACAACACCAGCAAGCCGCGTTCCTTAAGGGATAGATTTAATGGCTGTTAATCAAGGGGCATACGCGCACGCCCGATCAATGGCGGGCAAACCGCCTGATATACTTACATTAGTGCTACCAAGTTAGTCGCCGACCCTTGAAATGAGGTGCCGAGATGAACGACATTCTCGCAAGAAGAGCAAGACGAGCAACTGTGGGCATCGCCCTTTCCGCGGCACTTGTCGCGGGAATCGCCCCCGTAACGGCGATCGCGGCAGAAACCAGCGCCCCCACCGGTGCAGTTGCCTTGCAGACGGAAGACGCGGCCGCCGCAAAAGAAAAAGCGTATGCAGCCATGCAGGAAGCGCTCAAAACCCTCGAGGCCGCAAAAGACGCCGCAAGTCCCGAGAAAATTGCGGAAATCGATGATGACATTGCCGCATTTCAAGAACTCTACGACATGGTGGTGGCGGAAGCCGCCAAACGGAGGGAACCCCTTCCCGCCATGCAAGCGAACGTCGATGCAGCCCAAGCCAAATACGATGAGGCCCACAACCGGACAAGCGGCCTTCAGGCAGAATTAGATAAGGCACTTGAAGCACTCGGCGGCGAGGAGCCCAGCACAGCTATTAAGGAGCATATTAAGCAGTTGCGCATGGAGATCATGACGGCAGAAAGGCGAGAAGAATCTTGTGAAGATGATCTTCACCGCTACCAACGCCGGCTCGAAAGCCAGGAAAAACAGGTTCAGAATTTCGAAAGTGAGGCAAAGGAAGCTAAAGCCCACATCGACGAGGACATAGCCAAGCGAAATGCGCTCCTCGGCGATTTGGAAAAGGCGCAAGCGGCCTATGACGACGCCTGCAAGGCATACGAAGAGGCAAAGGCCGCGGCAGACAAGGCCACCTCGCCCGAGATAACGAAACCGACCGAGACGACGCCTCCCTCCGCCTCAACGCAACCCGCCGAGGCGACACCGCCCGTTGCCTCACCTGCAACCGGCAAAGACGCCCTACCAAGCTCCACCAAGCAG
>CAJLVJ010000011.1 GCA_905210085.1 uncultured Collinsella sp. | reverse complement strand
AGAGCTTGCGCTCGGCAACCATGCGCGACAGCGTTGCGACAGAAAGCTCACCCGCATCGAGAAACTCCTCGAGCGCCGCCTCGTCCAACGCAGCAGCGTCCTCCCGAACGGCGCCGCCCGCCAGCAGTTCGCTGGCGTCTAGGCAGCCTTCGGAAAGACGCTGCCCGAGCTGTGCCAGCAAAACATCGCGGCCGGGATTCTCCAAATCGATTTTGTTGATAAAGATGAACGTCGGGATGTCATAGCGCGCAAGCAGGCGCCACAGGGTTTCGGTATGCCCCTGCACGCCATCGTTGGCACCCACAACCAAAATCGCGCAGTCCAGGGCGCGCAACGTGCGCTCAGCCTCGGCCGAAAAATCGACGTGACCGGGCGCATCCACGAGCATGACGTGGGTATCACCGTGGTCGAGCACGGCCTGCGACGAGAAAATCGTAATGCCACGCTCGCGCTCGATCTCGTTCGTATCCAAATGCGAATCGCCATCGTCCACGCGGCCGCGCTTGCGAATGCGACCCGCGTTGAACAGCATGGCCTCGGCCAACGTGGTCTTGCCGGCATCGACATGCGCCAAGATTCCAACGACCGCTTGCTTCGACATGGCTCTCCTCTTATTACGAGCCCATCGCACGCGGCAACGGGCGTTCACGCTCCACACTGGATGATACAATTTACGGGCCGGCGGGCGAAACGGGCCCTATCCCCCGACCGAGCTCATCGCCCCGCGTTGCCGCGCGGCGATTTTCGTAGGTTCGCGCCTTGCGAAAGCCGGCACCTCCCCATTTTGTCTGCCCGGGCTCATCTGGGGCGATAACAACGCGAGCCCCACAACAACGCGTTTTACCAAAAATGGCCCCACTCGGGGCCATTTTCATTTCGGTGAAACGCTGGTATGTGACTCGGCCTTTATGCCTCGCGCAGCCAATCAAACGCGACGCGCGGCGTACCGTCCGACACATATACGATACCGGCGCGCTTAAACCCGGCCTTGGCGATGGCGCCCTGCATAGGCAGGTTATCTTGGTGCGTGTCGATACGCAGATGGTCGATACGTTCCTTGGCAAAGGCAAACATCGCAGCCGCGATACCGCGCACGTTGCCGTCGGACGCCACACGGTGCAGCACGGCGTACGGAGTGTCGCCACGCCATTGACCATCCTCAATTACGTCATAGCACTCGTCCGGACCCGGTAAAAAGGCAAACGTCGCAACCACGCGACCGGCGACTTCACACACGTAACTACCACCAGCGGCAATATCGGCAGCCAGTTGCTCGGCCGAAGGCGTGCCCTCGGGCCACTGCGTGGCGTTGCCATGCGTGCGCATAAAGGCGCGGGCCGCGTCATAGATGGCCATGACGGCGGGAATGTCGGTATCGAGGGTTTTTCTGATCATCACGCGGCGGCCTCACGTTTATTGGTATCACTTTGATTGAGCAATGATACCAGCGTTTGAAGAGGGGCGCGAAGCAGATGGGAAGCAAAAAGCGAGCCGCCTGGTCAAAGGCCAAAAGCGAGTTTTTGGGCGCTGCTACCGGCGGCGATATGAGCGACCTGTTTGCGCGCGAGGACGAGCGCCGCGACGCCCTGGACGCCGAGCGCGATGAAGCCTGGCGCTACAAGTCGTGCGAACGCAAAAACCGTTACGACACGCGCGCCGAGGCCGAGGCCGTTATGGCCGACTGCGAAAACCGCGGGCGGCGTGGTTTGGCCTGCTACAAATGCGAATACTGCGGTGGATGGCACCTGACGTCGCACCCTTGGAAATAGGCACTGCATCGGCACAGCATTGACGGAGCGCCAGCCATCGCACGCAAGCTACGGGCGCGGCGGCACCAAAACATCGTAACGAACGGCCTTGCCCGCAAGCTGATAGCTCGGCTTAACGCCGGCAAGCAGCGGCCCCTTCACCGGCCGCTTGATAACGACCTTGCGCGGGTGCACCGCGAGCGCAGCTTCGACCAGTGTTTCCTCATCGGCACACGGCTGCTCCAAATGGTGCAAGAGTTGAAACTTCTTTTTCACCGCCGCGCTCTTGGTGCGCTCGGGAAACATGGGGTCCAGATACACCACGTCGGGAGCTGCAAGCTCGTCCCGCTCGATCAGCCCAGCTGTATGGCGAAGGCCGGCAATGCTGTCCTCGCCCGAATGAAGGCGCATGCGAGCCACGGCAACCGCAAGCGCCGGATCATCCGCTGCGCGCTCCAAAGCATCCTGAAGGAGCGCCGCGATCACGCAGTCCTGCTCATACAGATCGACGGTAAAGCCCGCGGCAGCCAGCAGCAGCGAATCCTCGCCAAAGCCTGCCGTGGCATCGATTGCCCACGGGCACTCGACGCCTTTTGCGCGCGCAGCCTTTACCAACAACTCTTGCTGCAGACGGCCCTGCTTGAGCCGCGGCAGCATGCGGGTAAAATCGGCACGCAGCTCCATCGAGCCGTCGGTGAGCGTGAGCCCCTCGGACGTCCCGGTCAGCTCAAGCCCCGCGGCCCGAGCAACAGAAAAGGGATCGACGACGCCCATGGGTACTCCTTAGCAAGCAAAACGAATACGTGAGCGCCGTTTATGCCAGCACCCAACCGTCCGCTATTGTCCCACATGCGACAAGACCCACCGCCCATTGCAGAATGCGGGCATCTATTTAGCGGTAAAGCACCAAATCCCGTCAGGATTGCCCTCCACCTCAACCCTGCGTTTACCCACCGCTTCGCGGCTGTTCCATACTTGCCCGTCCGTATCATTAAAGGACTGAACATTCGTCGTGAGGAATGCAAATGGACCATTCAGTCACACGCCGAAAGGCCTGCCGGTTAGCAATCTCGGCAGCCGGAGCCACACTGGCAGCTGTGGTACTGCCAGCCTGCTCGAACAGTAATTCCGACATGTCCGGCAAGGCCAGGCTGAACGTAGGCGTTCGCTCGGATATCGTCGGGTTTAGCGAGCGTAATCCCAACAACGGCAAATACTACGGATTCGAAATCGACCTCGCCAACGAGTTGGCAAACCGTCTTGGCTATGGAGGCTGTTCGTTTACATCCGTAACGCCCGAGACACGCGAAGAAATGCTTTCGTCGGAAAAAGTCGATTGCCTGATCGCGTGCTACTCGATAAGCGACGAACGCAAAAAGCTGTTTGACTTCTCTGCCGCCTATTACACCGACTCGGTAATTCTTGTTGTCGAAAATACATCGCTCATCCAATCCTTCTCCCAGCTTAAGGGCGGAACAATTGGCACGGTATCCGGAACAAACGCTGCACCTCAACTTGCCGCGAAGTTTTTGGAACTGGGGCTTTCGGACGGCATCCCCCAGCAGCAGGATGCCAAGAGCGGCAACATTGACTACGACACATGGCATCTGAGCCAATATGCAAGCTACGCTGAGCTTTCCCGCGCATTGGAAGCCGGCGACGTCGACGCCATGGCGACCGATGGCGCAATTGCCAAAACCTATCTCGATGACGAGCGCACCGTCCTGCCCGATTTTGGCATCAACCCACAGCGCTACGCCGTCGCAACGCAGAAGGGCTCTGAGCTTTCACCCAAGGTTGCCGCCGAAGTACGCTCAATGCTCAAAGACAAAACAATCGATACGCTCATCGAGAAATGGAACTAAGGAAGTCCACCCATGTCCAAGCGACTAAAAAAGAAGTCCGTGGCGCTTGCCATTGCCGTAGCCGTCTGCGCGTTAGCGATGGGACTCCTACTCGCCTCGATGCAAACGCGTCTATCGCAAGAGGAATACGCTTTAGAATTCGATCGCGTTGCCGCCGAACTCCCCGATCTCGTTAAAACGGCCCAGTCGGAAACAAAAGACAACACCCAAACATTTGATGACTTGTATCGCACGCGTGCCGCAAGCATCGCATTTATGGCAGCCAACGATGCCGGTTATGAAGCGACCGATGCCAAAATGGCCGAGTTCAAGGACCTGCTCAAGGTCGATAACGTTCTCATTGCCCGACGTGACGGTTCCATCATCGCCAAAGCGGTTGACACCAAAGCCGATTTTAGCCGCGCCCGCTTCAACCAGCTACGTCAGTGCTTCGAGACCGGCAAGCCCTCCGATCCAGTTGAGGTCGATCTTCCCGATCAAGACTGGCTCATGCGATACTATGCCGCCAAAATCGATGACGACACCATGGTCGTCGTAGAGCAAAATCCCCAAGAGCTGCACGCCCTTGTCAAGGACACCGGCTCGGCCGAAAGCATGCTCAAGAACATCTCGCTCGGCAGTCACGGATATGTCCTCGCCGTATCGGCAAAAACACACCTGATCACCTACCATCCCGATCAGAACATGATAGGTACCGATGCACTCGACAACGGCATCGACGTGGGCAATCTTGAAGACGGCAAGACATTCATCACTTCCGTCAAAAACACAAGCCTGTATTGTCGCGTCAAGTTGGTCGATGACACCTATTACATTCTCGCCATTCCCGAAAGCGATACTGCCTCCGCGCGCAACATCACCGTGGGCGTCATCCTCTTTGCCTTCATCGCAGTCGTCGCCGCCGTGGCACTCTATGACCTGTTTGTCCTAGCGGATGACGAACATGACGACCACGACCATCACGAATACGTCAAGATCGGTCGCAGCCTTCGGTTTAGCCCCTCCGTGGGCAGGCGCGCAACAGCCTTGTCCATTGCAGGACTCGTCTTACTTTTGGCAGTAACCTTCTATATGCAAACGCTCTTTGCCCTTTCGAGCCAGGCGACGGTCAATCGGGAGCGCTTAGAGCAGATTGATCAAACGCTCAAAAATAATGCGCTGCGCGAGGATGAACTTACGAGGCAGTATAGCGAGCACTATGCCACCGCCTGCCACATTATCGCCTACATCGTTGAGCACAATCCAGAGCTCGCCACGCGAGCCGACCTGCACAGCATGGCAAACACGCTCAACATCGAGTCAATTTATCTCTACGACGGCGACGGCAATATGACGAGCTCGAGCACGTCGCAGCGATCCTACAGCCTTTCGACCAAGTACGGTGACTCCTCTTACGAGTTCCGCTCGCTTTTGGGCGGCAAGGATGAATATATACAGCCTCTCTCTATCAACAGAACCACCGGCGAGACATATCAGTACATCGGAGTCGCACTCTACGATCAGGATGGCATTGCAGACGGAATCGTGCAGATTGCCGTGCGCCCCATGCGCTTAGAAGAAATGCTCAAGAGTACCAAAATCGACGCGGTACTCGATGGCATCAAGGCGGGCGCCGGAGGCTTCGCCTTTGCAATCGAGAAAAAAGACGGTACCGTCGCATATCATCCCAACGACCTTCTTTTGGGGAAAAAAGCATCCGAAATAGGACTGACTGACGAGCAGCTTGCAGACGGTTTTAGCGACTTCGTCTACATCGACAACCAGAAACTCTACGCCTCCTGCTTGGAGACTGGCGACTATTACGTTTACGTCGCGGCACCCGAAGACTCCTTTATGCACCAGCGCGTTCCGCTCACAATCGCAACCGGAATCATCGCCGCCATTTGCTTTGCCCTTATCTACCCGTTGCTGACGCTCGACACCATAAAAGTCGAAGAAAAGCGTTCGAAGCACGAAGGCGATTTCGCGACAAGACGGCACAACATCACCGTCACGACGTCCGACGGCCGTGTCAAACACAGCGAAAGCGCCATTAGCCGATGGCTCAACATCTCCTTTAAATGGGAGGACAAAACCCCCGAGCAAAAACTCGGCACAGTCCTTAAATGGTTTACCGGCATCGCGGTGTTTATCGTCTTTTTGGCCGTCTTGTTTAAAGACGCTCTGTTTGGTCCGCGTTCGGTATTTACCTATATCCTGGGCAACGACTGGCAGCACGGTCTCAACATATTCGCGCTCACCGCTTCGATCATGTACGCCTGTGTGGCTCTCACAGTGTGCGCAATCGCGCAGGCGCTTCTTCGCATGTTGTCCAATGTGCTTGGAGCGCGCGGCGAGACGATATGCCGACTTCTCTCGAGCCTGACAAAATACGGAACTCTCATCGCTATGCTCTATTGGTGCCTCGGCGTTTTGGGTGTCGATACCGCAACGCTTTTAGCCTCGGCAGGTATCATCACGCTCGCCGTCTCCTTTGGAGCCAAAGACCTCATCACGGATATCTTATGCGGGCTCTTTATTATCTTTGAAGGCGAGTTCCGCGTTGGAGACGTCATCTCGGTTGGCGGCAATACCGGCACCGTTATGGAGATTGGTGTGCGAACCACAAAGATCAATGACGGCAACGGCAATGTCCTGCTCCTACGCAACAGCTCGATTTCGAATGTCACCAACATGACAAAACTTAATTCTTACGCCAGCATAGATATCACCATCCCGGTGGGAGAATCTCTACCCTATGTCGAAAAGATGCTTAAAGACGAGCTCAAAAGCGTGCATGACCGCGTTCCCGCCATTATCGATGGCCCCTTCTACAAGGGCGTGGTCGACCTTAGCAGCACCGCTATGACCATTCGCGTTGTCGCCACCTGCAAGGAGACCGATCGCGGCAGCGTCATGCGTTCTTTGCGCCGTGAGGTAAAGCTCATGCTTTCCCGCCGCGACATCGCCCCCTATCAACTCGTTTTCGATCATTGCGATGCCGACGAGGCCGCTCCAAGGGAAGCTACCGCCGAAGAACTCGCCGAAGCGGACGAGTTTAGCGAAGAACAGAAACTTGCCTCGCAAGACCTGGGTAACGAACCTACCAATCAGTAATTCATGGCACCGGGCAACACCCGCACGGTGCCATTAAGGCTCCAGGGAAAGGAACTGAACATGAGCAACAACCGTAAAGTCCTAAAGGTCATGTCCATCATTTATCTATTGGGAGGTATTTTTAGCATCGCCGCGGGCGCGTTGGCACTCACCGCGGCTTCGGGCGACGCCAGCGGTGATCTCTCGGTTTACAGCGTTGTCGTCATCGTGATGGGCATCGTCGAAATCATCGCTGCCGTGCTGGGCATCCGCGCCTCAAATAACCCCAGCAAGATTGGTGTCGTTTGGGTCTGGGCTATCATTTGCCTGGTTTGCGCCGTTGTGAGCCTGCTGCTTTCCGAGCCCTTCTTGGGCGGAGTCGGCACCAGCGCCACCGATGTCACCGCCGTGGTCGTAAGTGCCGTGTACTTCGTTTTCGCCAACCGCGTTAAAAAGGAAAGCCAGGAGCGCCTGGGCTAGGGTATCTGACCCACCTGCACAGAGCACCGTATATGAAAGCCGCCCTCCGTTTCTCGAGCAAACAAGAAACGGAGGGCGGCTTGCTGTGGATAGTCTTTGCATTCATTCGATTGCCACGGCACGGCATAATCGACAGCATAACGCCAGACAACCGAGCCGACAGCGGCAAGCGCGTCAACGGATGTGCTAGCGAGTAGCAGACCCGTTGGTACAGCCCACCATGCGAATCAAGTAGTTCTCTACGACGTGATAAGCTTGGGACTTTTCATCTTTAAGGGAAACTAAACACACCGGAACCGTCAGGGCCCCTTCGCCCACAATGGGAACAATCTCAAACCCACTAGCGACCTGACCGGGAACGGGAAGAATGGCATTTAAGAAATAGCCGCGCTCGGCCGCCAAAAACGCCCCAACTTGAGCGGGGCTATCGATAACGCGCGTCTCACCTAGGACATCACGGCTTTTGTACTGCCAAAAAATCGAGTTGTTAAAGCTATCGAACGCAGTCGACTGTCCCACCGGATAGGAGCTCAGATCAGCCACAGTCACAAAGGGCCTCTTGCCGAGCGGATGGTCGGCGGCGACGAAAATACCCGTGGGTAGGGTTCCCAGCTGCTCGCAGTCATCATTGGTATTGTCATATGTACCCACCGTAAGCAAGGCATCGAGGTCGCCCTGCTCGAGCTCCTGCTGGGCAACTCCGGGATGCACAGTGCAAAACTTCACCCGCACGCGCACACCACGCATGATAAGCGCAGATAGCCCCTTATATAGCTTATCCTCGTTATCGAATGCGGGGGCGCACAGGCCAATCGAGAGTTCCGGCATCGCTTGAGGACCAGAGGCCGACGAGACGGTCAGGTCGCATCCAGACGGGTCAAAGTTTTCAACCTCACGATATGCTTCGACGGCGGGGCGAGCCTTGGCATAAAAGCTGCGACCGGCCTGAGTCGGCCTGACACCGCTACTCCCACGCTCAAAAAACTGAACGTTAAAAAACTGCTCGAGCTCGCTAATTGACTTGGAAATGGCCTGAACAGTCACGTGGCGCTGGTGCGCCGCAGCAGTAAAACTCTTCGTCTCGAATACGGCGACAAAATAGCCGACCTGCTTGATATTCACCATTCGCCCCTAAAAAATGCACAGTTTAATCCAGTTAAACAAAAAGCTAGCACAGTGCAAGTGCCGTCCCTGTCGCGAGCGGAGCGTTCAACTATTAGATGAACGTGCACAGCACCTTGTTGAATTACAATATGCTTCGCGACATGCGTCATGCGTGCGCATCAAATACGTCATGTCCACTTCGAAAGGACCAGCCATGAGCAACGCCTGTAAATTACTCAAAATCCTATCGTTCCTCTTCTTTGTCGTCGGCATTCTAAGCGCAGGCATGGGTGCTACAGCGCTCTTTGCAGGCAGCGCGGCAGGCGATATCACGAGCGCCATGATCGTCTCTTGCGTCGTCGTCATCGTATTGGGCGTCGTCGAAATTGTGACCGCTGTCTTTGGCATCCGCGCGGCAAATAATCCCGCCAAGGCTGGCGTTGTCTGGATCTGGTCCATCGTCTGCCTAGCATGTTCGGTCATCAGTCTGCTCCTCTCCCTGCCCCTCTTGGGTGGGACCGGCTCAAGCATCCCCGATTTTACCGGCCTGATTGTCAGCATTATCTACTTTGTACTCGCCAACCGCGTCAAGAAAGAGGGCATGGACCGTTTGAGCTAAGCCGCATCCGTGTCAATCGCTCAGCGACTCTGGTATATACGCCAATAAAAAGGGCCGATCGCGCATCTCCGCGGTCGGCCCTTTACGTTTGCCCAGATAAAACCTACCAAAATAAACCTGTCCCTTTTTGGTAGGTTGTTAGCTGTGGCGGTACTCGGCGATGATGAAGTCTATATCGGTTTGGAGCGTGTCCAAGTTTGCCAGGCGCTCTTTGTCGGCAGGGCGCGTGCGGTAGTAGTATGGCGTCATCTGGAACACCGCCTCGATGTCGGCCTGGGTCTGGAGCGTAATGTTCGCAGACACCCGCCGCGTTCCGACCAACTCGAGCTCGGTAGTCTTCGGCAGCTTCTCATCGTTAAGGTACGGCGTGTCGTAGAGTACCTCCTTGAGCCCAAACAGATGACGGGCACCCGGCACCACGGTGTAGAGCGAGCCCTCGGGCGCCAACACGCGGGCAAACTCGCGCTCGTTAAAGGGAGCAAAGAGCTCGGTCACCATATCGAAGGCGCCATCGGCCACGGGGATATCCTTCATGTTGGCCACGAAGTAGGTCGCATCGCCGCGCTTGGCAGCCAGGCGCACCATCTCTTTGCCCAAGTCGAACCCGTAAGCATCCACGCCCGGCATCGCGCCCATGGCACTCGTGTAATAGCCCTCGCCGCAGCAAATGTCGAGCAAGGCCAGCGGCTTGTCCGACGTAGCCGCGCACCGCTGAGCTCGTTCGCGCACCAGCTCGACCATCGCATCGCGCAACGGCGCATAGTAACCGCGGTTTAGAAAGTCGCGACGGCTGCGTGCCTGCGATTTGGGATCGCCCATGGAGTCGCCGCTCTTGGACGAGCGCAGCAGATATAGATAGCCCTCGCGAGCACGGTCAAACCGGTGTCCGCCCGCGCACGCAGCACCGCGCTCATCGTCCACCAACGGCTCATGGCAAACGGGACACAACAACATGGCAACTCCTTAGCGCGAACAACACAACGTTCACCATTGTCGCACGCCTTCCCCACCTAGTCATTGGGGACGTTCTTAAATGACTAGTCGTTTAAGAACGTCCCCAACGACTAGTCGATTAGGAGTATCATCATCTGCGCAAATAAGCACGAAAGAGCATATTAGAGATTGAGAGCGTATGGCTGACACCGTATCTAAGCACATTGACATGACCACCGGCTCGCTGTGGCGCAATATTCCCCTGTTCGCCTTCCCCGTGGCCGCGACGAGCATCTTGGAGCAGCTGTCGAACCTCATCGCCACGGTCATCATCGGTAACTTCTCGGGCGACCAGGGAACCCTCGCCATGGCGGCGGTCGGCTCCAATGTTCCGCTTACCAGTCTTATGCTCAACCTGTTTATTGGCATGTCGCTTGGCTCCAACGTGGTCATCGCCAACGCTATCGGCCGCAATGATCAGAACATGGTCAAACGCGCCGTCCATACCTCGATTTTAATGGCACTTGTGGGATTTGTCGTCATCGCGCTGGGCGAGATCTTTGCCGAGCCCATGCTCGCCGCGCTCAACGTTCCCGCCGAGACCATGCCGCTCGCCTCACTCTATCTACGCGTCTTTTTGCTCAGCATGCCCTCAATCTTGCTTTACAACTTTGAGGCCGCGATCTTCCGCTCCGTCGGCATCACCCGCATGCCGCTGCAGGCGCTTGCCGTGTCCACCGTCCTCAACATTGGCCTGGACCTCATCTTTGTCCCCGTACTCCACTGGGGCGTCGCGGGCGTCGCCATCGCCACCGCCATCGCCTACACCGTCAGCGCCGCTACACTCTTTATCCGCCTGCTCAAGACCGACTCCGTCGTCCGCGTCACCCCGCGCGACCTGGCTATCGACCCCGTCGCCCTCAAGCGCATCGTCAAAATCGGCCTGCCCGCCGGCATCCAGAGCGCCGTCTTTGCCGTCGCCAACATCATCATCCAATCCGCCATCAACAGCCTGGGCACCGAGGTCATGGCGGCATCGAGCGCCGCCATGAGCCTGGAGTACGTATGCTACAACCTGCTCAACAGTTTTAGCCAAGCTTGCACCACCTTTGTGGGACAAAACCACGGTGCCCGCCAGATCGACCGCTGCACCAAAACGCTCAAGGTCTGCCTGGTTGAAGGCGGTATCGTTGCACTCACCACGATTATCGTTATTGTCGGTCTGGGGCGCGAGATCCTATCGCTGTTCAACAGCGATCCCAACATCGTCTCGATTGGCTATATCCGCGTGTGCTCGATCTTCCCGGCGTACGCCTTTAGCATGTTCTACGAAAACATGTCAGGCTACCTGCGCGGCTTTGGTATCTCGCTCACGCCCGCCCTCATCACCATGATCTGCGTCTGCGGCATCCGCTTCTATTGGGTGTTCTGCGTGTTCCCGCACTTCCGCACCTTTGCGAACATCATGATGGTCTACCCCATCAGCCTGGGCACCACGGCGTTCTTTATGGTCGTAGCGGTGCTACTTTGCCACCCGGCACGCACCTATCGCGCCACCCAAGCCAAAGCGACAGCCCGCTAAACGCCGCACTCAACGCCACGCCAGTCATTAATTGACAATATGCGAGCTCATATAATCGATAAAGCGCCTCGTGGCGATGGGCATGGTGTCCCAGCTGCGCCAGGCGGCCACCACGTCGCGCGAGGGGGCATGCACGATGGGCCGCACGCGAATATCGGCCCGCATGCCCTCCACAGTACGACGGTAGAGCATGCTCACGCCCAGGCCCTCCTCCACCATCGCCATGATGGTGTAGTCGTCGGTCACCTCGCTCGTCACGTGCGGCGACAGCCCATGCGCCGCGAATGCATCGAGCACCAGACTCTGTTCGCCCTCATCCAACAGTACAAACGGCTCGGACGCCAGGTCGGCGAGCGTCACCTTTTCCTTTGCCGCCAGCGGATGCGCAGCCGGCAACAATGCCACCAACTCGTCGTGATAGACCACGCGCTTCTCGAGCCCAGCGGTAAATCCGCGCGCCGTAAAGCAAAAATCAACCACGCCATCGTGCACCCATTGAGCGTTGCGCGTGTAATCGCCCTGTTTGAGGGTGAAGCGTACGCCCGGGTGCAGCGCACCAAAGTCGCGGATCACACGCGGCAGCACGGTACGACTCACGTTAGTAAACGTCGCGATGCGAATATCGGTCGACGAAAGCCCCAGCAGCTCTTGGCGCTTGCCCTCGAGCTCGACCTCGGCGGTCACAATCTGGCGCAGGTACGGCAGATATTGTTTACCGTCGCGCGTAAGCGAAACGCCCTGCTTACCACGCTCGATAAGCGTGGTGCCCAGCTCGCGCTCGAGCGCCTTGACGGCCTGGCTCACCGCGCTTTGCGTATAGCCCAGCTCGTCCGCCGCACGTTTCAGACTGCCGCGATCGACCACCATACAAACAATCTGATACCGCGATGCCATCGTGCCTCCACATCGGTGTAGCTGTAAAACGTTTTGTCAGGGCTTTTCCCACCAACATTAGCATTTCTTAATCATACTGAAGATACATTCGCTTTACTACATCCACATCTGGGAGCAGAATCCTTTTTGCGAAACCGTTCTGTAACAAAAGGAGTCCCATGGATCGCAAAAAAGCAATCGCGCTCTCATTTTCCGTTCCCGTCGCATGGGGCTTTTCGTATCCCCTCATGAAGATCGGTATGGACAGCATGAACGCCACGAGCATCGTCGCGCTACGCTGCATCATCGCCTTTGTGGTCTGCCTGCTGCTCTTCCACAAGCACGCGTTGCGCATCAACCGCGACCTTATGGTCCGTGCCGCCATCATCGGCGCCATTATGGCAACCGAGCTCACCTGCATGTGCCTGGGCTCCAGCCTCACCTCCGCCTCCACCGCCGGCTTTTTGCAGAGCCTGACGGTCGTGATCGTGCCGTTTGCCAACGCCGCCCTGCTGCGTCGCGCCCCCGAGCGCAAAGTGCTCGTCGGCACCGCCATCGTCACCTGCGGTATGTTGTTGCTCTCGGGCGCCGACTTTACCAGCCTGAATCCCGGCGCGATCATCATGCTGCTCTCCGCTTTTGTCTATGCCGGCCACATCATTGTGGCGAAGCGCTTTGTCGAAGATGTCGACCCGCTTGCTCTGGGCGTTTGGCAGCTGGGCTTCGGCGGCTTGTTCTCGGGCATCGCCGCATGCGTCTTTGGCGGTTTCACACTTCCCAGTACGCCCAGCGAGATCGTCGTTGTCGTTGCCCTCGCACTCATCTGCTCTGCCTATGGCTTTATCACCCAGACGCTCGTGCAGCCCCACGTGCCCGCCGAGACCACCGGCTTCGCCTTCTCGCTTGAGCCGGTCTGCTCCGCTGTCTTTTCGTTCTTCCTGGTTGGCGAGGTCCTGAGCCCCATCGCCTTCTTTGGCGCCGCCCTCATCCTAACCGGCGTCATGGTGGCAACCGTCGAGCTTCCGCGCCTCCGCGCACATGGACAAGCTCGCATGGCAGGAGCGCCCGAGCACGTCTCGTAGACCCCACTCTTCATACAGCCGTGGCGTAAAGGCAACCGGTGCGCCTTTACAATAGATGCCAACAGAGTATCTGCCATAAAGGAGCCCCATGGACACCGCAACTCGCGACCGCAACATAGCAACTTGGTTGGGCGATGCGCCACAGCTGATACGTGACACTACGAACCAGCTGCTCGAGCGCATCGCCCTTTTGCGTGCCGAGCAGACTATCTACCCGGCACAAGACGACATCCTCAATGCCCTCGCCTACACGCCGGCCGACCAGGTCAAGGTTGTCATCTTGGGTCAAGACCCCTATCACGGACCCAACCAGGCCATGGGGCTGTCGTTCTCGGTCCCCGCGACGCAAACCAAGTTGCCGCCGAGCCTGCGCAACATCTATAAGGAGCTCAAAGCCGATCTGGGTTGCCCCATTCCCGCCACGGGAGACCTAACCCCATGGGCACAACAGGGCGTCCTGCTCCTCAACACCACGCTCACCGTGCGCGAGCACGCCGCGAACTCGCACGCCAAACTGGGCTGGAGCACGCTCACCGACTACGTTATTGAACGCTGCTGCCAGCTGCCCCAACCGGTAGTCTTTTTGGCATGGGGCCGCTTTGCCCAGCAGATGGTCGAAGGCAAGCTCGTCGCAACTGGTGCGGGCAAGGCAACCGGCAAGTTCTGCCTGGCCTCCACGCACCCCTCGCCGCTTTCGGCCAACCGTGCCACGGCAGTACTCCCCGCCTTTATGGGATCACGCCCCTTCTCCGCTGCCAATCGGTTACTCGAACAGCACGGCTCGACCCCCGTCAACTGGACTTGCCTCGACTAAAAATCGATACATCAAAAACGCGCCCGACGGCAATCTTGCCATCGGGCGCATTTTGCTACTCGGGCCAGATAAACTGGGTACGGCCGGCCTCGCCGCCATCGATCAGCAGGCTCTGCCCGGTCATAAACCGGTTGGTCACGCCCACAAAGTAGATCCACTCGGCAATCTCTTGGGCGGTGGCCCAGCGCTTAAGCGGCGTGAGCTCCATAATCTGATTCCACAGGCGCTCGTCTTCCATCACGCAACGGTTGAGCGGCGTGATAACGCCGCCCGGGTCCACACTGTTGGCGATGGCCTGCGGTGCCAGGCGGTTTGCAAGGTTCTTGGTGTAGGCGATAACGCCGCCCTTGCTGGCGGCATAGGCGGGAAACTCCGATCCCGTATGCCCACTCGCCGACCCCACATTGACCACGGATTTGATAGCCGGCGCCGGCTTGGCGACAAGCCCCTCCCCCACAAAAGCGTAGCGCTCGGTCACGTTGATGGTGCCACACAGGTTGGCGGCGATATCGTCGGCCGAATCCTGCGTACCGGCAACGTTCACGATCACTTGGGGTTCAAGGTCGCCTGGAAACGAGCCCGGTTCGCGGACATCAACGATCAGATGGCGGTAGCGCTCGTGTTCGATTGCCGCCGGCAGCAGATCAAAGCCCACGACCTCGTGGCCCTCGTCCAAAAAGCGCTGCACGCATGCGGCTCCGATACCGCCCGAAGCACCCGTGATCAAAACTCGCATACTTGCTCCTTAGGCGGTTGCGTGGCGCTCGAGGTACTCGGAGCCCACATTCTCGCGCTCCCAGCCGCGCACGACCTTGTAGCCCACGGGGCTCAGGAAGACTTCGCACAGCAGCTCGGCGACGGCACCCGTCAGCGAGCACATAAGGACCTGCACCCAGGTCCAACCAAAGAACGTGTGGCTCACCACAATGGCAAAGACCAGGTTGTCGATAAACTGGCCAACGCCCGTAGACACATAGGAGCGGAAGGCGAAGCTCGCAAAGTTATTCTTTTTGAGCATACGGCCGAGCGACTGGTTGAGCGTGGAGTTAACCACGGCAGAAACGAGCATTGCCAGCGAAGAGCCCAACACCACGTACCAGGTGCCGCCGATGGTGGCGTTAAGGGCGGTGTTGACCTCGATCATGCCCGTGTCGTAGTAGGCGCCCCACATGCCGGGCGTGAGCGAGCATGCCCAAAAGCACAGGCTCACGGCCAGGTTGACCAGCAGCGCGAGGATAGAGATTTTGATGGATGCCTTGGCGCCAAAGCGCTTGCAGATCATGTCCTGGCACAAAAAAGAAACCCAGCTCACCACAAAGCCGCAGTCAAGTGCCAGATACGGCAGGCTGATAAGCTCTTTGTTGGCCAGCAGGTTCATCATGATGACGCTCACGAAAAACAGCGAAACCGTTGCCGCGGGAATGCTCCGCAACAGGACTTTATAGTCCTCCATGACCTTCTTGATCATTATGTACTCCTTTGGTTTTAGGTTTAACGAGCAGGATATCGGACCCGAACTGCTCGGACGCCCCGGTCTTGAGACGACGGTGGGTATGATAGCCGCTCACACGGCATCAGGCAAGCAATCGGCGCGGCAGCCCCGCAGGGCCACCACGCCGATGCGTTAAAAGGCCACGTTGCCAAACTCCGACAGGATAAGGTCGGGGTTGTGGTCAGTTGCCCAATCCACGTTCCACGGGCTCGTGAACAGCAGCAGCTTACCGCCGCGCATGTCCTCGACGCGCAGCGTGTCGCGCGTGAGCGAAAGAGCCGGGATATCAATGGTATCGGGGTCATTCTGGATCCAACGAATGTCCGTATAGGGCAGCGGCTGGCGACGAACCTCAACACGGTACTCGGCCTTGAGACGGCGCTCGAGCACCTCAAACTGCAGTACGCCGACCACGCCCACGATGACGCTCTCCATGCCGGCGCCCAGCTCGCGGAAGATCTGGATGGCGCCCTCCTGGGCAAGCTCCTCCATGCCCTTCACGAACTGTTTGCGCTTGAGCGTATCGACCTGCGTGATGCGGGCGAACATCTCGGGAGCGAACGTCGGGATCTGCGGGTACTGCACGTGATGCTTGCCGGAGCACACGGTGTCGCCGATGCTAAAGATACCCGGATCGAACAGGCCCACGATATCGCCCGCGTACGCCTCGTCCACGATGGCACGGTCATCGGCCATCATCGACGTGCCCGTGGCAAGCTTGAGCTTGCGGTTGCCCTGCACGTGGAAGGCGTCCATGCCGCGCTCGAACTTGCCCGAGCAAATACGCACAAAGGCGATGCGGTCGCGGTGGTTCTTGTCCATATTGGCCTGGATCTTAAACACAAAGCCGCTAAAGTCGTCGCGGCAGGGATCGACAGGCTCGCTGGTGAGCGTATCGGTATAGGCGCGCGGCGTCGGGGCCAGACGCAGGAACTCCTTGAGGAAGGGCTCCACGCCAAAGTTGGTGAGCGCCGAGCCAAAGAACGCCGGGCTCAGCTTGCCGCAGGCCACAGCATCCAAGTCGAGCTCGTCGCCGGCACCATCGAGCAGCTCGATGTCGTCCATCAGGTTCTTATGGTTCTCCTCGCCGATAAGCTCGTCCATGGAAGGATCGCCCAGCTCGGCCTCGACCTCAGCGACCTTCTTGGTGGCGTTGGCGTGGCCATCGCCCTCGAAGGCGATCACGTGGCGCGTCTGTCGATCAAAGACGCCACGGAAGTTGCGGCCAGAGCCAATCGGCCAGTTCATGGGATACGTATTGATACCCAGGACGTTCTCGATCTCTTCCATGAGCTCAAACGGATCGCGAGCCTCGTGGTCGAGCTTGTTCACAAAGGTGAAGATGGGAATGTGACGCAGCGTACAGACCTTAAAGAGCTTTTTGGTCTGGGCCTCGACGCCCTTGGCGCCGTCGATGACCATGACCGCGGCGTCGGCGGCCATAAGGGTACGGTAGGTATCCTCCGAGAAGTCCTGGTGGCCGGGGGTATCGAGGATGTTGACGCAGGCGCCGTTGTAGGTGAACTGCAACACCGAGGAAGTAACGGAGATACCGCGCTCCTTCTCGATGTCCATCCAGTCCGAGACGGCATGCTTGGCCGAGCTCTTGCCCTTGACCGAGCCGGCAGTCTGGATGCTGCCGGTATAGAGCAGCAACTTCTCGGTAAGCGTGGTCTTACCGGCGTCCGGGTGGCTGATGATCGCGAATGTGCGGCGCGACGAGATTTCATCCGACAGGCTTGCCATGCGGATCCTTTCTTGCATTGAGTGCATTACGTCGTTGTAACCGCACTATTGTAGCCGCGAAATCTCGCTCTAGGGCGCCTATCAGGACAAATTCATCAGTTAGGGCCTAGGGTAGCAGTCGATGGCGACACTCCGCAGCAGTTTGTCTCGATCTGTAACATCTAGACGGTTTTTGAACCTCTTCCTGTTACAGATTTAGACAAACAGGTGGGCGTCCCAGAAAGATCTCGATCTGTAACGTCTAGCAGCCAAAATCTTCTCCAGTTGTTACAGATTGAGACAACCAAGTGGGGCCCGCCAGCAAAATCTCAATCTGTAACAGGTAGCCGTCCAAATCGGTTCCAGATGTTACAGATTGAGATGAATGAACGAGCGGACAATCCCTATTTGCCTCTTGCATAACTGTGCATAGTGTATATATACTGTGCTTACCGGTTATATACACGTGTAGCCCATCAGCTAAGGAGCCGCTGTGGACATCATCCTATCCAATTCGAGCGACAAACCCATCTACGAGCAAATAGCCTCGCAAGTCAAAGCTCAGATCCTTTCGGGCACGCTCGCCGCGGGAGCAAAACTCCCCAGCATCCGTGCACTCGCGAGCGATCTTGGCGTGAGCGTCATCACCACCAAGCGCGCCTACGCCGACCTGGAGCAACTCGGGTTTATCTGCACCGTGCAGGGCAAAGGCTGCTTTGTCGCCGAGGGCAACCAAGAACTCTTGCGCGAAAACCAGCTCTGCCATATCGAAGAGCTGCTTGCAAAAGCGGCAAGCCAAGCCGAAACCCTGGGCGTCACGCGCGACAAGCTGCACGAGATGCTCGACCTTGTAGCCCCCGAAACCATGCAGTAGCCATCTGCAAGAAAGGCTATACCATGCAAAACTTGCTAGAACTCAAAGGCATCTCACGCACTGTAAGCGACCGCTTTTCGCTGCGCGACGTCACGCTTGCCGTAGAGCCTGGCCAGATCGTCGGCTTTGTTGGTGCCAACGGTGCTGGCAAAACAACGACGATTCGAGCTGCTCTCGGGCTTATAAAGCTCGATGCCGGCGAGGTGCACCTGTTTGGGCAGCGCTGTGGCGCCGACGCACCCGATGAGTCGCAACGCCACCTGCGCTCTCGCATCGGCCTCGTGCTGGACACATGCCCCTTCCCCTCCACGCTCAAGGTCGGCCAGATCGAGGCGCTCGTAGGCCCGGCGTACCCCACGTGGGACCGCGAAACGTTCGCCGGATTCATCAACCGATTTGGCCTCGATCCCAAGACAAAGGTCAAGGACCTCTCCCGCGGCATGGGTATGAAGCTGCAGCTCGCCTGCGCGCTCAGCCACAATGCCAAGCTGCTCGTTTTGGACGAAGCCACCGCAGGGCTTGATCCCATGGCACGTGAGGAGCTGCTCGATGAGCTACTCGCCTTTGTTTCTGACGGTCAGCGCAGCGTGCTGCTCTCGAGCCACATTACGTCCGACCTCGATCGCGCCGCCGACCGCGTCGTCTGCATCGATAATGGCTCGATTATTTTTGACCTGCCGCGCGAGGACATTACCGACCGCGCCGGCATCGCCCACTGTACCCAAGCACAGGCCGCCGAGCTTATGGCTTGCGTCGAAGGCGCCCGTGCCGTCCACCACGCCTATAGCGTGGACGTGCTCGTGCCCAACCGTCGCGAAACGCTCGAGGCCTTCCCAGAGATTCCCTGCGATCGGGCAACCATTGATGACTACCTGCGCCTCATGCTGAAAGGGGCTTCGAAATGAAACGCGCCTTTATGTCCGAGCTCGCCATCTTTCGCACGCTTATCCCGAGCATCGCGGGCGTCAGCCTGTTCATCTTCGTCGTGCTAACCCTTGCCAACGCGTCGGATGGCGATTCCGGCATGAGCGCCGGCGCCTGCGCGGTCAGCGCCATGTCGCCCATCATGGTCATGAGCTCGCTGGCCGGCTTCGACAATCAAAACGGATGGGAGCGTTATCGGGCAACGCTGCCTCTCACGCGCAAAGACATTATTTGCGCACGCTACCTGAGCATCATTGTCTTCTCGGCTGTCATGGCGTGCGCCGCCGCGCTTCTGAGCATCGTCTCCATCCCGCTATTCAACAGCGTGGGCATCCCCTCGACGGGACAGACGGTCTTTGAGATCGCTATAGCCTCGGCAGCATCGATGCTCATCTCCCTCATGATGGTGTTTTTGGCACAGCCGCTGTTCTTCCGATTTGGGCACATGGAGGCGCTGCGCCTATCCCTTGGCCTGTTTGCCCTGTTTGGCTGCGGCACCATGGCCACGTTGAGCTCCTCCAACCCCATCAGCAACTGGCTCATGTCGATTGCCGGAGCGAATCCCGATCCTGCCGTTCTGGGCTGTCTGTGTGCAGGAATTGCAGTACTGGCGCTCGCACTATGTGCAATCAGCTGCGCTGTCAGCACCAAGGTTTATCGAGTACGCGATCTGTAATCGACAGCTAAAAAAGCTTAGGTGGTACCCCGCTAATTTTTTCAATGAAACAAGGCGGCATAGCGTCACCACCGCCCCTCACAGCAGGCCGTCTAGTTCTTGGCAACCAAAAAGACACCGTCAGCATATTGAAGGTGAATACTTTTCCGAGAAGTGAACGAGTAAAAACAGTGCCCTGTAGCATCGACATTTTTAAGGACTCAATTCCTGCGGTTTTTGTCTAAGAATCCTGCAGTTTTGTTCGAAAAAAGTGTGCATGTTCCAGGGGTCCAGATTTACTCGTTCACTTCGCGGAAAACCATTCACCTTCGATTCGAGCCTTAACCAAATGCCCTCTCGAACTATGGCCCCTGTCTCACCACAGCGATATCAAAGCTTCATGGCGGGACGGTATCATCGGACGAGCGCCGTAAATCTGGCGCGGTCGTTCTTTGGGGAGGCATTTCACCCGTGTCGTAGGTCGCAGCAGCATTTGCGTCAGCATTCTTTGCCGGCATCACATCTGTCCTAGCCAAATGCGGCATCAAGCAGACCGACTCCGATGTCGCGACGGCCATTCGCACCTGCGTGGTGCTCGTTTTCGCCTGGGCAATGGCGGGCATTTCTGGATCCATTGGAACCATCGGCAGCATCGAACCCAGATCTTGGCTCTTTCTCGTCCTCTCGGGACTCGCTACCGGCGCTTCGTGGATCTGTTACTTTAAGGCGTTGGGCATCGGAGACGTCAATAAGGTCGTACCGGTCGACAAGATGAGCACCGTACTCGCTGCGCTGATTGCCATCGTGCTTTTTGGCGAGACGAGCAACCTTGCGGTTAAGCTCGTGGGAACCGCCGTCATCACCCTCGGCACGTTTTTAATGATCGAGAAGAAGCAGTCTGCCGGACCCGAGCAGCAGCAAGACCGGACCTGGCTCGCTTACGCCCTCGGCGCCGCCGTGTTCGCGGCACTCACCTCCGTCCTTGCCAAGATCGGCATCGAAGGCGTCGAGTCAAACCTGGCCACGGCAATCCGCACCTGCGTGGTACTGGTTATGGCATGGGCGATCGTGGCAGCCAAGGGAAAACTGGATCAGGTCGCGCACGCTGACCGGCGCGAACTCACATTTCTCGCAACATCGGGCATCGCGACCGGAGCATCGTGGCTGCTCTATTACTACGCCATCGCCACAGGCCAGGTGAGCGTCGTGGTGCAGATCGACAAACTATCGATTGTCGTATCAGTACTATTTACGCGCCTGACATTCAACGAAAAACTCTCACGACGCAGCGTCATCGGTCTCGCCCTCATCGTACTGGGCACCGCCGCGCTCGCAGTTTGGAAGTAGCGCGGCCAGCAGCCGCTACATCCTCACACCTGGCTTGGGATGCCTGTACTGGCCGTGGGAGGCCGTGCGCTTACCGTGCGAGATGGCAAATTTGGGACAACAGTGCAGGCAACGAAGGCAGGCTGCGCACTCCGGCTTTGTCCAGACGGGAAGGCCGTCGCGCATCTCAATCGCCGCCATGGGGCAGCGCTTGGCACACAGGCCGCAGCCGATGCAGCGATCGGCATCGACGGCAAACTTGCTCGTCTGTTGCATGCGCGGCAGCCCAATTGCGTGATACGCGCACGATGCAAACAGAGGCACGCGATGGCGCATCATGTTGCCCGTGCGGCGTGCCCGCACCGCCTCGATCACGGCATCAATCTGCGCCTCGGCAGCTCTATTGATACCCTCAACCTTTTGAGGGTCAGACAGGTCGAAAACAGGCGTCCAGGTATCGGGCATCTTGACGCTCATCGCCGCATCTAACTCGAGCCCACGCTCGTGTAGCAGATCGCGGGCGAACTTGGCCGATTGCCCGGTCGTCGAACCATATGTCGAGACATAGAACGTATAGGGGCGCTCGCCGCCCTTTGTGCCGGCAGCAACCGATAGGTCGACAGTCTTCAAAAACTCGATCATTGGCGTCGGCAAGCCCCAGGCGTATACCGGGGCGACAAACCCCAGCCGACAGGGGCCTTCCATCACAGCAAGGTGAAGGATCTCGGCATCAAAGCGCTCAATCGACATAACTTTGTCGCTTGTCGCCGCTGCAATGCGACGCGCCACATGCTCGCTGTTCCCTGTCGCGCTAAAGTACAGGATCATCTCGTACCCCTGGAATTGACTCGTGAAAAACCGCGCTACTTGCGCAGCGGCTTGGGCAGTGGAATGCCGGCGGCGATGACGGCGGCGATGATCATGCAGACGATACCCTTGAGCGGGAAGCACATGAGCAGCAGGCCCACGACCATGACCGGCTGACGCATGACGGCGCCCATCGTCGATGCTGTGCAGACGGCGACGCAAAAGACCGGATCGGCGCCGGTGAGGATGGCAAGGCCATAGCCCAGGCTTACGCCCGAGAAGATAACCGGGAAGAAGTGGCCGCCGCGCCAACCAAGGTTGATGAGGGCGGGGGTCAGCATGGCCTTGACAAGACCGGTCGCGATAAGCACGCCGGCGGGAATGGTCAGATAGGTTTCCATGAGCACGTCGGCCTGGGTCTCGCCGGCAAACATGGTGTAGGGCAGGACCGTGCCGCAGATGGCGAGCGCCAGACCGGCCAGCATGGCCTTGACGACAGGGCGCTCCCCTATTGCATGGGCAAGCGCTTCGCTTGCGTGCTCGGAGACAAAGTACAGCCAGCCGCAAACGGTGCCAACCAACGCCAGCGGAATGAGCCAGGTAAGTTCCAGGTTGCCCACCTCGGCGGACTCGAACCTGGGCATGCCCATGCCGCCGCCCACAAGCTGGCCAAGCAGCAGATAGGTGCCCAGACCGCCGGCAATCGCAATGCCGTAGACCACCGTCTTTTGCGCCTTGGGCAGCTTGATGGTGATCTCGTCGGACGCGGACTCATCGTCGGCGTCTTCGCCCTGGCCGCCGGCGCCACCGGCAAGCGGTGCCACAAAGCCAAAAACGGGCGCGGTAAAGAGCGCCGTCAGAGCAGCCTGGGTGCCCAACAGCGTGAGCTCCCTAAACTCGGCTCCAAAGCGACGCATGCGATCGCCGACCCAGCTGCACAGACCCGCGATAACGCCGGTCAGGCCGGCCTCCGGTCCAATACTTCCGCCAAACAGCAGCGGCAGCAATGCCGCGAGCGAAAGCTTGCCCAGGTTGTCGTACGGATAGCGCCCGTCTTGCTTAACCTTAGCCATCACCTGGTTGAGGTCATCGGTCTTGGTGCCTGTCATCTTTTCGTACAGACCGATTAACAGGCCGCCCAGCAGGCAGACAAAAAACGGGTACGGCAAAAAGCCAAACGGGCCGCTGGCAAGCTCGGGCGAAGAGGCACCCAGCGCGTGCGGAATCTCGGTCCATAGATAGTCGATACCGTGCTCCATCGCAAAAAAGAACAGCCAGACCGCGGCACCTGCGAACGCACCGGTCACGGCAACGCTAACTAAAAACAGCGCGCGGTTTGTGGGTTTGGCAAGGTTGTCCATCGGGTCCTCCCGCGGTCAAAGTCGACATAGATACGTTTTATTGTAGAGCGAGCGTTGCCCGAACGAGCCAACCATCCACGCCGCGAACGGCACCATTGGGAGCCATAGTGGGGCAGGCTCAAGACTTATCCGTTGATAATCGAGGCAATCTCGCGCAAATCGTCGGCAAAGTAGATGCCGTGCTGGCGCCGCGGGCTCGATAGGCCCTTATCAATCATGTGCTCGAGTAGCGCCTTGAGGTCGTTGTAGTAACCGTCCAGGTTATACAGGATGCATGGAGCACTCAGGTGCCCCAACGACACCGCGGACATGACCTCGGCAATCTCCTCGAGCGTGCCCGTCCCACCGGGAAAGGCGATGAACGCATCGCCGAGCTCAATCATCTTGGCCTTGCGCTCCGCCATGTCACTTGTAACGATAAGGTCGTCGATGCCCTCGTGCTGGAACTCCGCCTCGATAAAAAAGCTCGGCTCCACACCCGTCACGTGCCCGTCGGCATTAAGTACGCTATCGGCGAGCGCGCCCATCAGTCCCGACTTGGACCCGCCGTATACCAGCGCGTGCCCATTGGCGCCAATCCAGTCGCCCAGCTCCTGCACCGCGGGCAGAAACGCCGGGTCGTTGCCGGCACTGGCACCCAGATACACGGTGATATTCATGTTCAGTCCCCCTCATCGTGACGCGCGACGTTCGTCTTAGCGCTGCCGACGACGGTACTCGCGCACGCGTCGCGACAAATCGGCAAGTTCATCGCGGTCAAGCTCTTCCAAGCGCTCAAGATCGTCCATAAAGCGCGCCATGGTGTCCTTTTGGCGCATCTTGATGAGCGTATTGCAGTAGCTCACCGCCACGCCCGTGAGCATGGCGATGTAAAAAATGCTAATAACGCTCAGGACGACCGTGATGGCACGGGCGACCGGTGTCTCGGCCGGGATGTCACCAAAGCCGATGGTCGAGACCGTCTCAAAGCTAAACCAAAGTCCATCGCCAAACGTTAGGGTCGTGGGCTCAGAGAGCCAGACGGCCATTGAACACAGAAGATAAAAGACGAGAAATAGGCCCGTGATACGCACGAAACCGGCCTGACGCAACACATCGGCCAGCGTCCTCAGCTTTTTCATCGAGACCCCTTTTTTCAGGACAATCAATCACGTTCGCTCGGTATTGTCCCACGCCTCCCCCGCAAACGGAACTAGTCATCAAGAACGCTTCTAAACGACGGGTTGTGAGGAACAATCCTCCCACGACAAACAAGAGCACGTTTCAATCTGCGGAAAACGGGGCGTTCCCGTCGGCCTCGCAGCCTGAACTAGTATCTTGATATAGACACACCGCCCACCGTCGTGCACGCAGCACGCGGAAAGAAAGGAAGTCCACGATGTTTAGACCTCTTCGCAGAAAGAAGCGTGCTATCACCGATCAAGAGGCACGAGAGCTGCTCGTCAATTGCAAGCGCGGCGTTTTTGCCGTCAACGGAGACGACGGCTATCCTTACGCCATTCCCGTTAACTACTACTTTGACCCCGAGCACGACAAAATTTACTTTCATGGAGCCAAGGCAGGGCATAAGGTCGATGCGCTCAAACGCAGCGACAAAGTCTGCTTTACCGTCTATGGCAACGATTGGTACAAAGACGACGACTGGGCACCCTATGTTCAGAGCACCGTGGTTTTTGGCCGCTGCCGCCTCGTGAACGATGATCCGGCGTTTGTTGAAGACAAAGTCCGACAGTTTGCCCTCAAGTACTATCCTTCTGCCGAAGAGGTCGAAGAGGAAATCAAGCAAAGTATCAGAGGCGTCCAACTGTATGAGATTACGATTGAGCACCTTTGCGGCAAACAAATTCAAGAAAAGTAGCAGACGTGGAAAACGCGCTCGCAAGCCTCTGCGCTCTATGCGTCCACGCACATTGACGACATGGGCGCAAGCCACAGTACCCGAATCGTGCGCCCCCTATACCCTAAAAACGTAGCGGTCCAGGCGGTCGCACGCTTCCCTCACGCGCGAAAGCGGCAGCGCCAGATTCACGCGAATGTGGCAGGGCCCGTGGAACGGACGGCCATCCTGATACCCCACGCCCACGCGGGCGCCCTCGTCGAGCAGCCACTGAATATCACGGCCATGCTCGCGACACCACTCGGTGCAGTCCAGAAACACCATGTACGTGCCCTGCGGACGCGAAAACGTGACGCCCTTCCAATGTTTTTCTGCATACGTGCAGAAGTACTCGATATTGCCGGCAAGCACCTGGTTGAGCTCGTCCACCCACTCGTAGCCCTGCGGCTGGTAGGCACCGATAAGCGCATGCATGGAGAGGACGTTCATCTCGTTGTAGTGAGTCTTGTTGGACACGGCGCACACGCGGTCGCGCAGCGTCTCGTTATAGATGATGTGGTAGCTGCCGACCAGGCCCGCCAGGTTGAACGTCTTGCTGGGCGCGTAGAGGGCAACCGTGCGCATGCGGGCATCCTCGCTCACCGACTGCGTCGGGATATGCTTGTGACCCGGCAGGATGATATCGGACCAAATCTCGTCCGAGATCACCACGCAATCGTGCTGGCGATAGATGTCCATGGCGCGCTCGATCTCGTCACGCTCCCATACGCGGCCGCAGGGATTGTGCGGCGAGCAGAACACCGCGGCATGAATGTGGTTTTGGGCGAGCTTGTGCTCCATGTCCTCAAAGTCCATGCGCCACACGCCCTGGCCGTCGAGCTTAAGCGGGCTGTGGACAATGCGGTAGCCCGCGGCCTCAATGGACTTGGTAAAGCCGATGTAGGTGGGGCTATGGACCAGCACCGCATCGCCCGGCTGGACATATGCGCGCAACGTTGACACGACACCGCCCAGCACGCCGTTTTCGTAGCCGATATGTTCAGGCGCCAGGTCCTCGACACCATTGCGGCGGCTCTGCCATTCGATGATGCGGTCGAAATACTCGGAGCGCGGGTTAAAGTAGCCAAACATGGGATGCTGAGCGCGCTGAATGATGTGCTCCTGGACCGTGGGCACCGTGGCAAAATTCATGTCGGCCACCCACATGGGAATGCGGTCGTAGCCCTCGTCGGGTGCGTTCGGAGCCATACCGGGGATCTCGCCCCAGGAGTCAACGGCGATGGAGTCCATGCCGTGGCGATCGATTAGCGAGCTAAAGTCGTATTTCATGCTGAGCTCCCGTGCAAAGTAGACTGTTTCGATAGGCGTTATTGTCCACCAGCGTGGGCGGTTTTGGCATGGGGTTTGGCGCTTAATTTGACGGGTGCGGACGAATGGCCGGTTAGTCTCGCGCGTCGTTGACGGCAACTACGGTTAGCTGGGTTTCATCGACCGTAAACGATATGTCGAGCCCGGCGAAGGCCAGATGATAGACGCGGTTCGGCTCGTGCTTGCTGCCTGCGCGGCGCGGGTCTTGGCGCAGGACCTCGACCAGGCCGGGGAGCTTTGTGGGCGGGACCATATCCTGCAGCGTCTGCGGGAACTCGATGTCGAGCTCTTGCCACGGAGCATCCTCAATCCAGCCGCCGGTCGCATCCGGGTGACAGTCCGCAAACGGAATGTAGGGCTTAATGTCGTAGATGGGCGTGCCGTCGCGCAGATCGGCCCCCAGCACATGGATGATGGGGCCATCGTCGGTGAGCTCAACGTGATCGAGCCTTACGCAGGTAAGTCCGATAGGATTGGGGCGAAACGGGCTGCGCGTGGCAAAGACGCCCACGCGCTCGGCTCCGCCCAGACGCGGCGGGCGCACAGTTTTCGACCACTTGGCATTGGTGCCGGACCTGTCCTGCGTCTTGGCATCGGCAGCTATGTCCTTAGTCGTGCCGCCGGGCGTTCCGTTTTCGAAGCGCCACAGCAGCCATAGGTGAGAGAAGGAGTCCAGGCCCTCAACCGCTGCGTTGGAGGCAAATTCCGGCTCAAAGACGATGCGTCCCTGCAGATGAGGCGCCAAAAAGCTGTTGCGCGGAATGCCGAACTTCTGCGGCAGGTCGGTATGTATGTGTGCGATAGGTTCCATGCCGGTCATTGTACGGCATGGAGGCGTGGGGCGTTGCGCGCAATTCTTCGCCGCGGTCCTCCGTCGTGCAACCAACGGTTGCTTGGAAGGGCACCTGCTGCCGCGTATGCTTAAGCCATCAACCAGCAGAAAGGAGCCGCTATGGCCTTTGCAGAAAAGCTCATCGCCGTCCGTCGCGCCCATCACCTTACCCAGGAGCAGCTCGCCGCCAAGCTCTTCGTCACACGCCAAGCCGTCAGCCGTTGGGAGCGTGGCGAGGTCACACCGGGCATCGACATGATGAAGCTCATTGCAGCCGTAACCGGAGAACCCTTGTCTCACCTGCTCGAAATGCCCGAGCACTATTGCCAGAGCTGCGGCATGACACTCACGCCCGACGACTGCGGCACCGATGCTGCGGGCACCGCGACCGACCATTACTGCAAGTGGTGCTACGACCACGGCAAGTACACCTACGAGACCACGATGGAGGCGATGATCGAGGACTGTGCCCCACGGCTGGCGCAAAACACCGGCATGTCGCTCGACGAAGCCGTCTCGCTCATGGGCGCCGTCCTGCCGCAACTGGAGCGCTGGCGCACCGTGCAGGAAAACGAGGAGCGCTACGGCGCCGAAGCCCGGAAGCGCTACGGCGACGAGGCGATCGACGCAGCAAACGAAGCACTGCTGGACATGGACCCCGAGACATGGAACGACATGAAGGAACTTGAACGCGCTATTCTGGGCCAACTCTCGATTGCCATGGGCGATGGCGATGCGAATGGAAGCGAGGCTCGCAAGCTTGTCGCGATGCATCGTCGTTGGATTGGTCTCAACTGGGGACGCGAACCCCAGAACGAAGCGTACCTGGGCCTCGCCCACGGCTATCTTGCCGACCAGCGCTTTATCGACTACTACGACAAGCCCTGCGGCACCGGAGCCACGGCGTTTCTGGTCCAGGCCATCGAGTCGTCGTTGACGCGCGCATAGACCGCGGCTGCTTTGGGTATTTCAATCGAAACCTCAACCGATTGGAGACCCATGGCTACTAATCATGAGCTCACGCTGTACGTTATGACCGGCTGCCCGTATTGCATAAAAGTCAAGCGATTCCTTGCCGATAACGGTGTGACCATCCCCGAGCGCAATATCTCGACCGATACCGAAGCCGAGCGGACACTCATCGCCGTCGGCGGAAAACGCCAGGTTCCCTGCCTGTTCATCGACGGCAAACCACTCTACGAATCGAGCGACATCATCGCATGGCTGCAGGAGAATCTGCTCTAGTACGCACGCTCTGTCCGTCCAGGGCCCCAGCCCATACGACCCAAACATGTACGCCAGCATCCAAAGTCGACATTTTTCGACATCTTTGGATGCTGGCGTACAGCTTTTGGGTAGTCATGGACGCTCTTAGCCGGCTAATTGTTTGAGGCGACCTTTGGATTATGGCTGTTTGACGCCTCTGGAAAGGTTTCCGAGAGGGCTGTGGTCAAAAAAGGGCAAATATGAGTACTGCTACCTGTTTAGTAGCAGCGATTTTGATCACTTCAGGAACTATTCAACGTTCCACTCGTCCGCAGGCGACGTTATTTCTCCTCATATGTTCAATAAAAGTAGCTCCTAATGGGAACAAGTCTCATCAGGAGCTACTAATTATAGCAAAATAAATGCAACTATAATGGCAACAGTACTCATATTTGCCCTTTTTTGACCACGACCCTCCAGAATAGCCGCTGAGGACGACACTAAATGACAAAATCCGACACTTGGACGTTCTTATATGACTAGCCATTGAAGGACACCTAACGACTACTCCCATTCGCGACACACTGTGTCGCGAATTAAGCTGGTCCCATTATCGAAGACCAGTGAGAGCTCCTGCCCAGAATCTCGATAGCCTAATAAAGCGCTCTCCTCCGGAAGTTCAATGAGCATCTAAATTCCAGGCTAAAAAGCAAAGGAGTATCGAAGCCGTCAATGCTCATTTCCTATCGAACACGCGGGTCAAAACAAGCTAATTAGCCTGATAAACTGTTTATATTTTTGTCTACAAAACTGTATACAAAAAGAGTATCCGTTGACCTGTGCTCGACATTATGCCGATCGATAGGAGGCGCTATGAATGCTGAGCAGCTTGAAAAAATGATGGGATTTGCCCCCGGAGAGTTGGAGAAAGCCGCGGAGGCATACGAAAAAGATGAGTGGCCGAAGGGTCGCACCATCAAGCTGGGAAGGCCACCAATCTCCGATGAGCCGAGCGTCGTTATATCAGCACGTGTGGGCGAATCGATTCTTGAGGCGTTTGACGAAAAAGCCAAACGCCATGGGCAAACACGCACGGAGCGGCTCAGAGAGCTCATTACACTTGATGCACTGATTGCCTAGGCCCGCTCCCCCGTCGGACCCAAACATGTACACCAGCATCCAAAGTCGACATTTTTCGACATCTTTGGATGCTGGTGTACAGCTTTTTGCTACATAGTCGTTGGGGACGTCCTTAAATGACCAGTCGTTAAAGAACGCCCCCGATGACTAGTTAGCCGTGGAAGCGAGCTGTGGGTGCAAACGGCTGTTCACGAAAGACGTGCTCGACGGCAGCGCGGTATTCGTCGACCTTTTTGGTCTTGCGTACGATCTTGTGGACGGTAGCGGGATCAGCGAAAGCGCACTTGGCGTAGAACCACCACTCCTTCATGCGGAAGACCGCATTGCCGCCAATCTCTTCTGCATATGCCGCAAACAGCGTGTCGTGGAAGCGCTGCAGCTCAGCAGCCGTTGCAGCAGGGCCGCCCTTGACCATGCGAGCCAGCGCGGGGTTCGCGAGCAGGCCACGCCCCAACATCACATGGCGCGTGCCGGGATAGGCCTCCACCAGCGCGTCCATATCCTCAAGATCAAAAATGTCACCGTTATAGGCCACGGGAAACGGCGCCCGCTCCAACGTCTTGCCGTAAAACTCCTTGCGCGGCGTGCCCGTATAGCGGTCCTTTTGTACGCGCGGATGCACGATCAGCTCCGCCAGCGGCATGCGGCAATACAAATCGAGCACGCGCTCGTACTCGTCATCACTTTCCAACCCCAACCTGGTCTTGACCGATACCGGCAGCGGAGAGCGCTCACACACGTCACTCAAGAACACCTCGAGCTCGTCCAAGTTGCGCAAAAAGCCCGATCCTTTGCCCTTGGCGACAACCGTTCCCGAAGGACAACCCAAGTTGAGATTGACCTCGCGATAGCCCATGTCGGCGAGCACCTGTGCCGCCCACACAAACTCGTCCGCGTTCTTGGACATCAGCTGAGGCACCACGTTGAGCCCCTGGTTATTGGCAGGATCAATCTCCTTAAACGCCTTGCCGCCAAAGCGGTTTCCCACCCGCGGCGGCGGCAAAAACGGCGTGTAATAGCAATCGAGCGCGCCGAAGCACTCCGCATGCACGCGACGGAACACATGCCCGGTAATCCCCTCCATAGGGGCCAACGATAGAATCATCTACTCTTCTCTCATATCAACGAACGTGACAAAGGGACTGTCCCTTTGTCACATTATTCGGAGCGCAGGGCTTCGACGGGGTCCTTCTTGGATGCGCTACGGGCCGGCAGCAGGCCAGCAACGACCGTCAGCAGCACCGAAATTGCAATGAGCACCAGCGCATCCTGCACGGGCAGGCTCATCAGATTGGGTACTTGTTTGGCAGCAAGCGCCCAGGTATTAACCGGGAAGCTCACGGCCACCACGACGACAATGGCAAAGACGCCGGCGATAAGGCCCTCGATAAAGGTCTCGGCGTTGAACACGTTTGCCACGTTGCGCTTCGACGCGCCGATCGCGCGCAGGATGCCGATCTCCTTTTTGCGCTCCAGTACGCTGATGTAGGTGATGATACCGATCATGATGGAGCTCACCACCAGGCTGATGCTCACAAATGCGATGAGCACCAAGCTGATGGTGTTCACGATATCGGTCACCGAGCCCATGATGATGCCCATGTAGTCGGTGTACGAGATTGCCTGCTCGTCGTGGCCGGCGGCTTTAACCTGCTTGTTGTACGCATCGATATGATCGAGCACGCGCTCCTTGGCCTCAAAGTCGCACGGGAAAATCTTGACCGAGATGGGGTCTGCCTCGTCCGCATAGCCCAACGTGGTCAGATTGTTGTCATAGGTGAGCTTCGAAGCCTTGGCATAGCTCATCATGAGCGAACTCAGGTCCTCGGCGTCCATGTTGAAATGGATGGCACGAGCAAAGGCACTCGCATCCACACGCATAGCGCTCGCCAGGTTGGCAAAACTCGATGACATCTGCGTCGCCATCTGGCCCATGAGCCCTGCCGCGCCCGCCTTGAGCTGAGCTGACACCGTTGTCGCAATCTGCTCGCTAATTGTCTGCATCACCTGGTCCATTGCCTGCTGCAGATACGGAGCCAGCTGCTTTTGCACATAGTCGGTCATCGCCTGCTGGAGACGCTCTGCCAGGGCATCGCCGCCGAGGGCCTTGAGCTGGGCCAGGATTTGCTGGGCCGCGTCATCATGCTCGAGATACGTCGAGAATGCGGCGGCGAGCTTTGATGCGTCCTTAAGATCTTCGGGCGATAGCGCCTTAAACTGATCAGACTGCAAAAAGCCCTCAAACAGCTGGTTGGCAAGCGTTCCCACCTGCTGCATTTGCTCGGGCGTGAGCTCCAGACCGTCAAAGATGCCCGAGAAATCTGGGGCCGGTGCTTTTGCCATGATGTCGCTGAAGTCGATATCCTTACCTACGCCCGAAAGGTCAATATCCAACCCGGACAAGTCAAGACCCGACAGGTCCATACCGCCGGCAACACCCGAGAGCGCGGAGGTATCGAACGAGAACGCGCTCTTCAGCGCCGCCTCGTCCACGCTGAACATGCTGCCCAGGTCCACTCCCTGTTTGGCTTCACTTTGCAGCTCGTCGAAGGTCTTGCCGGTAAACACATCCGTCTCGGGGTGGGCAAGTTGCTCCTGCACAATCTGTGAATCGGCGGCGCGCTCCATAAGCTGGCAAGTCAGCGCATGCGTATAGGCAATGCCTGGGGACAACGCACTCGCGTTGGCGGTCTCGTTGGGTCGCACCACGCCCACAATGTGCACATCGATACCGTCGGCAACCTTGTCGGCCATAAAGTCGGTGTCGCCAGACATATCGGTCCACATGCCGGTCTCTTCGTTTTTGCGATACGCATCGGCCGGCGACAGCACCTTAAACGTGGTAGACAGCGCATCGTCGTAGGTAAAGTCGGTGCCGGTCTCGGGCGTTTCGATCCCACCGTCAGCCGTCATAGCGCTGTTTACCAGATCGTTGAGCTCATCGATATCCAGCGCACCGATGCTGTAGAGCGTGTAGTCGCCCACCGTGCCGCGGCTCGAAAGCACCATTACGGCTTCGTTGGCAGACGTAGGCCAATGGCCGGCGACGACATCGTACTGGCTGTCGAGCAGGTTCTGGTCGTCGATCATCTCGTTAAAGACCGAGGTTCCCATGGATTCCATGCTCACCGTTGCCGCCGTGCTCGCGCCTCCGCTCATGGCCTCGGTCATGGCGTTGGGCACCAGCCGGACAGGCTTCTCATCGCCCTTGCCGGCACGATAGACAACCGGCGATACACCGTAGCCGTACTGAATGGCGTTGACCTCTTTATCGATGCCGTCGCCACCGGCATCGAGCCATGCCTTAAAGCTCGTCATGTCGTTGGACTTAACGCTCGCAAACATATCCTTTACGGCCGTGACCACAGGAATCTTATCGGTTCCCTGAGCCTTGCCGCCGGCACTGTCGTCGGACGAATCCACGTTTTCAGGCGAGTCATCATCCGCAGCCCCCTGCCCGCCCATCATGGACGACAGGTCGTAATCCTGCTTGGAAATGGTGAGTGGGTAGCTCGAGAGCGTATCCTCCTCGACCTTTTTGATGTAATTGTTCACGCCGTTGGACAGCGCCAGAATCGCCGCGATACCGATAATGCCAATCGAGCCCGCAAAGGCCGTCATGGCCGTGCGGCCCTTCTTAGTCATAAGGTTTCGGGCAGAAAGCCCCAGCGCCGTCACAAAGCTCATCGAGGTTTTGCGCGTAGGCTTGGCTTTGCGACGCGTGGCGTCAGCGACATCGAAAGGATCGGAATCGTCGGTGATCTTGCCGTCCGCCAGGTTGACAATGCGCGTGGCATATTGGTATGCCAGCTCGGGATTGTGCGTGACCATAATAACCAAGCGGTCGCGCGCCACGTCCTTGAGCAAATCCATGACCTGTACGGATGTCGTTGAATCCAAAGCGCCGGTCGGCTCGTCTGCCAGCACAATCTCGGGATCGTTGATCAGGGCGCGGGCAATGGCCACGCGCTGCATCTGTCCGCCCGAAAGCTGGCTCGGACGCTTGTTCACGTGCTCGCCCAGGCCGACTTTCTCCAACGCCTCGCGCGCACGCTGGCGGCGCTCGGCATGCCCCACGCCCGTGAGCGTGAGCGCCAGCTCCACGTTTTCCAAAATGGTCTGATGCGGAATGAGGTTATAGCTTTGGAACACAAAGCCGATGCGGTTGTTGCGGTAGGCATCCCAATCGCGATCGTGAAAGTCCTTGGTCGAAATACCGTCGATCAGCAAGTCGCCCGAGTCAAAGTGGTCGAGTCCGCCAATAACGTTGAGCATCGTGGTCTTGCCCGAGCCCGAGGGGCCCAGAATGGCCACGAACTCGTTATCGCGAAAAGACAGGCTTACGTTGTCGAGTGCCACCTGCGTAAACGACTGCGTAACGTACCTTTTGCAAATTCCTTTGAGCTCCAGCATGGACGGCAACCTCTCCTGCGCAGGCACCCTGCCCGCTCTCCTCCGCCGTTCGTATTCGACGCGTTTGTCCTACTCTATCCCCATTTTTTGCCGGAACCAGTGAGGAATCTAACGAACCGCGCCAAAAAACGAACGGGACGGTGCCTAAAAGAAGAGGTCCCGAGCGGGACCTCTATATGGTGGAGCTTATCTTGAAAGGTAGCGGACTACTTCGCACAGCGACACACGATCCTCGATATGCTTTACGCGTTTTCTACTGCTCGCTATTCGCAATCGCCTGGTCGATAAGCTTGTTGAGTGCTGCGCGCTGCTCAGCGGAGCTGATGGCTCCCACGATTGGATCCCCTACGATGTTGCCATTCTGATCGATGACATACGTTGTCGGGAACGAGAACAAATCTGACGTAAACTTACCGGCCTCGCTATCCAACTTGAACCAGATGTTCTTATATGTCACGCCCTTCTTGCTCAGCACGTCCTTGGCATCTGCAATCTCGCCCTTGTTGCCATCGAGCGTAAAGGAATTGACGCCCACGACCTGGCCGCCCTTCTCGGCAAGCTCCTGATTCAGTTTCTCAAGATCGCCCAGCTCGCCCACGCACGGCTTGCAAGTAGTGAACCAGAAGTTCATGACGGTGACCTTGTTCTTAGAGAACAGCTCGTCGCTGTTCATGTCGTTGCCATCCAGATCCTTGCCCGTAAAGCTGGGGAACTTCGTCGCCTCGCTCGAAGCATTGGCACCAGCCGTCATGCCAGCGGTCGAAGCGTCGACGCTCTCGCCTGCGCTCGGCGTGCTTCCACAGCCGGGGAACTCCTTCTCCAGGCTCTCGAGCTTGTCCTCGATCTCCTTGATCTGCTGTGCACCGGCCTTGAGTGTCTTAAGCTCATCCGCCGTGAACTCATCCTTGGCGCCGTCGATGGTCTTGAGCAGAAAATCGCCGTAATTGCTGCCATCCTCAATCATTGCCGAGTCTTTATTTGCCGCATTGAATACCTTTTCCCACAGCGCGTTATCACTCGAAAAGATCTCGTTCTCCTTCTGCATGAGCTTCGCATACAGCTCGGCGGCCTCGTCGGCATTGGCCGGCTTCTGCGCAGTGAGTTCTGCGATCTTAGGATCGGAGCTCGCAGATTCGCTCGCATTGCCACCGGGCGCCGAACATGCCACAAGGCACAAGGCCAATACCGGCACCATAAACAGGGCCGCAATCTTAGAAAGCTTCATAGTCATTCCTCCGTTTTGTCGAAGCTTGTTTACTTTTTATCGGCGGTCAAGGGGAGCTTTTCCGCCGACACATCCAGGCCATAGCGATAGCTGATGGCATCGACGGGACAGGCCCCGATGCACTTTCCGCACCGGATGCATTCGGCATGATTGGGCGCGCGGACCACATCAACGTCCATCTGGCAAACCTTTGAGCACTTGCCGCACGAGACACATTTGCATGCATCGACCCGGATCCCCAGTAGGGACACCTTATTCATGAGCGCATAGAATGCGCCGAGTGGACAAATCCATTTGCAGAAGGGGCGGTAGAACAAAACGCTCAGCACTACCACGGCAATGAGAACGGCAAGTTTCCAAGTAAAGAGCTGTCCCAACGCAGATCGAATGCCGGCATTGGCAATGGCCAGCGGAATGGTGCCCTCGAGCACGCCCTGCGGACAGATGTACTTACAAAAGAACGGGTCTCCCATGCCCACGTCGTTAACCACCAAGACGGGCAGCAGCACCACGGCAAACAGCAGCACGACGTACTTGATGTACGTGAGCGGCTTGAGCTTTTTCGTGGAGAACTTTTTGCCGGGAATCTTATGAAGCAGCTCCTGCAGCCAGCCAAACGGGCACAGAAAGCCGCATACAAAGCGTCCCAGCAGCACGCCAAGCAAAATGAGCGTACCGGTAACATAGTAAGAAAAGTTGAACTTGGATGAACCTACCACCGACTGGAACGACCCGATGGGGCACGCACCCGATGCCGCGGGGCACGAATAGCAATTAAGTCCAGGTACGCAGACTGTTTTTCCCGCGCCCTGATAGATACCGCCTTTGGCAAAGTTCGGCAGGTGAATGTTGGTGACGAGCGTCGCCGCCGCCTGAATGAATCCGCGAAATCGAGCCAAAACATGCGACGCAGTGTTTTCTCTTTTATCCAATTCCGATACACTCCAAGCACAGCCTAATCGCTTTGGCCAGCACGGCATCCGCCTCGCCACGCATAACGCCAAAGCACACCATGGCAATTCCGACGATCAACAAAGCGACCTGTACCATGGGTTTTACCGCTTTGAACAACTCGACCACTCCTTTCGTTACGCGACCATTGGACCATATCGACTATAAAATCCGTGTTAAGCGCGATTTGGAATGTGCAAGGAGACTGTTATGCGTATTTTGATCGTCGAAGACGAGCGAGCACTGTGCGATGCAATCGCACGCAGCTTGCGAAACTTGGCGTACAGCGTCGATTGCTGTCACGACGGACAGGAGGCGCTCGACCTACTGAATGTTGAGGCCTTCGACCTCGTGATACTCGACCTCAACCTTCCCCGTATCGACGGCATGACCGTACTCAGAGAACTTAGGAAAACTGACTGCGAGACCAAAGTGCTGATTCTGTCCGCACGTGGCGAAGTATCCGATAAAGTCGCCGGACTCGATGCCGGCGCCAACGATTACCTCACCAAGCCGTTTCATCTGGACGAGCTTGCGGCAAGGATTCGCAGCCTTACCCTCAGACGCTTTACACAAAGCGACATAGTTTTAACCTGCGGAAAGCTCAGCTTTGACACCAAGGCGCGCATCGCTTCCGTGGACAGCGAGGCTTTATCTCTTACGCGCAAGGAAACGGGAATCTTGGAATACCTGATGCTTAATCAAGGGCGACCGGTAAGTCAAGAGGAGCTTATCGAGCACGTTTGGGATAGCAGCGTGAACAGCTTTAGCAACGCGACCCGCGTTCATATCTCGTCACTCCGCAAAAAGCTACGCATCGCTTTGGGATACGACCCGATTCGCAATCGGATTGGAGAGGGCTACGTTATGGAGGATAGCGAATGAAAAGGCTTTCGTTGCAATGGCGCATAACGATTATGACGGCACTGCTCACGTGTGCGGCATGCGTGCTGACGAACTGCCTGGTCGGCTATACGGGCATGCGCTACATGGATGCCATCGGCAGTGACATCTCAGCCTTTAACGCAACCGGCGAAGATTCGCCCCAGGCGTTCGACCCGACGAAAGCGGTCCCCGATGACAGGGTCACGATCGTCGTAAACGACGCACAGGAGTCTTTTGGCACGACAACCTGGTGCATCACGGCTGGAGTCACACTCATTGGCGGCGTGCTGGCATACTTTGTGAGCGGCCGTGCACTCAAACCGCTACGGGATTTCGCCGCCCAGGTAGAGCGCGTGCAGCCTGACAACCTAAGCGAAATCAGACTCAGTGAAGATGTGCCCACCGAGCTGCAACGATGCAGCGCCTCTTTCAACGACATGATCGCCCGTCTTGGCGAAGGGTTCTCTGCACAGCGTCAGTTTACCGGCAACGCCGCACACGAGCTGCGCACCCCGCTCGCTCTTATGCAAGCACAGATTGAACTATTCGTCTCCGAGCACTCCGGTTTGCAACCCGAAACAGCCGAGCTGCTCGGCCTGCTACAAGAACAAACCGAGCGCATGTCTCGAATGACCAAGGTATTACTCGAGATAAGTGAGCTCCGCAGCGTTCCTTGCGAGGACGATGTTGAACTCGGTCCCTTGTCCGAAGAGGCCCTCACCGACCTTGCGCCACTTGCCGAAAATAAGGGCATAGCCCTCGATTGCACCGGAGATGCTCTGACAATCGGAAGTGATACGCTCCTCTATCGGCTGGTGTTCAATCTGGTCGAAAACGCCATCCGTTACAGCCGCTCCGGCTCGACTGTCAACGTCTCCATCAGCGACAGCGACAGCCACGTGCTCCTGCGAGTCGAGGACCAGGGCCCGGGAATACCCAAGCAGTATCGTGAGAGCATCTTCCAGCCGTTCTTTCGCCTAGACACATCCCGCAGCAGGGCATACGGCGGCGCAGGACTCGGACTAGCGCTCGTTTGGGAGATTGCAGCGCTTCACGGTGGCACGGTAGAGGTCGAAGCAAGTTCTGAGAACGGGACCACCATACTCGTAAGCCTTCCAAAACGATCCGCAGCGTTAACCGAACAGTAAAACGAAAGGGGTCCCGAGCAACAGGGGTACAATTGTTGCATTGTTGCCACCTGATGGGAGATGGAAGATGGACTGCGATGGCTACCCGCGCATTCCTATGCCGTTGATGTGCACTGCCTTTGTGCCGGGGCAGATTGACGCTGCGGTTGCAGGCATTTCCGACCCCGATTCGCGCGCCATCGCCACGGCAGAAGCGCTGTACTTTCGCGGACAGGCCGCCCTCGCTGCCAAGACGGCGCGTCCCTATCTTGACGCCACCGATTCCGCGCTGCGCTATTCCGCATGCTTTATCTGCGGATACGCCAGTCTGTCGCTCAACCGTATCGCCGACGCCCGCCGTTGTCTTGCGGGCATCCTCGATACGCCAACTGACGAGGAATCACCCGCCGTCCACGCCACGCATATCCTGTTCGCCTCGGCCGCAAGCGTCCTGCTGCACTTGTCTTCCCCGTATTCTGCCGAAGAGTTCTATCCGCTTGCGGCGCATCTGCCCGAAGGCCTGCGCCTGTTCGCCAGCTACGTGATGGCGCATACCCTGTACCTGCGCGGCGAATATGGCCGCAGTCTGGGCATGGCGGAAAACGCCCTGATCATGAAACAGGGGAGCTATCCGATCTCGGAACTGTTCCTGAACCTGGCAGCTTCCATGGCATGCATGAGCCTCAAGGACATCGACGCCGCTAAAACGCACTTCGGAGTTGCTTGGAACATTGCGCGTCCCGACGGCCTTATTGAGCTCATTGGCGAGCATCACGGCCTTTTACAGGGGCTTATCGAGGCATGCCTAAAATCGCAATACCCTGACGATTTCGCACGCATCATCGAGATTACGTATCGATTCAGCTACGGCTGGCGGCGCATCCACAACCCCGATTCGGGCGAGGACGTGGCCGACGATCTAACGACCACGGAATTCACCATGGTCATGCTCGCCTGTCGTGGGTGGACCAACGCCGAAATCGCACGCCATATGGGAGTATCGCCGGGCACCGTCAAAAACCGCCTATCCGGCGTATACGCAAAGCTTGGCATCGGCACACGCGCCGAGCTGGTCGCGCATATGTTGCGTTAGCGGCCGGGCTGCCCGGCGTATCGAAAGCACTCCGGAGGCTTGACGCTTTCGCGCGCTTAAATTGGACACTTTGGCCATCGAACGGCACTACCGCCACGGGGCACCTTCTCGCAAAATTGGATTATTTCCACCGATATTTGCGGGATGGGAGCCCAAAATGCTTGATCGCCGTTCGTTACTTATCGCCGGAGCATCCTCGCTGGCAGGCATCATGCTGCCTCGCGTGCCAGGAAGCAAAAATGCATTCCTGCTGCCGTTCGCGCCCACCGAAGCCTATGCCGACGAAAAAGACCCCTTCAAGGTCTTGGTGCTCTCGCGCACCATGTTCGGTGTGGTCGTGGTCGACGTCGCCAACAAGAATACGCCCATCACGGGTGCCCAGGTCACGCTCACATCGCGCTATGCCGCAGGCAAGCAGCTCACCGCCACGACCGATGACGAAGGCACGGCCATCTTTGAGGTCGCGCCGCTTTCGGAAGGCTACGTGGACGAGGCAACGCTTCTCGACGCGTACGACTTTAACGGCGGTATCTCCATTAGCATGGCGGGCTACCGCGATGTCGAGATTCCCCTCGCGCGTATCCAGGGTGGCACCGCCATAACCGCGCCAACGCGTCCGCTTTCTGACGGCGAGCCGTACTTTCGCCAGCTCACATTCGACGAATGGGACATCCAGTACGCCGACGCCACGTTTATGGCAATGCCGAAGGACGACACGGCAAACGAGCAGCCCGATACGCATGCCTTTACCGTGCAGGCACATCTGCCACAGGGTGGACAGGCAACGCTGCGCATCAACAAAGTGACGCCTGCCGCGGGCAGCTCATCCGAAACCGTCACGCAGATCGGCCAGATCAAGGCCAGCGCATCGGGCGCGGACAATCTGGCAACGTTCACACTCGAAGACAAGTTCCTCGATACGACATCGGGCCTTCTGGAAGAAGGGTGCAAGCTGCGCTTCGTCCTCGACTATCAGGGCAAAACCTATACACTCTCCTCCCCCATGGCCGTTGTCACCGCGCCGGCCGCAAAGGCGGAATCGGGCTCGACCACCATCATTCCCACCACTATGGACCAAGAGATCACTCCGTTTGATTTCCCAGCGGCGTTTCCCGGCATCGGCGGCAACAAGTTCACCTGCTGGATGCCCTCGTTCCCCATTCTGTTCGATTTCTCGTTTGCCGGGTACGCACTGTTTGGCGGAGGATACAAGCCGGTCGGCTACATGAACGATTCGGGTAACCCTGATCCAGAGTACTGGAAGAAGTCACCGCGCGAGTCGGGTGCCAAGCAGGCAAACCGTTACCTCGACGAAATGGAGGGGAAGTGGAATCAATATAAGAGTATGAGTGCCGGTTCGGGTACCGATCCAAGAAACACCAAGCTCCTTCGCCACCATTGCACGCCGCTGTTCACGATGGACATCGCCACACAGCTGTACGGCTCGCTCGCCTACGATTGGGCGGGCAAAACCTGGGGCGACAACAACGACCCCGCATACGGCAATATTAAGGCACTCTTCCAAGTAAGAACCGACCTCAATTGGACCGAGCAGTTTACCCTAGGACCGGTGCCGTTTTTCTTAAACGTCAACCCCTGGGTGCTGGCAAAACTGGCGCTCGCCGTGGGCGCCCACACGCACGGCAGCGGCGCGGCGTTTTTCAAGAACATTTCGCTCGACTATTCCAATACGTCGGGATCGTTCACCATCCAGATCGGGCTTGCCGTCACCTTTGGCGCCGGCGTTGCAGGCGTCGCCTCGTCTGCCGTGCGCGGCGCCGCATCCCTCACGCTGTTCATTGGGTACGAGAAGGCAGATGGACACCAGCTTCCGCGACTGCGCGTAGGTGCAGACGTCGATGTCGATGTGATACTCCAGTTTGTAATGTTCAAGTGGACCACCAAGGCTTGGTCGGGGTCGTGGCCCACACTCCTCGATTCGTGGAATATGTCGGTGAACAATGGCAACCAGTATGTGCTCCAGCGCTCTGAGCTCGCATTGGGTGGAGATACGCCTTATACGCTGGATGCCTGCTTCGGCTCGGCCGGCAACGCCGAGGCGGGCGGCGTGCCGCAATTTATCGCATCGGCCACCATCGTCACCAACGCCGAACTGCTCGCACGCGCCGAGGTTAAGGCCGCTGCCGTAAACGCCGCGCCTGTCGTGCGCGATTGGGATCGGGCGGTCACGCGCATTGAGCTCGAGGCGGATGCAGAAAGCGACGACACGGGACAGATCGAGCATTTCGTCCATGCACTGATAGAGAACGACGAAAACGCCGCGCCGATGTATGAGTACACCTACATCGGTCAGGCAACGAACACCGTTGCCGACCCGAACGCCGATTCTGCCGGCGTGTCGGAGGACGAGCGTGGCGGCATCAAGCCCTCGAGCGACAACGTGCTGTTTGC
Source organism: uncultured Collinsella sp. (assembly GCA_905210085.1). Taxonomy (GTDB): domain Bacteria; phylum Actinomycetota; class Coriobacteriia; order Coriobacteriales; family Coriobacteriaceae; genus Collinsella. Next base: position 5,110 of record CAJLVJ010000011.1, on the reverse strand, counting down.
TGGCGTGCTCAGCGAAGCCCACATGAAGCTGGCAATGATTGCCGGCGTAGAATGCCTGTTCCGTATCGCCTCGGTGCGCTACGGCGACAATGGTCGCTCGCGCCTGGTGGTACACACAAAGGCAAACGGGACGTGGTCCGCTCCCACGCCTGTGGACTTTCCCCTTGGGTTTGGCGAGGGCGACGTGGAGCGCGACAGCATATACGATTACGACTTCGACGTGGTGGAATATACGGACGGGAGGGGAAACCAGGACGCTTACGTGCTGCTGGTCTCGGGCGAGCGCCCCGACGGCGACAACACCCTTTTCGATACGGCAAGCACAGCCGGCATACTGTCCGTTGTGCGCCTGCGCATAAGCAACGACGGAGTTCGCGTGATATCGCACACGTCGTGGCGCAGCATCTCGCGCGGCCGCCTTCAGGAGGATGGCTACCATTGCCTGCAGTGCCCACGCATCACGGTGGGCAAGACGCTGGTCGACGGACGTCTGTCGGGCGCCTACCTCCACCGCCACGGAGCCACCGCAGAAAAGACGCTCGGTAGCGAGGCCGAGGTTGCGCTGGAATGCTTTACCCTGTGGTCGGATGATTTGGGCGACAGTCTCACGTTCCGTCAGGTCCTCCGCTTTCCGCAGGCACCGTCGAGCATCGAGCTGGGCGCGCCCGAGAATATCAACGGCAAAATGGTGGTTCCCGTTGCATAACAGACTGTAAGCGGTTGTGGCTGCGCATCGTACGCCGTGATCGGCCAGTCCATCGCGGGTTGGGGCGTTATGTCGCCAGATGCCACAGTACCCCACGCGGTGCCGTGGCCGCAGCACACGGGCTTTTTGGCTACCGTCAACGAGCAACTGCAGCATATTACTTGGGCACGAGGCGCATCGGCATTTGTAACGCAGCCCGTGGGTGCCGCAGGCTGTGGCCCGGCATCGTTTAGCGTAAGCAACAACGGCAGGTGCGTGCTCTATGTAGAGAACACCGATGGCAAGGTGGGGCAAACCTACGACGAAGAAGGCAACCCGGTAGCAGTGATGGGCAAGCACTTCCGCATCTTCGCCAGCACCTTGGCAGGCGATCTGTTTACGGAGCCGTTCGTGATGTGCGAGCTGGACCATCCCGTCGATCAGATAACGACATTTTTGACGTCGGGGAGCATGCTCTCCGCGCTCGCCACGCACATTGTGAGCGCGGAGAAGAGCGAGGCAGAACTACACGGCATCGAAGTGCCCTTGGTGGCGTGTGCCACTCCGACGGGCGCAGTCGCTACCTCGGGCGCGGTGGTGCCCGGAGCAGCAGGCGAATCCTTCATGGTCACGGTGCGAAACGACGGCAACACCTTGCTGACCGCCGGCACAATCGATCTGTACCGAGAGGGCTCCAGCCAGCCGTTCTCCAGCGCATCCATCGGGTTCGGAGCGAACACACGCATGGCATCGATCTGCGATCCAGAGCTTGCCGAGGACGCTTCGGTCAACGACATGGCACACGTGAAGTACGCGCTCGAAACGCTGGGCACACCTTTTGCAACGCACCCGCTGGTAGCCGACAGTGGCAACGCCGTGCTGGCACCGGGTTGCACGGCACAGTTCCGCATGAGCTTCGCTATCCCCGAGAGTTGGAGCGACGAAGTGGGCAAACGCGTAACGCTGTATGCGAAGGCGCGTAATCTGGTGGCGCTCGATCCCGTAACGCTCGAGGAAATTCGACCGGGCGCAAACTCGGCGCTGGGTGTCGTGCTGCACGAGCTCCATGTGCCCGACGCGGCATGCGAGCGCTCAGAAGTTCAGGTCGGCGTATACGACAGCGCGGATACGACAGGACTTCACGATGCACCGATGACGGCGGACGGCGGTGGCGGCTCGAGTGGCGGCGGTACTGACAAGGGCGGCGGCTCCGGCGGAAGCAGCTCCAGCAGTGGCAAGGATCACGGCAATAACAAGCGCTCCGGAAAAGCGGGCGCGCTTGCGGGCACGGGCGACGTCAACGCTCCCCTTACGGCAGCCGCAGCAGCACTCGCCGCGGCAGGCGCCGGCCTCGTCGCCTACAGTGCCCGCCGCACGGCGCTCGAAAAAGACACCGCCAATGAGGTCAATTCTGATAAGCCTCACTAGCTCTCAGTTACCTTTGCGAGAGACGCCGACTCGGCTCATCGAACATCAAATGGGCTGGTTCTGGATACCCAGAGCCAGCCCATTACGCATTAGATGTCGTCAGAGGAGTTGAGTTCTGCCTCGAGCTTGGCACGGCGTCTTTTCGCCGTGAAAAACGTCGCGCACAGGACAGCAAACGTGGCCGCGAAAATCGTCGCGCCGCAGAACACGCCCGTGGCCAGGTTCGCCAACCAAAAGACGCTTTCGAGCGGTACGATCTGCGCCTCAGCGATACAGCGCATTGCGGCAATAACAAGCGCGAACGCGGTGCCGCTAAGGCAGCTGACAAGCAGGAAATATCCAACAGGAAGATGCTCGGTTTGCCCAAAACGATTGGTATCGACATAGCCCTTCCGCGTTTGCAGTCCTGCGCAAATCAACATCACGAGAACGAGCCACAAATACATGGCTGCCTCGAACGGCGTTGCAAAGCCATGCGGCATTTCACTGGCGTCGCTGTGAACCCACGCAACCTGTCGAGCTATAAACTGGTAGAAAAAGATCATCAACATGCCAAACGAAAGCAGCACGAAACCAATCTTGTAGATTTTTGCGCTCTCAGCTTCCAGGCGCTCATCCTTTGGGCCGGCACATTCACGCCACTTTTGCACGAGTTTTAAATCTTCAAATTTCATAGTGGACTCCTAAAGAGCGTTAGGGCCGGCATCGTTTTTGTCTTCCCAAAACAAGTCGTTCAACGTAACGCGCAGCGCTTTACAGATTGCCACACACAAGTTGAGCGTGGGGTTGTAGCCGCCCGCCTCGATAAGGCCGATGGTCTGGCGCGTAACGCCCACGGCCTCGGCCAAGTCAGCTTGCGAAAGGCCAACCGCCGCGCGCGCCGCCTTCATGCGTAGGTTCTTTTTGCCCGGCATGGAGTTCCTTTCGTAGTAGTGGACAGATATCCGTTGCAACATGACAGAAATATATTGCATATATCAGATAATGTCAACTATATCTGTCATTATGGAAACCATATTCGTCATTGCCATGCGGACATAGCAATTTCGATCCGCTATTCAAACTTACTCGGACAGAACCGACTCGGTTTTGTCCGAGTAAACTAGAGCATAAACTGATTCATGCGATACAATTAACTCGGACAAAACCGAGTCGGAAGGAACCGAGTAAGTGGAATTCATTGGCAGGGAGCGTGAACTCACCCGTATTAAGAAAACGCTCAAAGTAACTGAGCAGCGCAATGTTCTCATTTACGGCAGGCGTCGCGTCGGAAAAAGTGAGCTCATCAAGCAGGCGCTAACCGATTTGTCGGACGTCGCAACGGTTTATTACGAGTGTCGCCAAACCTCCGAGGCAGACAACCTCGAGAGTCTGTCCGTCCTTGTTGCTGAAGCGCTGAGCTTTCCTCCGCTCGCCTTCACAGGCATCCGCGAGCTCATCGAATTTCTGTTTGCCCAAGCCAAAGACAAGAACATTACCCTCGTTCTCGACGAATACCCCTACTTGAGAGATGCGGTTAAGGGCTTGGACAGCATTCTTCAGACCTCAATCGACGCCCACAGGGATGACTCACGTTTAAACATTGTCCTGTGCGGCTCCTACGTTGAGATTATGAAATCCCTCATCGAGCATGAAAGCCCCCTCTACGGGCGAATTGATCTCGCACTTGAGCTTAAGCCCATGGATTACTTTGACGCTGCGAAGTTCTATCCCGCGTTCTCGCCCGAGGACAAGGTGCGGCTCTATAGCGTTTTTGGCGGCATCCCCTTTTACAATCGCCTCATCGATCAATCCCAAAGCGTACGCGATAACATCATCGAGCTCGTCACGGAACCTGGCGCCCGCTTAGAAAGCGAGGTGCCGTCCTATCTCAACGCCGAGATCTCGAAGATGACCAACGCCAACGAAGTTTTCGGGGCTCTCGCACAAGGTTACTCCCGTTGGGGGGACGTGCTGGCACAGTCGCACGTCTCGAGCGGTCCGGCCATGGCAGACGTGCTCGACAAGCTCATGTCACTCGAAATCGTCCAAAAGCGTGCACCCATCAACGACCCTACGAACAAGCGCAAGTCTGGCTACTTTGTAGTGGATCCGCTTTCGCTCTTTTACTATCGCTATGTTTTCCGCAATGCCTCAGCGCGTCAGCTGCTCGACCCGGAAGTCTTCTATGATCGTCACGTCTCCCAAGACTTCGAGGAAAACTACGTTCCTCATATGTTCGAGGAGATCTGCCGTCAATACCTCGTGCGGCAAAACAAGACCGGCAAGATCGAACCGGCTTTCGACGCCATAGGCAAGTACTGGTACGACGATCCCGCAAACAAAACGAGCGGCGAATTCGATGTGGTAACGCAAGACCCCGAGGGCTACGCATTCTACGAAGCAAAGTTCCGCAAATCCCCCATCACGCAAAAAATGGTCGACGAGGAAATCGCCCAAGTCGAGGCAACGGGGCTCAAGTGCCATCGCTATGGATTCTTCTCCCGTTCGGGCTTCGAAGCCGGCAAAAGCGATCGAACCGTCTTCATCGACCTGCCGCAGATGTTTGGATAGGACAGGACAGGTCCCTCCCGCACTCCAAGCATTCATTATCTAATCGAACGATTGTTCGATGGATTTCGTGTTGGTTGGAATCGCCCACGGGCTGGGCTATGCTACCTTGACTATCTATACGACTTAAATACACAAGAGGAAGTACCAAGAGAGCGAGCATGGCAAAAAACACCGCAAACTATGGTAACGACAGTATTCGTCAGCTCAAGGACGAGGAGCGCGTACGCCTGCGCCCCGCCGTCATCTTTGGCTCGGACGGACTCGATGGCTGCGCGCATGCCGCCTTCGAGATCCTGTCCAACGCCGTTGACGAGGCACGCCAGGGCTACGGCAAGCTCATCACCCTTACCGCCTTTCGCGATGGCTCTATCCAGGTAGAGGACAATGGCCGTGGCTGCCCGCTCGACTGGAACCCTTCCGAGAAGCGCTTTAACTGGGAGCTCG
>CAJLVJ010000010.1 GCA_905210085.1 uncultured Collinsella sp. | reverse complement strand
TAATCGGATAAATAGCCGCTACATCAGTAAATGCATAGGAAGCATGAGCTGCTGCATGGTTACCATCCATGGTTTTCATTTTTCTTGCCATTTTGATTTCCTCCTGCAATTAGTGAAATATGTATATGATAGTATACATGTAAGTCCGCCCGACGGCACATAGCCTTTAGCGGACTGACCTGTATATTATTATAAACAATTCTTTAACAAATTGCAAATGCTTAATCGAAATTACGCCAAAAAATACAATGTCAATTTTTGAAAACCTGAAAAGCGCCGCAAAAAAGAGAAACCATTGATGCCGGTTTCTCTTTTCCTGTCTGCTTTTTTATTCTGGTTTCAGCGGCGCAATCACCGGATTATCCCCGCCCGGTCCTGCTGCCTCAGTCTCAGACGGCTGCGGGGCCTGGGTTGGATTCGGTGCCGCTGCAGGCGCTGTGGTGGGCGCTGCCCCAGCGGAGAACGTGGTCCGGGAGCGTCCCGCCCCCGGTGATGTGGTGATTTTGCTGGGCGGCCGCACCGGCCGTGACGGCATCGGCGGTGCCACCGGCTCCTCCAAGACCCAGAACACCGAGTCGATCGAGACCTCGGGTGCCGAGGTCCAGAAGGGCAACGCCCCGGTCGAGCGCAAGCTGCAGCGTCTGTTCCGCCGCGGCGACGCCTGCCGTCTGATCAAGCGCTGCAATGACTTTGGCGCCGGCGGCGTCTCGGTCGCCGTGGGCGAGCTTGCCGACGGCCTGTATGTCGACCTTGATACCGTGACCAAGAAGTACGACGGCCTGGACGGCACCGAGCTCGCCATCTCCGAGTCCCAGGAGCGCATGGCCTGCGCCGTCGCCGACGGTGACGTCGAGGAGTTCATGGGCTACGCCGCCGAGGAGAACCTGGAGGCGACCGTTATCGCCGAGGTTACCGCCGAGCCGCGCATGCGCATGGCTTGGAACGGTGTCGCCATCGTCGACCTATCCCGCGAGTTCCTCAACTCCAACGGCGCGCCCAAGCACCAGGTCGCCCACGTGTGCGCCCGCAGCGTGTGGCAGCCCAGCTGGGCCGGCACCACGCTTGCCGAGCGCATGACCTCGCTTGTCACCGACCTCAACGTTGCCTCCAACAAGGGCCTTTCCGAGCGCTTCGACTCCACCATCGGTGCCGCAACCGTGCTTATGCCTTTTGGCGGCAAGACGCAGCTCACCCCGAGCTCGGCCATGGTCGCCAAGTTCCCCGTGGACGGCGAGACCACCACGGCAAGCGCCATGGCATGGGGCTTCAACCCCTACCTGATGGAAGCCGACCAGTTTGCTGGCGCCTACCTGTCCGTGGTCGAGTCCATCGCCAAGCTCGTGGCCGCCGGCTTTGAACACAAGCGCGCCTATCTCTCCTTCCAGGAGTACTTCGAGCGTCTGCGCACCGAGGCCGAGCGCTGGGGCAAGCCCACGGCAGCCGTCCTGGGCGCCCTCATGGCCCAAGTCGACCTGGGTGCCGGCGCCATCGGTGGCAAGGATTCCATGAGCGGCTCGTTTGAGGACGAGGCCGGCGAGCTCAACGTTCCGCCGACTCTAATCAGCTTCGCTGTGGCCGTGGGCCGCGCGGCGCGCGCCGTCTCCCCTGAGTTCAAGGGCCTGACGCACCGCGTCGTCCGCATCGCCCCCGCCACCTACGGCGAGGACTACCGCCCCGACGCCCAGCAGTTGCTCGCCGCGTTTGACGCCGTCGAGGCGCTCACTGCTACCGGCGACGCCCTGGCCGTCTCCACGCCCGGCTACGGCTGCGGCGCCGAAAGCCTCTTTAAGATGTGCGTCGGCAACCAGATCGGTATTGAGCTTGCCGAGGACGTGGACGTGGAGAGCCTCTTCACCCCGCTCTACGGCAGCTTTATCGTCGAGCTCGCCGAGGACGCCGAGCTGCCCAAGGTCGCCGACGGCGTTGTCGTCGAGCCCCTGGGTACCACCGTCGAGGGCTATGTCATCGACACCGGCTCCGAGGTCATCGAGCTCGCCGAGCTCCAGGAGGCCTGGGAGAGCGGCATCGAGGGCGTCTTCGCCTACCGAAGCGCCGGCGAGACCCCCGAGGTCGAGGCCATCGACTTCCGCGCCAAGGACATCCACGTGTACGGCGGCGCCAAGATCGCCCGCCCGCGCGTGATCATCCCCGTGTTCCCCGGCAACAACTGCGAGTACGACAGCGCCCGCGCCTTCCGTGCCGCCGGTGCCGAGGCCGACACCTTCGTGATCAACAATCTCACGCCCGAGGCCGTCGCCGAGAGCACCCACGAACTTGCCCGCCGCATCCGCGCAAGCCAGATCGTCATGATCCCCGGCGGCTTCTCGGGCGGTGACGAGCCCGACGGCTCCGCCAAGTTCATCACGGCGTTCTTCCGCGCTCCCGAGGTCACCGAGGCAGTCCGTGACCTGCTCAAGGCTCGCGACGGCCTGATGCTGGGCATCTGCAACGGCTTCCAGGCTCTGGTCAAGCTCGGCCTGGTGCCCTACGGCGACATCGTCGACGCCACGCCCGATGCGCCCACGTTGACGTTCAACACCATCGGTCGCCACCAGAGCCGTCTGGTGCGCACCCGCATCTCGTCCAACCTGTCCCCGTGGCTGTCGCAGTGTAGCCTCGACGACCCCTACACCGTCGCCATCAGCCACGGCGAGGGCCGCTTTGTCGCCAACGACGAGGTACTCGCCCAGCTTATCGCCAACGGCCAGGTCGCCACGCAGTACGTGGGCGAGGACGGCAAGCCCAGCATGGATCTTTCCGTCAACCCCAACGGCTCCGCACTCGCCATCGAGGGCATCACGAGCCCCGACGGCCGCGTCCTGGGCAAGATGGGCCATGCCGAACGTCGCGGCGACAACCTGTACCGCAACGTGCCCGAGCATGTCCCCGGCGACAAGTTCATGCCGATCTTTGAGAGCGGCGTAGCCTACTTCGCTTAATACGTTCCCATCGGGTACAATCCCCTCGGGTAACAACACCCGCCACCGGCACGCCCGGTGGCGGGTTCTTTTTTGATTCGCGCATGTAGGAAGGACATCATGAAAAGCCGCAAGCCGTATCTCGCCACCCTGCCCGGACTCATCCTGGGCTGTCTCGTTTGCTGCGCGCTCTGGGGCTCTGCCTTCCCCTGCATCAAGATCGGCTACGGCCTCTTTGGCATTCCCGCGCACGACAGCGCCTCGCAGCTGCTCTTCGCGGGCCTGCGCTTCACGCTTGCCGGCATGCTGGTCATTGTTGGCATGAGCGTGGCCCAGCGCCGACCGCTCGTTCCGCAAGCACGTGATATCAAGCCCATCTGCATCTTGTCGCTCTTCCAGACCATCGGCCAGTACTTCTTTTTCTACCTGGGACTCTCGCGTGCCAGTGCCATGTCGAGCTCCATCATCGAGGCCAGCGCCAACTTCCTAGCCATCCTCTTTGCCGCCCTGGCGTTTCGCACCGAAAAGCTCGATGCGGCCAAGGTGCTTGGCTGCGTGCTGGGCTTTGCCGGTGTCGCGCTCGTCAACCTTTCGGGCGCGGACGGCACCTTTGGCTTTGCGCTCGACGGCGAGGGCTTTATCCTGGCCTCCACCGTCGCGGGTGCCCTTTCGACCTGCCTGATCGGCATCTTCTCGCGCGAACACGACGGCGTCTTGCTTGCCGGGTGGCAGTTCTTGGTCGGCGGCCTGGTCCTCACCGCCATCGGCTTTTTGATGGGTGGCGCGCTCTCCCCCACGGCGATTGCCCCCGCCATCGCGCTCATCATCTACATGGCGCTTATCTCCGCGGTCGCCTACTCGCTGTGGTCGCGCCTGCTTGCCGTCAACCCCGTCAGCCGCGTCTCGGTCTTTGGGTTTATGAACCCCGTCTTTGGTGTGCTGCTGAGCGCGCTGCTGCTCGGCGAGGGTGCTGGCACGAGCCCCGTTACCGTCATCGTTGCCCTGCTGTTGGTCTGCGGCGGCATCATCATCGTCAACAAACCCAAAAAAGCCTAGCGAGCTCACCTTTTTAGAGAGGGCGTTCGCACACTTCAGCTTAATGGAGCACACTGGTTCTCGTTGATTTCGTACCGAGCCGCGGCGGCAGACGCTCGTCTTGCCGCACCGCGCCTGGGCGTTATGGCCGGTGGCCCCCGCAAACGCAAAAAGAGCGCACGACCATCGCAACAGTCGTGCGCCCTTTTTCTAGCGTATCTGGACGCCGGCTTTCTTTTTCTCGGCCTTGACGCGGTAGAGCTCCGCATCGGCAGCGCGAAGTAAGTCTTGCCAGGTATCGACACCATCACCGACCCGTGCATAGCCGATGGACATCCGCAACAGATACGGAACCTCGGCGCGCGCGAGCTCATCGTTGATTGTCGCGCACAGATGCATGATATCCTGCTCCGCCGTCGCCTTTTGAAGCACCACGAACTCATCACCGCCATAACGCGCGATAAAGCCGCCAGACGCCGAACAGACCTCTTTGAGCGTAGCGGATATGACCTGGAGGGCATGGTCGCCCTCCACATGTCCTTAGCGGTCGTTAATCTGCTTAAAGCCGTCGGCGTCCATCATAAGCAGGTACACATCTTCGGCCTGATCCACATTTGAGAAGAGCGACAGCATATAGGTCTCAAAACGGTTGCGATTGTTAAGGCCAGTCAACGGGTCGGTCGAGATCAGCTGCTCCTGGTAGATGATGTAGAGCAGCAGGATGCTCAGCGATATACCGACGCAAAGGCCCGGTACCGAAAACAAAACCTGGAAGGTACCGCCCGCCAGAGCGGGAACCGCAAAAAAGGCGAGGGTGCGATAAATGGCCTTCTTTTGCAGACTTTCGACTTTTCGAGTCTTAATAAAGGCATGCAAAGACGTATATATGATGTAGCAGTAGCTAACGATAGGTTGAATCATATAAAGCGCTCCGCGACGATATACGCCCTGCACATCGATATAGAACATAGTGTGCGTCCAGTAGCTGGTAAATGCCAGCACGACCACCAATACGGTTGGCAACGTCACGAGCGCCACCCTATAGCGCGCGGTCAAAAGGCGAGAGCCCTGCACTGTCTCGGAATAGAAAAACCAAATGAGGCACGCGATGGCGAACAGCGAAAACGAGACCGCGTTGGAAATCCAGTTGGCCGTGATGCCTACAGGAGTGCTCACGCCGTCCGAGAGCGTCCAGATCATATCGAAGAAAATGTAGGCAGCAGACGTGTAGCCCAGCATGCCAAACAAGAGCTGCTGGGTGCTCGAGAACAAGGAGCGGCGGCTTCGTGCGGCAAGCCCGATAAGAACAATCATGCATAGCAGGAATATCTCAATCTTGAGTGCCTTAACCACTAGACGCCATCCCTTCAATATCCAAGTGGTCAGAATCGCCCAATTAGAATCTGGGCAATAAACACCCCCTACTCCGCAGGGGTAATGGGAATAATAGCAGAGCGCCCGAACGCCACTGCAAGACAGCTTTCGTTCGGGCGCTCAAACGGCGCGAATTGCACGCCGGCATCATTGATTGGTAGCGATTGCTACTCGCCATCAATGTCGGTCGCGACGGCCTCCTCGATGGCCTCGACACCGGCAAGCGACAGATCCTCTTTGCCGTGGCAGAACTTCTTATCGACCCAGCCGGTCAGGATCGGAGCCATGATTGCCGTGATGATGACGGCGGTGGCGATCTGGGCGTACGCGGTGGGCGCAAGCTCGGCATAGCGCGGGGCGACCTCGGCGAGGGCGACCGGCGTGGTCATAGCCGTGCCGGCGATAGTGGAGCAGGCAACGGCCGCCTTGCCGTTACCACCGCACAGGCGCTCGAACGCAAAGGTGATGGGGCCGACGATAAAGAGCGTGATGAGACCCAGCAGGATGCCCGAAATACCGCCGGTGATAAAGCTCGAAAGGCTCATGGACGCACCGAGCTGAAATCCGATAACGGCGATCGCGGGATTGGTGCCGGGGACCAGCAGGTTCTTGATGAACGGGAAGAGGTTGCCCAGAACCATGCCGATAACAAGCGGCAGGATGGAGCCGACGATGGTGCCGACGGGGATGTTAGCGAGACCCGAGACACCGAGGATGATCATGGTGACGGCGGGACCGGCCGTAAAGAACAAGATGCCCACGGCGCCCTGCTCGGACTCGTCGCCGAACTCGCCCATGATGCCCGTGTAGAGCGCCATGTTGCAAAACGTGATGCCACCGATGATAGACACGGAGCTCAGGCCCAGGAAGTTGTCGTTAAAGAAATATGCCACACCCAAGCCAAGGGCGGCCGCGACAACAAGCTTGGGGATCAGTACGACGATGCCGGTCTTGATGGCGCCCGGCGTGGACTTAAAGCTGATGCCGGCGCCCACAAACAGCAGGATCGCAGCGACGATGGTATTGGAGCCGCCACGGCAGGCAGCCGTAAAGAAGCCGCCGATCTCAAAGACCTGCGGACAGAAAGTGTTGAGCAAAAGGCCAACAATCATGGGATAGATCATGATGTCGCCCGGGATACGCGGTACCTTGAATTTCTTTTGCTCGTTGGCGGTCGCTTCCTGTGCCATGAAACCCCCATTTCCGCTGACGCAGAACAAAAGCCCACGTCACGCTTTGCTACAGTAAAGTTTGACCATGGTACCAGAAGAAGCAGACCGGCTCGGTGAGAAATTCGATTCGTTGGGCCGGGACGCTAAACGCGCCCTTGCTTTTATACAAGGCTCAAAACGATATAGAACACGATGCCCGAGACGCAGCACCACAACATCGACTTTGTCTTGATTGCCACCGCCACGACACCGGTAGCCGCAATCCAGGGAATCAAGCCCTGCCACAAGCCGGCGTCGAAAGCGCCAGGGCTTATCAAATCGTTAGCGACCAGCGCCGCGAAGGCGGCGGGCGGAATATAACCCAAGGCCTCGGTAACGCGGGGCGACAGCGTTCTCCCGCGCAAGGCAAACGCCGGGGCAATGCGGAAAAACGCGATAGCCGCCCATGACGACAGCCACAGGACCAAAAACTCATTAACGGGCATCGCGAGCGCCCCTTCCTTCGGCGAGAGCATCGCACGCAAGCGCCGCGGCAACGCCGACGAGCACGCTTGCCGGCACGGCGGTATTCGTCCACCCCAAGAACTTGCATATGGCGACAGACACCGCAGCCAAACCGGCAGCTACGACATTGCCGCGCGACAGTCTCTGCGAAAAGAGCAGGCAGATAAAGAGCGAGGTGCAGACAAAACCCGCAATAGCGGTGGGAACATCGACAACGGCGCCGACGATGGCGCCCGTCGTACACGAAACGCCCCATGTCGCGATGAGGATCGCGTTGAGCACAAAGGACTCGCGCGGGCCCCAATCCTCCCCTTCAACCAGCCTGGCAAGCGAGATGCCATATGCCTCCTCGGTGAGCGTCGCGGCAACAGCCAGCGTCTGACGCTTCGAGGCACCCCTCAGATGGGGTGCGATCGATGCCGAATAAAGTGCAAAGCGCGAGGAGATTGCGGCCACACTTGCGACAATCGATGGCGCCGGTACGCCAGCCAGCCACAGATTGCAGACCATAAACTGCCCGCTACCCGTCACAAACGTGCTGCTCAGAGCAAAAACCATCCAGGGTTCCATTCCCGTCTGCGCCATAATCATTCCGCACGGCGCGCCTATCGCAACATAGGTAAGCATCACCGGCCAGACGGTTTTAACGATTTTGAGCACCATAGCGTTCCTCGTCCCGACAAGATTTCCGAGCCGCATTCAACGACGCGGCAGAATCATCGCCCGACAGCAACCGAGTTCACCTACAATTGCCACCGGATCGAAAGACACAGCTTTTTAGGAAGTCATTATGACAGCTATCGATCGGGGCCGGGCGACCGCGGCCTTCAAACGCTATACCGATGCTTACGATGCCGCCAATCCACGTATCGCGCTCAAAATCGAGCATACGTACCACGTTGCCGAGGCATGCGATGCCGTGGCGCGCGAGCAGGGCTGGTCGACAGAGGATATTGACCTGGCCTGGCTTTGCGGCCTGTTACACGATATGGGACGCTTTGAACAGTTGCGGCGCTGGGACACCTTTAAGGACGCCGAGAGTATGAGCCACGCAGCGTTGGGCGTCGGGGTCCTCTTTGGCGAGAACCCCGACGACGCGCCTGCCACAACAAGCATCCGAGATTTTATCGAGACCGACGAGGACGACGAGCTCATCCGCGCGAGCATCGCCTATCACAGCGACTTTCGCCTGCCGGCACAACTCGACGAGCGTACACGGCGCTTCTGCGATATCGTGCGCGATGGCGACAAAATCGACATTATGCGCACCATCGCCGACAGCACCGTCGACACTATCCTCAAGGTTGATGAGGACACATTTCTCGCCAGCCGGTTCTCGACACCGGCTCTCGCTGCCTTTGACGAGCGCCGCTGCGTCGCACGCGATGAACGCGAGGAGCCCGCAGACTACCTGGTGGGACTCATCTGCTTTATGTTTGAGCTCGTCTATCCAGCGAGCCGCGCGCTGGCGCGCGAGCGGGGCGATATCTACCGCCTGCTCGACGCGCCCTTTGGCATTACGCGCCCCTTTACCGATCCCGCCACGCAAGCGACCTGGGAGCGCCTAAAGGACGAGATGCGCGACTGGCTGGCGCGCGTCTAGCGCTCAAGCTGGGCCAGCAGCTCCTCGACAACCTCGACGGCATCGCCGACGACCTTGTACTGGGCAGCACCAAAGATGGGGGCATCCGGGTCCTCGTTGATGGCGATAATGCACTCCGCCCCACCGATGCCGGCAAGATGCTGGATGGCACCCGAAACACCGATACTCACGAGAAGCTTGGGCGAAACCGATACGCCCGTCTGGCCAATCTGGTGGCGATACTCCAACCAGCCGGCCTCCACGACAGGTCGCGTGCAGCCAAGCTCGGCCCCCAGAGCCTCGGCGAGCCTTCGCATCAGCGACAGGTTTTTCCTGGAACCAATGCCGCGACCCACCACGACCAGGCGCTCGGCATCGGCAATTGATGCCTGCTGTCCCCACTCCTCGGCGGGAATCGAGATCTCGACACGAGCCTTAGCATCATCCGCAAGTGATATCTGGGTAATCGTGCCGGAGCGGCCGTAGTCAAAGTCGGACGCCTTAAAGATGCCGGGACGCACCGTTGCCATCTGGGGACGATGATTGGGGCAGACGATGGTGGCCATCAGGTTGCCGCCAAACGCCGGACGCGTCTGTTGCAGCAGCCCCGTCTCCGCATCCATCGAAAGCACCGTGCAGTCAGCCGTAAGGCCCGTCTGCAAACGCACGGCAACGCCGGGTGCCAGCTCGCGGCCAAAGGCGGTCGCACCGTACAGAATGGCCTCGGGCTTGCGCTCTGCCACCAAATCGCAGATCAGCCGGGCGTAAACCTCCGCATCGTTCTGGCGCAGACGCTCGTCGCGACAGACCAGGACCTCGTCCGCGCCGGCACAAACCAGGAGTTCGAGGTCCCCAAGCGAGCCCTCGGGGCCCATACCGACCAGCGCCACCAGACGGCATCCACGAGCATCGGCAAGCTCGCGGCCCTTGCCCATAAGCTCATAGGCAACGGGAGTCACCGTATCGTGCTCGTCGGTCTGCACGAAGACCCAAATGTCACGATATGCATCAAGGTCCACCGCGCCAGCGGCCTCGTCACGCTCGATCGAGATAGCGTTGACAGGGCAGGCGTCGACGCACCCGCCGCATAGGATGCAGCCATCGGTTACGCAGGCGCAACGGTTGGGCCGCTCGCCTTCCACTACGATGCCGCCCGAGGCACAGGCGCGAACGCAGCGACCGCAGCCGATACAGGCTTCGCTATCGATACTCAGTCCGCTCATCTATGCCATCCCCTCGATAATCTTGGCAAGTTTTGCCGCCTGCTCGGACGCCGTTCCTTCAACGGCCTCGCACGTTTGGTCGCGGTCGAGCACAAACGATCGCACGACCTGTGTCGGCGAGCCGGCAAGGCCGCAGCGCGCGGGGTCGGCATGCACGTCGGCAGCGTTGACCACGCGTACATCCGCCTCCTCGGCCGCACGAATACCGGCAATGCTCGGCATGCGCAGTTGGCCAATCTCCTTGGCGGTCGTCATCGCGCACGGCATCTCAAGATAGACCGTCTCCTCGCCGGCATCGCAGCCGTGAACAAGCGCCAGTGAACCACAGGTCGTAAAGCCCGCGCTCTGCACGCAGCTCACGTCGGTCACGCAGGGAATCTCAAAGGCACCGGCAAGCTCGGGACCAATCTGGGCCGTATCGCCGTCCACCGCCATCTTGCCGCAGATGAGCAGGTCGAAATCCTCGTCGAGCGCCTCGATGCCGCACTTGAGGGCATAGGTGGTTGCCAGGGTATCGGCACCTGCAAAGGCGCGGTCGGTCAGCAGCAGTGCGTCATCGGCGCCTCGGGCGATGCAGTCGCGCAATAGCGATTCGGTCGCGGGGATGCCCATCGACACCACCGTTACGCGCACGTCCATGCCAAAGCCGATAAAGTCGTCCTTCAGCGCCAGCGCGCATTCCAAAGCGCTCGCGTCAAAGGGATTAATGACCGCCTGTTTGCCATCGCGCACGATGGTATTGGTCTTGGGGTCCATCTTGACCTCGGTGCTGCCCGGCACCGCCTTGACGCACACCACCATATGGAAATCGCTCATCTTCACGCGCCCCCTTTCTGGACGAGCTCATCCAAGAGCTTCTCCGAAAACAGGCTACCGCGGCCCAGCTGCCCGGCAGGATCGAGCTGGAGCTTGAGCCGCGCCGACTCGACCATGGCCTCGTGACCGTACATCGTCTCCAAGAAGCCCGCTTTGATCTTGCCGACACCGTGTTCGGCGGAGACGGCGCCGCCCATGGCCGTAACCTCGGAAGCCCACTGGGCAAAGAGTTCTCCGCCGCGGCGGTAATCCTGCGCATCGCGCGGCAGAATGTTCACATGCAGATGGTTGTTACCGATATGTCCCCAGGCGGCAGATTCAAGCCCACTTTCGGCCAACGTGCGGCGATAAAGGGCGATGACATCGGCCAAGCGCGCGTTGGGCACCGACATGTCCGAGCCCAGTTTGGTGATGGTGGGATCCGTGCGGCGACGCTCGTCGATGAGCATGTTGACGCTCTCGGGCACCGCATGGCGGAAGAATCGCTGACACTCGCGATCGACCTCGGTGCGCGCGACCCATGTCGCATCGTCGCTGCCGCCCGCAAGCTCTAGCACCCACCCCAAGTGATACAGCTCCTCAGTCGCCTGGGCTTCGTCGTCGCAGTCGAGCTCCACGTAGACACAGACCTTGGCGTCTTTGTCGAGCGCCGGCAGCGAGGCGAACGCGGTCGACTGCTCACGCTGACGACGCAGGATATCCAGGGCGCCCGCATCGAAATACTCGATGGCAGCCGCGTGGGACAGGACGGGACGCACGGAATCGGTGAAGGACACGGCCTTATCTTCGCTGTCAAAGAAGCAGCTCACGCCCCAAACGACCGCAGGCGCCGCCTGCAGGGCAATCTCGAGCTCGGTGATGACGCCGAGTGTGCCACACGCACCGATAAACAGATCGATGGCATCCATATCGTCAGCAACGAAATAGCCCGAAGCATTTTTGGTCTTGGGCATGGTGTAGTCGGGAAGATCGAGCTCGAGCGTGCGGCCCTGCACCGTGACGAGCGAAAGGCGACGACCCTGTGCAAAAACCTCGCCACGGTGAAGCTCGAGCAGGTCGCCATCGGTCAGCACGACATGAAGGCCCGTGACGTGAGGGCGCATGGGGCCGTAAGCGTAGCTACGGGCGCCGGAAGCGTTGCATGCCGCCATGCCGCCCAGGCAGGCAGATGCCTCGGTGGGATCGGTAGGAAAGAATTGCTCGGGAGCTTCCTGGAACTCCTCGTAGGCCTCAAGCGATGCCTGGTCCCAGCCGGCAGTCGGCAGCACTTTCTTGCCCAGTTGCTTGCGCAGCTCAGACAGCACGACGCCGGGCGCCACACGCAAAAGAAAGCGGCCCTGCTCATCGCGGCGAATGCCTAGGTAGCGATTCATGCGGGAAGTATTGAGAATGTGACCGCCATGAGGCACGGCGCCGGCGGCAAGACCGGTCCGGGCGCCCTGAACCGTCACCGGGACACGCTCGGCATGGAGCTTTTTCAAAATGGCGCGGACCTCGTCCTCCGTTGTCGGAAACGAGATGCTCGAGGCCTCGCCCGATGTGCGAGACTCATCGCGGCCATACTCTTCGAACTCGTCGGTGAAGGGTTTGATGGTTGCCGACACGCGAACTCCCCCTTTAGCTAACTACAGTGTTTGCAGGGAGATGTTACCGCATCGTTTCGTCGACGTGTTCGAGACCGTCTCCATAATTGGCGATTTTTACGTTCGTGCAATTCGGCAAGCGGCAAGGTTTCCTCGGCAGACGATGCTTTTGACACATGTCGCCTTACCGCCAGCGACCACGCAATTGTCGCTCGAAAAAAGTTGAAGTAATTTTTACCATCTTTTACCTGCGGAGATGTCAATCCGTCAAGCATTTGGTCAGAAATTGGTCAAGTAGCGACTGATACGGTCGGCATCAACAGCCAAAACCAATGGAAGTTTTGGCCCCAGAAGCAGGGAGGTTCCCATGGCATATTACTGGCCCCAGTACGGCGTCGCCATCGAGGTCGACGACGATCCCTATCTCCTGCCTTTCGACGAAGAGGCGTTCCCCGATACGGCGGTCTACCACGTCACCACCGATGTTATCTGCGACCCCGAGTCGTTCTCGGCGCTCGCCCACCACATCGCGCGTATCCACAGCATCGAGCTCCCTCACGACTTCGACGAGCTCATCTACTCGCGCCGCCTGATGCTTCACATGCTCTTTGGAGCGGACCCGTCCACGTTCGCGCGTGTCTACACCACCAAGGACGCCGCATGAGTGCGAAGAAGCCGTCCCGCCTTGCGGGGCTGGGACGTCGCAAGAAACTCGTCGTTGTCTGCCCGGCTATCGTCTGCGCCCTCATCGCCGTAGGGCTATACGCCTGGCAGTCGCAGCCCGTGCCCGAAGCGGGCGCCTCGGTCACGGCGGCAGGGGGTAAATCGCGCCAAGAAATCCAGGATGAGCTCGACGCCATCGTCCGCGACAACATGATGACGATCTCGGTCGCGCCGGTCGCACAGCTGCAGGAAGGCGGCAAGTTGCGCGTCAACGTGCAAAACGTCCAAGACAACAAGTTTCCCCAGCGCTTCCGCGTGATTCAAAACGACGAGACCATCTATGAGTCCGGTGTGGTCGAAGCCAGCAAGACGGTTGAGACCTGCCCCGCCGGCGATATCCAAGAAGGCGAGGCATATATCGAGATTCAGGCACTCGATGCCAAGACCTACGACACCCACGGCAATCCGACGCGCGTCAAAGTGCGGGTGGCCCAGGCAGAAGGCTAGTGGCCGACGCGCTCGCAGGGGCCGCACCCTGTCCCCATTCGTCCAACCATCACGGAAACAGTCCGTGACGAGTAGAAAGGATCGATTATGAACACACCCATGAACCTGAGCGGAGCCAGGGCACTCGCCGTGGGCGCAGGGCTTACGCTCGCGCTTGCGATGGGCGCCGCGCCAACGGCGGCCATGGCAGAGGTGCGCGTTGGAACCACCGATGTGACGGTGAAGGCTGACATTAGCAATGTTTCGTTTAAGGCGCCAACGGTCATCCCCTTTGCCGCCCAAGCCGACGGAACGCTTGTAGGACCCTCCGACAAGACGATTACCATCGACAACCTCTCGGCATATGGTATCCACGTCACCAACATGAAGGTCACGGCCAAGAACGACTGGACAATCGTTGCAGACGCAAAGACGGGCTCGGCCCAGAACTCCATCGATTTTAAGGTTGGCCCCGATAAGGCAGAAAAGGACGCCAGCTCGGCGACTCAAACTACGGGCCTCGATCTTTCCAAAGACGCAAACTTCGACATGAAGTACGAGGGCATTGCCGACGGAACGGACAAAATCAAGCTCAATGTGAGCGGCCACGTCGCCCGCGTCACGCGTGACATCTACCACGCCGGCGGTACGGGAGATCAAGTGGCAAGCATCACCTGGACGGTCGAGCCCGGTGCGCACGCCACGTCCTAAGGCGATCGCACTGGCCGCCATCGTCGGCATCTTGGCGTCCGCACCTGCCATGGCCTTTGCTCAACAAGAGCAAGCGCAGGAGGCCACAGAAGTGACCGTCGACCTTTCGGGCCTTAATCGCGACAGCCGTCACGAGCCGCTCGCTCAGACGAGCGACACCCGGCAACTCATTGCGGCAGGCGCCGCCACGGTGGGAGCAGGACTGATGTGCCTTGGCCTGCACATCAAACGCAACCAATAGCCAAGCACGACCGGAGTACGCGGAATAGATAGGAGAACCATGGCACCCAAAAACCTTTTGCCCGTTGCCGCGCTCTGCAGCGCACTGGCGAGCGGTATGCCTCTCGCCGCTTGGGCGACGCCCGCCACGGCAAACTCCTTACCGCAAGCTCTGAATCCCGTGGCGAATTCGTCGGGTATCGTCGCCTGCCAACGTTTTTCGCTCGCACACGCCACGGTCCGAACCTCGGGATGCCTTCACCGCAATACGGTCAACTCGATAGTCGTGGATATCAAGCGACCGGACAAGAAGAACGGCCCCCAGACAGGTTGTGCCATCTGCACATGGAAATCGGCTGCAGTCGACGCCGATGGCGACCCATGCGACCTAGAGCTGCGCATCGATATTGACTCGGTCGATGACTCGGCGAACGGGGCGAAGGTCGTCTTCGACAGCGCAGCCTATGAAGAAGGAGGGGGTGTATACCTGGGCTGCGTTCCCTCGAATGTCGATGGCGCGCAGCCCATCATCTCCTTTACGGCATCGCTGCGACTGACCAAGGCGGACACCGAAGCCATCGCAACAGGAGATGCGCCTTTGCTGTTCTACGCTGGCGACGCGGATGACCAAGAAGCTCAAGGCAATAGACAGAAGGGCTCGCTTAACCTCACGCGCGGATCAGAACCCGCCCCCATCAATATCGACACCCAGGAGCCGGGCGTGCAGCGCATTCTCGCCGATCCGGCGCTGCTCCAAATGACATGGCACGAAGTGGGGTCCATCGGAATTGCCGCTCCTATATCGAGCGATAATGACAAATCCCCCAAAGACGAGGTCGCAGACGCACCGGCACATGTTGACGATGCAGACGATGCATCGTCAGAAGACAACGCTGCGGCCCCTCTCGAGAAGCCAGGCGGCACCGCCACCGAACTAGGCGATCCCCAACCGAAAGACGGCCTGGACTTTGCCGCTCCCCCAGATGTCGACGAAGGCAACTGTTGCATGATGGTCGCGCTCGACCACACGGAAACCGTCGATGCCGCAAGCATTGAGCCAGTCGCTGCCAATGCGCCCCGCCGCAAAAATATCCTCATCGCATTCCCCAATACCGTCGAGCTCGTCTTTTTGCCTTCGGGTGAAGTCGTCGCGCCTACGGCACTTACAGCAGTGGGAGCAAGGAGCGCATCGAACGACATCCAAGCTATCTCGGCACTTGATGCCACGACGACCGCCAAGTTGCACCTTTATTCCGTTGCAGCAGACGGAACGCGAACCGAAGAATTCGATGGAACCAAGCTTTTGGTTCCTCGTCGCATCGGTATCCAAGAAGACTTCCCCTATCAAATGGAACTTGAAGGGTTCGATCGCGCACGAGATGCCGACATCATTGCCGCGGCCATCGAGTCCCCACAGCACCTCATGACGCTGCGCTTCGACTTTAGCCCCGTCCTGTCCTAGGCCGCTAACCGCCGCTTGGCTCGGATACTGAGCGCTCCCCTCCCCGTTCTGTTACGATTGCCACGTTGGCATCAATTACAGGAGGGTTCATGCCGGGTTTAGGAACGATCATCAACGTCGCGCTTTTGGTCGCGGGCGGTCTGCTGGGCCTCATGGGTGGGCGCTTCATTACGCCCCGCATCCAAGACACGCTCATGAAGGCGTCGGGGTTGTGCGTTCTGTTTATCGGCCTGGGCGGCACCATGCAAAAGATGCTCGTTATCGATGGAGAGACGTTGGCGACCACCGGCACCACCATGCTTATCGTCTCATTTGCCCTCGGTTCGCTCATCGGCGAGGCCATCAACCTGGAGGCCGCCATCGAGAACCTCGGCGAATGACTCAAGCGCAAAACCGGCAGCGAGGGTGACAACGAGTTCACCAATGCCTTTGTCTCGACATCGCTCACCGTGTGTATCGGCGCCATGGCCATCGTAGGATCGATTCAGGACGGTCTGCTCGGCGACTGGTCCACGCTTGCCCTGAAGGGCGCGCTGGACTGCATCATCGTCTGCACCATGACGGCCTCGCTTGGCCGCGGCTGCATCTTCTCGGCCCTGCCCGTTGCCGTATTCCAGGGCACGCTCACGCTTTTTGCCGGCGCACTCTCCCCCATCATGACCACCGCAGCCCTCGACAGCCTTTCGCTTGTGGGCTCCATGCTCATCTTCTGTGTTGGCGTTAACCTTATTCGTCCTCAAACCTTTCGCACGGCCAACATGCTCCCCTCCGTCGTCATCGCCGTCATCTACGCCCTCCTGTTCTAAACTATCTGCATAGTGCTATCTCGAACACCTGTTTGATGCTGTGCTATGATATGAGGTCACCAAAGCTGCGCTAGGAGAGGAGAAGCGGTGGCCGACCAGGACGTCAAGATGCTCATCGAGCGCATTATGGCCGAGGCCCGGACCCATCAGTCCGCCCGCTTCTCAAACGAAATCTATGCTGACGAGCCGATTCTCAAGACCGGTCGTCAGATGCAGAACTTCCTTCCAGACCAGTACCGCAAGATGCGCGAGATATCACGCTGGCAAGATGATCCCAAAGGCGGCGCGGGGCGTTGGCTATCGGAGGCGGAGCTCTTTTACCGCCAAGGCCTGCTGATGGCCGACTTTGAGGACGACTGCCCCTACAACGGCACCTTTAAGTCGTACTTTCCCACCTACAATGCCATGAGCGATCGGCAGCTGCGTGGCTATTTTACCTGGCGCGCCCAAGTGCGCCGCGGAACTGTCGAGGAAACGTCTACGTCCTTTGCCTTCCTGTATCTCTACGAATTGATCTGTGGCATTGGCGTAGATGACCCACTCGATGGTTTTAACAAGATCAAGGCCTTTTGGGATGCCTATCGTGCCTTCGAGCCCGGCATCGACCGGTTTGCACGCGTGTGGTTGCAAGATTACGCCGTTTTCCACGGGCTCAACCCCGAGCTGCTTCACGACTCTAAAACCGTCATGTTCGATACCGCTCTTATTGAGCTGCGACGCGCGGCACGAGACCTTGTACCAGCGCCGGCACCGTCCGGCCAGACCCCTAAGCGTCGCAAAACCTCCGAGCCCACGCTCCTCCTTCCGCCCGATGAGGTGCGCGAGGAGCGACTCATGGCTGCTATCAACGCCCTCTCCACGTACAACCTCAATAACTCGAGACTCGATCGCAGCCACCATCGCGACCTGCGCCACGTGGCATGCGCCGTGTATGTCCGTATGGCGCGCTACTATGACACGCACCGAAAGACCGGTATCGTGGCGAGCTTGTTTGGGGAGGAGACGGCCATGCCCTATACCATGTTTGCCTCGGCTGTGTTCTTTGCGCCTAATCGCCACGAGGACTGCGAATACCGTCTGGACCCCATCCATATTTACCGTTGTCAAAACGGCTTTTGGGAATGCATGCGCATCCACGGCAGCAGGCAAAAGAGCAGCAAGCTTGGTGAGATGATGCGCGCCTGCGACCAACGGCTGCGCCTGGCCCTAGACCCCACCCACCCCCTAAAGGAGGAGAAGGTCCCCAAATATCTGGCCAAGATCATCGATGACGAGATCGTGGCATGGCTTTCGTGGGATGCCGCGCACCAGCCCGTCAAGATCGATATCGATTTGAGTCAGCTGGGACACATTCGGAGCGCCGCCGCACAAACGCGTGAGGCGCTTTTGATCGATGAGGAGCGCGAGGACGATGTGCTCGCAGAGGTCGATACGGTGGACTCCGAGCAGCCGAAAGCCGAGCCCGCAGCAGACGCGTTTGTCGAGCCGGTCACGGCGGCCGCAGAGCAGGACGAGGCCGACGAGCCAACCATTTCCACCGAACAGTTTGGTGTCGTGGCGCCGCTTCTTGCGCCGACGCCCCCGCTCGCAGCGGCTGCGCCCACTGACGCCGCGAGCGAACTCGCGCCCGCCGCAACCGCGTATCTGCGCGCACTGCTCGAGCAGAACGCAGCGCAAGCGACATCGGCAGTGGCGAGGTCGGGTCAGAGCGAGGACATGCTCGTCGATAGCATCAACGAGGCGCTCTTTGACCTGGTGGGTGACACCGTAATTGAATTTGGCGCGGCAGGACCGCAAATTATCGAGGACTACGAAGCAGACGTGAGAGGATACCTAGACTATGAGTGATACCGCATCCGCAGCACCCCGCGTGCCCAAGCGCGTCGCCGCCGTCATTCTCAACTCGCTCAAGGGCGGCGTGGTCCCGCGCATCGGCCTTCCCTACATCACCGTAGGGCGCGAGGTCGAAATCCGCGCCCTGCTCACCGACCTGAGTCTCATCGCCGACGGCGGCGCGAGCTTCCGCTTTCTGGTCGGTCGCTACGGAGCCGGCAAGAGCTTTTTGCTCCAGACCATCCGCACGCACGCCATGGGCGAGGGATTCGTCGTCGCCGATGCCGACCTGTCGCCCGAGCGCCGCCTACAGGGCGGCCAGGGGCAGGGCCTTGCCACCTACCGCGAGCTCATCCGCAACATATCGACTAAAACGCGCCCCGAGGGCGGTGCGCTCAACCTAATCCTCGATCGCTGGGTCGCCTCGTGTGCCGATGCCGATGAGTCTGCCGTCAATGCCCAACTGGCCCCGCTCGAGGAAATGGTCCACGGCTTCGACTTCGCCCGCATGCTCCGCCGCTACCGCGCGGCCGTATCCGAGGGCGACGAAGAAGCTATGAGCCGCGTGACCAAATGGATTCGCGGCGAGTACCTCACCAAGAGTGAGGCACGCGCCGAGCTGGGCTCCTCGACCATCATCAGCGATGACGACTGGTACGACTACGTTAAGCTCATTGCGCGCTTTTTGGTCTGCGGCGGCTACAAGGGCATGCTGGTGCTCATCGACGAACTCGTGAATCTGTATAAGATTCCCAACGCCATCACGCGCCAGTACAACTACGAGAAAATCCTGACCATGTACAACGACACGCTCCAGGGCAAGGCGCAGTACCTGGGCATGATCATGGGCGGCACGCCAACCTCCATCGAAGACCGCCGCCGCGGCGTGTTCTCCTACGAGGCCCTGCGCAGCCGACTCGCTCAAGGCCGCTTTGCACGCGAGGACCTTAAGGACATGCTCGCGCCCATCATCCGCCTGCAGCCACTCACCTATGAGGAGCTGCTGGTGCTGATCGAAAAACTCATGCAGATCCATGCCGGATACTTTGGTTGGACGCCCACGCTTACCGAGAACGACTTGGTGGACTTTCTCAAGATTGAGTTTGGCCGCGTGGGAGCCGATACACACCTGACGCCCCGTGAGGTTATTCGTGACTTTATCGAACTGCTCGATATCCTGTGTCAGAACCCCAATGCAAATGTGGCCGAGTTGCTGCAAAGCGTCGGCGGCGACGCGCTGGCGCCGGCAGCCGCAACAGGCGACACCGGCACCGCAGACGGCGACCGCAATTTCGCCGAATTCACCATCTAACCTGCCAAAAAGGGACAGTTTTATTTTGGCAGGTTTTATCTGGGCAAACGTCGAGACAGTAATGTAGCGAGCCACTGCTCACCGCGTTAAGAGATTCGTATTTGAGGGGAGGCCCCGTGAACGCCTTTGACCGATATGCTCCGTTTATCCAAGACTTCATCTACTCCCACGATTGGGAGAGTCTGCGCTCTATCCAGGTTGCAGCAGCTGATGCCATCTTTAACACGCAAGATAATGTGCTCTTGACGGCATCCACGGCTTCCGGCAAAACCGAGGCAGCCTTCTTTCCCATCCTGACCGAGTTTTGGGAGAACCCGCCCGCGAGCGTGGGCGCCCTCTACATCGGCCCCCTCAAAGCGCTCATCAATGATCAGTTCGTCCGCCTCAACGACCTCTGCGAAGAGGCCGATATCCCTGTCTGGCACTGGCATGGCGATGTCTCGCAGTCGCACAAGGCTAAGCTCATCAAAAAACCGAGCGGCATCTTGCAGATTACGCCCGAGTCGCTCGAGGCACTCCTGATCCATAAGCATATGGCGATCCCGCGCATGTTCTGCGACCTGCGCTATGTGGTCATTGACGAGGTCCATTCGCTTATGCGCGGCGATCGAGGCGGTCAGACGCTCTGCCTTATTGAGCGCCTGTCGCGCATGGCAGGCGTGCAGCCCCGTCGCATTGGCCTTTCCGCTACCATCGGCGACCCCGAGCGCACGGGCGCTTTTCTCTCACAGGGAACGGGACACGACTGCGTTATCCCCCGTTTTGAGGAGCCGCGCCGCGTGTGGCGCATCTCCATGGAGCACTTCTACAACTCGGGTCCCCAGGCACAGCAACGGGGATTCATGGGCACAGGCCCTCAAGAGGCCGAAGTACTCGCGTGTGAGCGCATCGAGGCAGCGGCATCCGCGGCGCTGCCCGCCGGCGCCCAAGACATGCGTCACAGCGGACAGCTCACACAAGAGGAGCGCCGTCAACGTCGTGAGCGGGCACGGGGCAAGGCCGCTCCCAAGGACCGCCAAACTTCCTCGGCCCCCGAGGGCGAAGTCGACATCCCCCGAGCACCCGAACAGGCATTACTCAATCCAACCGACACAGCACCAGACAACGCCGACCCCGGCATGGGCTATATCTTCGAACACACCCGCGGCCGCAAGTGCCTGGTCTTTGCCAACTCGCGCGAGGAGGCGGAGGCTGTGTGCTCCATGCTGCGTAGCTACTGCGAGAGCCGACACGAGCCCGACCGCTTTCTCATCCATCACGGCAATCTTTCGGCATCGTTACGCGAGACGGCAGAAGAGCTTATGCGCGACGAGGAACAGGCACAGACGACCGTCACCACCTCTACGCTTGAGCTTGGCATCGATATCGGCCGTCTGGAGCGTGCCTTCCAGATCGACGCGCCGTTTACCGTCAGCTCCTTTTTGCAGCGAATGGGCCGCACGGGACGCCGCGATCTTCCACCCGAGATGTGGTTCGTCATGCGCGAGGAAGAGCCCGAGCCGCGCACGATGATGCCCGAGACCATTCCGTGGAAGCTCCTGCAGGGCATCGCGCTCGTACAACTCTATCGCGAGGAAAAGTGGGTCGAGCCGCCCGAGCTCGATCGACTCCCCTACAGCCTGCTCTACCACCAGACTATGTCGACGCTTGCCAGCACCGGAGAGCTCACGCCGGCAGAGCTTGCCCAGCGTGTGCTCACGCTCAGCTATTTCCATCGCATCTCGGCCGATGACTATCGCGTACTGCTGCGCCACCTCATCAAGATCGACCACATCCAAGTCACCGAGGGCGGCGGGCTCATCGTGGGCCTCGCGGGCGAGCGCATCATCAACAACTTTAAGTTCTACGCCGTGTTCCAGGAAAACGAGGAATTCACCGTTCGCAACGAATCGGCCGAGCTGGGCACGATTGTCAACCCGCCACCACCTGGCGAGCGCATCGCCATCGCGGGCCATTGCTGGATTGTCGAGGAAGTGGACTGGAAGCGTCACACCGTCTTTGCCACGCAGGTCAAGGGCCGAGTGCCGGCCTACTTTGGCGACTGCCCCGGAGACATTAACACGCATGTGCTCGAGCGCATGCGCAAGGCGCTCAACGAGCACGCGGCGTATCCGTACCTTATGGGTAACGCGCGGGCCCGTCTGGCGCAGGCTCGCCATACGGCCGAGATTTCGGGTGCGGGGACCAAGCCGCTCATTAACCTGGGCGGCGACACCTGGGTGATCTTCCCCTGGCTGGGCAGCTACGCTTTTTTGGCACTCGAGCGCATGCTCAAGATTAAATGTGCCGCGGAGCTGGGCCTTCGCGGACTCGACCCGTCGCGCCCGTACTTTATGCAGTTTAAAATGAAGGCCGACGAGGAGACGTTCTTTGAGGTGCTCGCCGCCGAGGCCGAGAAGGACTTCGATCCCATCGAGCTCGTCTATCCTGGCGAGGTGCCTTACTTTGACCGCTACGACGAGTTTGTCCCCGAAGAGCTCGTGCGCAAGGGCTTTGCCGAAGGCGTGCTCGACATCGAGGGTATGAAGCAGCGCGTCCTCAGCTGGCGCGACCACGCCTAAGACCAGTCTTTTGGGACGGGGAGACTTATTTGTCGTGAAGGACGGTGCCGAGGAAGTCGGTGTCGAAGGGCACGGCTTCGGCAAAGGCGTAGTTGCCGTCGCTGGCGATGAGCAGGTAGTTCTCCTCGCCGCCAAACTCTGTATCGCCACATGGGACCACCCAGGCGTGAGCGAATACCTCGAGTGCCGTGGCAGCGCAATCGCGCAGGAACGTCACGTCGCTCCCCCTGTTCGCACTCACGATATTGGCAACGTAGATGCCGCCGGGGTTCAGACTGCCCCGCACCAGGCGCAGCGCCTCAACGGTCGCCAGCTCGCGTACGGGCTCGGCACCACCAAAGCAATCGCTCACGACCACGTCGTAGCGACGATGGCCCACGCTCGTCACACCCAGATACGAGCGAGCCTCAGCGGTTATCACCCGCAGGCGGTCGCCCGCCGCGCGCTCCAGCTCGTCCAGGTAGAACCAGCGGCGCGCCAGGCGCGTAATCTCTCCGTCATACTCGATGACGTCCATGCGCAAGCTCTCGTGCGACATCAGCGCAAACTTGGGATAGGCAAACCCGCCGCCGCCCAGCATGAGCATACGGTCGATACCATGCCCGTAAGCATCACGCATTGCGTCCTCAGCCTCAAACACGTCGTCAAACGCACGATAGTACGCAAAGACGGGCTCCGCCCAACGCTCGCCAATGTAGCTTGCGCTTTGGTAGACGCCGCCTTGCACCAACACGCGAATCTCATCGCCGCACTCATCGTGCACGCGCTTCACACGCGCCAACCCATTGCGGGTTCGCGCAACCTGCAGACAGGCAGCACGAACAGCGACAGCGGCCGCACCAAGCGCCGCGGCCCCCAGAGCAACGCCGGCAACGACGCCGGCAGAAACACTTGGCTTGTTCATCTAGAGCTCCTTTTGCAGATAAAGGCCATGGTCATAAAATCCAAGATGGCGATAGTACTCACGTGTGCCAATCGCGCTAATCACGTTGATACGCGCATAACCCGCATCCCGGGCAATCTCGCAGGCACGCTCTACGAGCAAACGCCCCAACCCGTGATGCTGCGCTGCCTGGCCCTGATCGCCCACGCGTGCCGCCATGCCATACACGTGCACCTCACGAATCATCGCCTCGTCCGGCGTCGTCGGCAACTCGTCCGCATGCGCGGCAACAAACGAATGGTCGGGCAGCGACAACCGCAAAAAGCCCGCGATCTTGCCCTGCGGCGTCACCCACTGCAAAAAGCGCTCGTGCGTCACCGGCGTCTCGTACGTCACTTCCTCGTCAAGGGTCAACTCGTCCAGATCGGCACCCGCCGTGCTGATCTCGCGATAGCGAATCTCACGCACCGTCGCACCGTCACCCCGAGCAGCTAGGCGGTTCTCAACGAGCTGACGCAGATTAGGCTTCTTGTTGCCCACCATGATGTCGTCGGAGCTAAAGTCACGAATCATACGGCTGATACGGCAGAACGCCGGCGTCACTACGATGTCGTCGGCCAACACATCGAGCAGCTCTTCCTCGGTATAGGGGCGCCACTCGCCGCGCTCATAGCAGCCCACCAAACGCGAGCCCTCGATGAGCGCACACGGGTAGACCTTGACCTCGTCGGGTATAAAGGCCCCCTCGGTCATAAAGCGCTCGTAGTCGCGCTTGTCCCCCTCGGGCGTGGCGCCCAGCAAGTTGAGCATAAAATGCGCGTGAATCTTAAAGCCAAACAGGCGCGCAAGAGAAAACGCCCACTCGACCTGAGCCACCGAAATGCGGCGCTCGTTGATGTCGAGCAGGTGCTGGTCGAGACTCTGGATACCCATCTGAATCTTGGTGCAGCCCAGGCGGCGGATGAGCGTGAGGGCCTGCGGCGTTACGGCATCGGGGCGCGTCTCGATAACGAGCCCCACCACACGATGCTTCGCCGTCTCGTTGATACGCTGCTGGCGCTCGAGCTCTTCCATCGTTGTCGTTTGCCACTCGGCAACCTCGCCCCACGGCGTACCAGGGCCGTACAGACGACGCACCGCGCGGTTATAGCCGCCCACGGCAGCATCCACACGCTCCTGCTCGTCGGCAACGCCGGCAGCAAGCTCAGCCTCGTCTGTCGCAATGCCGGCGGCCCGATAGCGCTCGCGGCGCTCTACTACCACCGGCGGCAGGGCATCGGCGGGAGCGTCATCGAGCAGACGCCCCGCCTCGGCACGACTGATGCCCGGACGCGCCAACATGGGGTTGGCCGCCACGCCCGCCACCGCATCATCATTGAGTGCACGGAAGAGCTCCGACATAAACCATGTCTGGTACCCTTGCGAATAGTCGCTCCAGGTGCCACCGAGCACGATGAGCTCTATCTTGTCGGTCGCATGCCCCATCTGCGAAAGCGCGGTCAGACGAGCGCTCACCTGCAGATACGGGTCAAAGCAATTTTGTTCCGCACGGGCGCACGCCGGCTCGGCGTGCAGATAGCTTTTGGGCATGCGCAGATCGTTGGGGCAAAACAGACAATCGCCCGAGCACGGCCACGGCTTGGTGATGACGGTAATGGTCGCCACGCCCGAAGCCGTTCGGCGCGGCTTCATACGCAGCGCCTGCAGCAGTTGACGTTCCAGATCGGAATCGACATTCCACGCAGCCCACCGAGCCGGCTCCTCGCGTTTAACCCGCTGGTAGAACGGCAGCAGACGGCGCTTGGCCAAATCGCGTTTGTCGGCGCCCTCACGGCGCGCCTCGGCATGTATCAGTTTGACGAGCGCTTTGTCGTCCACGGTCTCGCCGCGACGCAGAGCCTCGAGTATGTTCAAGATAATCTGTTCCATGCCCCCATTGTAAAGGCAAAGGCGCCGAAGCCAATCTCGGCTTCGGCGCCTTCATCAAACAGCGCGTCTATATCTTCGCCTAGGCTTTCGTCTGCCTCACTACTCCGAATCAAACGACATGTCGCCCGAACCGACCTCAAAACGATACGTGGCAGACTTATCGCCGTTATCGAATTCAAGATTCAAAACGGTCTCGCCGTCGTAGCCAAGCGGAAGGAAATCGCTCTCGAAGTCGCCGCTGCCCAAGGCGAGGCTCGCCTTAAAGCCCGTCGAGTTCGGAACCGTCATCTCCACATCGCCCGAGCCCACACTCACGTCCATCGACTTCGCAGGGGCCTGGTAGAGCTCGAACGTCACATCGCCCGAACCGACCTCGGCATTCAGGGTATCGGTCACGGTGCCCGCGAACTCGATGTCTCCCGAGTCCAACGTCAAATCGAAGTCGTGGCACGCAATGTCCGTAATCGTCAGATCCCCCGACCCCACATTCGCCGAAATGTCCATCATGTTATCGGCAAGCTCGCGCGGCAGCTCGATGGTGACCGTACGGTCAAGCGCACGCTCGTCATCGCAGTCGAACTGGTTAATCTTGAGCGTAGAGCCCCTAATCTCGGCCAGATTATGCGTGGCAGCATCGTAAGCAGTTACTCCTTTTGCAACGCGACCACTCTCGATGACACGCACCGGTCCATCGGAAACGTACTTAATATCGACCGTACCCGACGTCACATCCAGGTCAAGGGACTGGAATGAGTCGGCATCGAAGGTTTCACTCGAAAGCTTTTGAGACTGAGCGGAGTAAATACCGTCATCAAAAACATCGTCCTCGTCAAACGCATCGTCCATACCAGACAAGCCGGATACAACATCGTTGAGATTCCACGGTCCATCAAAATGAATCAAAGTCCGCGAAGTGCCAACGACAAGCCCGATGATGAGCACAAACGCTCCGATGCCAATGCCCAAGCGCCTCTTAGACTCATGCGAGAGCTTCATCATTCGTCACCCTCTTTGGCACATGGCTCAGCGGTGGTCGTGGTAGCCACGTCAGCATCAGGTTCTGCAGAAGCATCCTTCCCCTGGGCCTTGATTGCCACCGACGCCGGACCAACCTGAATATCCCCGCGCGCCCAATCACCATCGAGCGCACGCGCCACCCAGTGATAGATGGGAATCGTAAAGAAGATCAGCGCGGCAAAGGGGCCGGCACCAAACAGGAACATCAGCAAAAAGAACAGCAGCCAGCACACGGCCCAATACGGGAACGACTGGAACGGGCCCTTCACCGGAGTCGAGCCAACCGCGGTGCCACTCGTCGCCTGCGCCGTAGCGGCATTGGCGGCCTGCGCACTCCAGCTTGCCGCCTGCGCCGCCTTGGCCGCGGCATCACTTGCCTGCGTAGCTGCCTCCGTGGCGCGTGCCGCCGCCTCATGGGTGCGGGCGCGCTCCGCCGCCTCGGCCTCGCGCTGACGGGCGCGGTCCTCGTTCTCAAACTCGATATCGTCCTCGATCTCATCGCTCGGATTGAGCAGCTCGTCCAGGCTCACGCCATAGAGTTTGGCAAGCGAGATCAGATTCTCGGTATCGGGCGAGCTCTCCGCACGCTCCCATTTACTGACCGCCTGGCGCGACAGTCCCAGCTTTCGTGCAAGCCCTTCTTGGCTAAAACCCTTGCTGCGACGAAGGTCGGCGAGCCGCTGCGCAGTTTCTACATTCATGGTTCCTCCTATGTGATGCCAGCCGTGCCGCCGGACCGTTTTTGTTCTTAAGGCGCCTTGCACAGTTAAAAATGTATCCGCCACCGCCAAAAGCATGCCACCTATTCTAGTGAGATTTTTGACAACCGGCGGTTGCGGGTGCATATGAGCTGCGGAAATGTGTCCAAACAAAGCAATGACCCGTAGCTTGGTTGTCCCCGTTGCAGCGTTAACGGTAGTATGGTCGTACTGTTAATTCCGCACCGCCAACGGAGGGAGTTCCGCGCCGTGAACCGCGATTTCGCCTCATCGCTCATCCAGCTCAACAATACGTTCTATCGCGAGCACTCCGCCTCCTTCTCCGATACGCGCCAGGCCCCGTGGCCCGGCTGGGTGCGCACCATGGATATCGCACTCGGGCAGCTCGACGTCGCCACGATCGAGCATCCCGTCCGCGTCTTCGATCTTGCCTGCGGCAATATGCGATTCGAGAACTTTGCCGCCGGCGGCGCACTTGCCGCCAAGGGCGTCGACGGCGCAAACCCCTCGGCGGATGCCAGCTGCCCGTTTGAGTTCTATGGTGTCGACTCGTGTCAGGATTTGGCTATCGATGCACGCGGCCACGCCCTGCGCATTCCCAACCTGCACTTCCAGGAACTCGACGTGCTCGACGCTCTCATGAAGCTCAACCCCGCCGAGACGCCCGACGTGCTTTTCGACGCCCCACTCGCCGACATCTCGGTCTGCTTTGGCTTTATGCACCACGTACCGTCATGCGAGTACCGCGTACGCGTGCTCGACGCCCTGGTGCGGCAGACGCGCCCAGGCGGCATCATCGCCATCAGCTTTTGGGAGTTCATGAACGACGAGCGCATGGCGCGCAAGGCCGTTCGAGCCGAGGCCCGCGCCGAGCTCACCCCGCCGTTTGAGGGTTACGATTCAGCGCAGTTTGAAGCCGGCGACCACCTCATCGGCTGGCAAAACGACCGCCACGCCTACCGCTATTGCCATCACTTTGACGATCAGCAGATCACCGACCTGGTGCGCGGCGTCCGTACGTTCTACAAGAGCGGCGAGGTCCCCGTGCGCGAGCTTGAGCGCTTCCATGCCGACGGTCGCAGCGGCGAGCTCAACCGCTATGTGATTCTCAAGCGTCTGTAGGCACCGACGACTCGCCTTCGAGCCGCATCGCATCTTTCGGGCAAACTATGCCCACCCTTTTTTCAACCCATTGACGGAACGTGCAACCATGCGTTCCACACTTATGACCAAGGAGCCTCATGGGAGCCGTCCACGTTCGCACGCCTAAGAACTTTGTGCTCGAGGAGCGCCTGGAGCGCTACGCCGATGCGATTGAGACGAACCCCGAGGCTTATGCCGGAGATTGGCGCGAGGCTTGCGCGCCAGCTGGCAGCAAGCCCTTCGAACACCTTCACCTGGATCTTGGCTGTGGCAAGGGAACCTATCTGGTCGAGCGCGCCCACCGCGAGCCCGACACCCTCTTTATCGGTATGGACCAGGAGCCCATCTGCATCGCCTATGCCGCGCAGAAAATCTGCGAACAGGGGCTATCCAACGCACTCGTCCTGCCCCGAGGCGCCGCATCGCTGCCACGGCTGTTTGTCGCAGGTGAGCTCGATGCCATCACCATCAACTTTCCCACGCCGCAGCCCAAGGCCAAGTACGCAAAAAAACGACTCGTCCATGTCGACCATTTGATGCTCTACCGCCCGCTCCTTGCAGCCGGTGCCACCGTCACACTGCGAACCGACAGCAAGCCATTGCGCGACTACGCCCTGGGGCAGTTTGCCGCGGCAGGCTACGACACACTTTGGGTAAGTGACGACGTCCGCCGCGACCATCCCGAGCATCCCGAGACCGAATATGAATGCCGCACGCGCGAGATGGGCGCCGCCGTCTATGGCATTTGCGCCACACCCGGTGTGCAGCCCAGCGATGAACAGCTCGCGGCGGGCCGCGCGCAGGAGCAGAGCCTCGCCTGCTACCTGCCCGATAACCTCGATGAGCTCACCTACGTACCTCTGGGCATGGAAGAAGCCGTCGAGAACTTTAGAAACCGCGCCCGCAAAGGCAAGAAGCGCCTGCCGCAAGAGCACTAACTTCACGCGCCCATTTCCTGCATTTTCTCGCGCGCTGGCGCCCCACGCCGCCGCTACGCCATAATAGTTGGCGGACAATCGCGAGAGAAAGCAAACACATGGCACAGACCACGACAGATACCGCCGCCAGCACCGTCTCCGGCGCCGGCGCCGCCAGCTCATTCTCGGGCGGCACGGGAACCGAAGCCGAGTTTGGCTCGCTCGGCGCGCTCTCCCCCACCTGGTGGGAGCCCGAGGACGGCAGCGAGTCCGAACCATGGCTCATGCCCGATCAAGCCTTCGAGCGCTTCTTTGAATGGACGAGCGATCGCGGCATTGAGCTGTGGGACCACCAAGAAGAGGCCCTCATGGACCTGGCTGCCGGCGATCACGTCATTTTGGGAACACCGACCGGATCGGGTAAATCGCTCGTCGCGCTGGGCATGCTCTTTATGGGCATGGCACAGGGCAAGCGTTGCTATTACACGGCCCCTATCAAGGCCTTGGTCAGCGAAAAGTTCTTCGATCTGGTACAGGTGCTCGGCCGCGATAACGTCGGCATGATCACCGGCGACACGCATATCAACACCAAGGCGCCCGTCATCTGCTGCACGGCCGAAATCCTTGCCAACGATGCGCTCCGCGAGGGCGAGGACGCCGACGTGGGCTGCGTAGCCATGGACGAGTTCCACTACTTTGCCGACCCCGACCGCGGTTGGGCCTGGCAGGTGCCGTTGCTCACCCTGCCCCACACGCAATTCATGCTCATGAGCGCCACGCTCGGCGATGTCACTGCCATCGCCGCCTCACTCGAGGAGCACACCGGCGCTGCTTGCGACCTGGTTGTCGACGCCCCGCGTCCTGTTCCGCTGAGCTACGACTATGTGACGACCTCCCTCGAGGGCACGGTCGAGCTCGCCATGCGCCGTGGCGAGGCCCCACTCTATATCGTGCACTTTAGCCAGGATGCCGCCCTTGCGACGGCACAGTCGCTCGCCAATTTTGGCATCGCTAGCAAGGAGCAGCGCGAGGCCATTAAGGAAGCGGCAAAGGGCACGAGCTTCTCGACGGCCTTCGGCAAGATCCTCAAGCGCTTGCTCGGCTGCGGCGTCGGCGTGCACCACGCCGGTATGCTGCCGCGCTATCGCCTCCTGGTCGAGCGCCTGGCGCAGCAGGGCCTGCTGCCCGTCATTTGCGGCACCGACACACTCGGCGTCGGCATTAACGTACCCATCCACACTGTGGTGCTCACCGCGCTCACCAAGTTCGATGGCTACAAGATGCGTCGTCTGCGCGCCCGCGAGTTCCATCAGATTGCCGGTCGCGCCGGCCGCTCGGGCTTCGATACCGAGGGTATGGTGATTGCCGAGGCGCCCGAGCACGAGATCGAGAATGCCAAGCTTATGGCCAAAGCGGGCGACGACCCCAAAAAACTCCGTAAGATTAAAAAGAAAAAGGCCCCCGAGGGCTTTGTCACCTGGAACAAGCAGACCTTTGAGCGCCTGATCGAGACGCAGCCCGAGACACTCAAGCCGCGCCTGCGCATCACGCACTCCGTGGTGATTAGCGTGGTCGAGCAGGGCGGCGATGCCCGAGCCCGCGTACACAACCTCATCGAGACGAGCCTACAGACTCCCGAGGAAAAGGCTAAGCTCGAGGTTCGCGCCGACGAAATCTTCGCCACACTCATCGATTCCGGCGTCGTCGTCCGCACCGAGGTGCCACCCGCGCCTGACGCCCCAGCTGACGCTGCACCAGACATCGACTATGCGCTGACGGTCGATCTGCCCGAGGACTTCGCGCTCGATCAGCCGCTCTCGCCGTTCCTGCTTGCCGCGCTGGAGCTGCTCGATCCCGAGAGCGAGACCTATACCATGGACCTCATCTCGATGGTCGAGGCCACGCTCGAGGACCCCAAGCAGGTATTGCGCGCACAGGAGCGCGCCGCGCGCGACCGCGCGATGGCCGAAATGAAGGCTGACGGCGTCGAATATGAGGAACGCTTGGAGCGCATCCAGGATGTCACCTACGAAAAGCCGCTCGAGGACTTGCTCGATGCCGCCTTTGACAAGTACTGCCAGGAAGTACCCTGGGCCAACGACTACCAGCTCTCGCCCAAGAGCGTCCTGCGCGACATGCTGGAGAGCGCGAGCGACTTTAAGGGCTATATCCAAAAGCTCGGCATCGCCCGCTCCGAAGGCATTTTGCTGCGCTACCTGGCAGAGGCCTACCGTTCTCTCGACCGCACCGTACCCATCGAGAAGCGCGACGAGCGCCTGCGCGACATTATCTCGTGGCTGGGCTTTGTGGTGCGCTCGGTGGACTCGAGCCTGGTGGACGAGTGGGAGAACGCCGGCAACCCGGCAGCCCTCGATGCCGCGCCGCCACAAGGCATCAACGAGGTCGTGGCGGACCGCCGAGGCTGCACGCTGTTGGTTCGCAACGCACTCTTCCGCCGCGTGACCCTTGCCGCCCGCGAGCACGTTCGCGACCTGGGCGAGCTCGACGACGACTGGGGCATGAGCGAGATCCGCTGGCAAAAGGCGCTCGACGCCTACCATGAGCAGCACGAGGAGATCCTCACCGACGGAGATGCCCGCAGCGCCGCGATGTTTTCCATCGACGAATCTGATGAGAAGACCGCACACGTGTGGCACGTGCACCAGATCTTTGCCGACGAGGATGGCGACCACGACTTTGGCATCATGGGCGATGTCGATCTGGACGCCACGCAAGACGGCGGCGAGGTCATCTTCAAAAACTACCGCGTCGGCTTTATCGAGGACCTGCTCGAGGGCTAGCCGAACATACTGGAACAAAACGAAGCGGGGCCGTTCGCAATATTGCCAACGGCCCCGCTTTTGCACTATACGCTATGCCTTACTCGGCATCCTCGACCTCATACGAATCCGCCTCGGCGGGCTCATCGTTTGTCTCTGGCGCAGCCCCGCGCGCCTCGTCAAACGCCGCCTTCATGGTCTTGTTGCCCCACGTGAGCTTGCGAATGGTAAGATCGTCGGCCTTCTTGTTGGCTAGGCGCAGGTTGTTCTCGGAGGACAGCAATGCCTCCTTGGTTTTCTGCAGATGGCTAATCGTCTTGTCGATCTCATCGATTGCCGTTTGGAACTTGCGACTCGCAATCTCGTAGTTGCGGCCGAAATCATTCTTGAACTTTTCCATCTTGGCTTCGAAGTTCGTAACGTCGATGTTCTGCTGCTTGTATTCCGCCAGCTCCTGCTTATAGCGCAGCGAACCCATGGCGGCGTTGCGAAGAAGCGTAATCATGGGAATGAAGAACTGCGGACGGATCACGTACATCTTCTCGTAGCGATAGCTCACGTCGACTATCCCTGCATTATAGAGCTCGCTCTCGGGCTCGAGCAGCGTGCAGAGCACCGCGTACTCACAGCCCTTTTGGCGACGATCGTGATCGAGTTTCTTAAAGAAGTCCTCGTTTTTATGTTTGGTCGCGGTCTCATCGTTCTCGTTTTTCATCTCGAACATAATCGAAATGACCTCGTTGCCGCTCGCGTCGCACTCGCGGAAGATAAAGTCGCCCTTGGTGCCCTCGGACGCATCGTTATCTTTCTCGAAGTACGCGTTAGGAAACGCCGTCATGCGCAGACGGTTAAACTCGGTCTCGCAGTGCTGCTCGAGCGACTCGCCCACCATCTTGGTGGACAGGCGGACCTTCATGTCCTTAAGGCGCTTAATCTCTTCATCCTTGTAGCGAATCAGGTCATCGCTCGCGCGCTTGGCCTGCGCAAGCTCGAGCTCGTGTGCCGCCTTGGCCTGCTCCTCGCGAGAATCGCGCACTGCCAGCTCGCTCGTCAGCTTGGCACGTGCTTCATCGCGCTCTCGCTCCGCCGCGGCGACTGCCTCCGACAGGTTCATTTTTGCCATCAGCTCCTGCTCGCGCAGCTGGGCACGCAGACCCTCGGCCTCTTGCTCAGATTGTGCCTTTGCGGCGGAAAACTTCTCCTGTACCGTCGTGCGGTAGTCAGCAAGCACGCGCTCGGCCTCGCTACGAGCGGCATCGAGCTCACGCTGCGACTCTGCCGCGGCAGCGGCAAGCGCCATCTCCTGGGCCTTGTCAGCCGCGGCAAGCCTGGCCTGCAGCTCGGCAATCTGAGCATCACGTGCAGCTAAATCGTTTTGAGCAGCGTTGCGCGCCGCCGACTCGGCAAGCTTGGCTTCGTCATCTTTGCGTCCCAGCTGCGCACGCAAATTGTCGATCTCGCGCTGAAGCTCAGCATTCTCCTTCTGAGCATCGGCACGGGCCTCAACCGCCGCACGCTGACTTGCGCTCTCGCGCTCTGCGGCAGCGCCCTCGAGCTTGGCGCGCAACTCGGCAAGCTCGGCATCGCGCTTGGCGACCTCTTGTGCCAGCTGCTGAGCCGCAGCGTTCTTCTGCTCAACGAGCTGAGCGTTGCGCTGAGACTCTGCCTTTTGCAAGGCAGCCGTCGAACGCGAGCGCTCAAGCTCCAGCGCCTGCTCGCCCTCGCGCTGGACTGCCTTCACACGCTCATCCAGGTCGCGCGAAAACTCGGCATCGCGCACTTGCTTGACAATATCCGCATAGCCAGACGCATCGACCTTAAAGACTTCGCCACAATGCGGGCACTTGATCTCATTCATAGCAGCTCCTCGATGGACGCAAATTTCAACCGCCTACACTCTACCGCGCCGTACGGACAAAAAAAGGCGCCGTTGCCATTATGGCGGCGGCGCCAGAACCACCACAAAGGGGACACAGTGCGCCTTTGTGGTGGTTTGGGTCCTTACAGGTCGCGGAAGTCGATCAGGCGAAGATCAGGTTGAGACTCGAGCCAAGCGCGCAGCTCAGGATCGATCAGCGCATCGACCTCCTTGGTACGATCGTTCGTAAGCGAGCTGTTCTCGAGAATAAAGCGATCGAGATAACCCGGGTGACACACAAAGACGACCGCCTCGCCGTCGGACATCTCGCGAACCGTCTGCATGATTGCCTCTTTGGGCTCGTAGCCCGGTTCCATCGAGCGCATCACCATGCGCAGGTCGGTATCTCCGCAACGCACCACCGCCGTCGGGTCGAAGCTTGCCTTTTGCTCCTTAAGGCCCAGCTCCTGAGCAACCGTCGAGATCGCTCGGTTAAGATTTTTGCTCATGACGGCATGGGCCTCAAAGTAATCGGGCTCGCGGCCCACAATCTCGACAAGGCGGTCGTGCTGCGCACGAATCTCGATGCAGGCCTCGTCGAAGTCTATCAGCTCCTCGCCGCGCTTAAAATGCTCGCGGAAGGTACGGCTGCTATGGAACTCGCCGTTCTCGTTGAGCATGCTCGGGATGAGCGCCGGGTCGGCACACGGCTTGCCCAGGCACACGTTGGTATGCTGGCCCACTGCAATATCGGCATCCGCCACGAGCGACCACCCACGCTCGGCCTCGGGCATATTTGGCATAAGGCCCGCCGAGCGCACCAAGCCCTCGTTGACGCTGCGGGCGATCCCCAAGTCAACGGCGTACGAATAACCAAGATCATCGGCACGAATAAGCAATTGCTTCACAACGACTCCAATCTATGGAAAGGGGCACTTGGAGTGTAGCCAAGTGCCCCAGGTAATTATCCTACCTAAACAGATGTCTTAAGCCTTAGCGGCAGCAACATCTTCCTCGAGCTGATCCTTGCTAAAGCCAAAGAGGTAGGCGATGGCAGCGGCGGCAACAAATGCAGCGCCCGATGCAACGCAACCCCAGACGAGATTAGCCGTTCCGCCGGCAACAAAGCCGGTGACGCCCAGAATATTGGTCGCGCCCAGAACATACGTTGTCACATTGGTGAGGGCTGCGATCAAACCGCCGATAGCACCGCCGGCAACCATGGCGCCCAGGCAGCGAGTGTACTTAAAGCCACAGCCATACAGTGCGGGCTCCGTCACGCCGCCCACGATACCGGAGAGCGAGAAGCCGAGCATGGCGCCCTTCTCGTCGGTCTCCTTAAGGCGCAGGAAGGCACCGAAGGCCATGCCCCACGTAGCGAACTGAGAGATACCGGCCGCGACCATAACGCAGGAGTCGGAGCCCAGGGTGAGCAGCTGCACAATACCAAGGGCAAGCAGGACCTGGTGCATACCGGTCATAACCAGGAACTCCCAAAGTGCGGCAATGACGACGAGGGAGAGGATGGTGACGATGCCGCCGGCGTTACCGAGACCGAACATAAAGTTGCCGACCATGCTGCCCAGGATGGAGCCGATCGGAGCCAGCACGCACAACGAAACGGGGATCATAACGGCCATAGTGCCCACGGGTACAAACACCGTAGAGAGCATGTCGGGAACGACCTTCTTCATGAACTTCTCGACGACCATAAGCACCGGCATGGACAGAACCATGGGGAGTACGGTGGAGGAATAGTTGTTCAGCTGGGCCGGCAGCACGCCGTAGACCATGGTGGTCGTTACGCCCGAATCCGCTGCAGCGTTGACCATCGTCATGAACTCAGGAGCAATGAGCACACCGCCGAGCATCATGCCGAGCGGCTGGCTGCAGCCAAGCTGCTTCGCAGCAGCCCAACCCAAATAAACGGGAAGGAAGTAATAACCGGCGTTGTAAATCCAGTTGTAGAAGAAGTTGTAGATGTCGGAATCGGCAGACCAAATGCCGAGCATGCCGTCACCGCAAACCACGGCGATAGTACGGAACATGGCAGCACCCATGATAATGGGGATCGTCATAACCATGGTCTTGGAGAGATAGTTGAGAATCTTGTTGCCCGCAGTCTTGAGCGTCAGCGGCTCCTTGGTGCCGCCATCGAGGTTCTCGTCAATGGAGCCTTCGCCCTTAACTCCCAGCGCAATGGCGGCGTCGTAGACCTTCGGCACGTTCTGGCCAATGATGACCTGATACTGGCCGCCAGACCACTGTGCACCCAGTACGCCCTTGATCTTCTCAACTTCATCGTCATTGGGGATGGACTGATCCTTAAGGTTCAGACGCAGGCGGGTCATGCAGTGCGTCGCGTTCGTCACATTGGAGGCGCCGCCGACGGCAGCAAGCACATCCTCGGCAATCTTCTTGTTATCGACAGCCATGTCGAATCCCTTCTCTTCCAACTAAAGGTCTGTGGGGTTTCACAGCGCCAGGACGCACGATTCCGCTCGCGCCTGCGCAGCACGCGATGCCCGTTGGCAAGAGATTTGATTACATGTGATTCCCGGGTGGATCGACATGAAAAAAGCCCCGCGCACAACCGACAGAGACCCAATAATGGCCTCGGCAGAATCGGTAGTGCCTCTCGGAGCTGCGCCGTGAGTAACACCCAACACATGGCGAGTATATGCGGCAGATACGTTTACTGCGACTCAGATTACCGACAAACGGTAGAAAACGACCTACGAACGGTCACTACGACGGAAATAAAACGCCAGAGACCCTATTTATTCAAACTTGCAGGAGCCACGCGATTCACGTGCATGATCAGATAGACGAGCTCTTCTTGGGCCAATGGCTCGCCAAAGGCCTCTTGAATCAGAGCGTCGATACGATGAGCGCAGCGCGATGCCGCAGGATATTGCTCCACGAGCACGTCGTAGAGACCGGAATTCTCGGTGTCAATCGGCTCTTTCTTTGCCACACGGTCGAGCAGATACCGCACATGGGTGGCAAAGCGAGTAAAGGCAAACGACGAGCGATCGACCGTCACGCCCAACTCTTCTTGAATAATCGCAACCGTCATATCGAGGAGATGCTCCTCGTGTTGTTCGGCAAGTACGCGCCGCTCGCTCGGCTTAATCGCCGCATTGATAATCGACATGGCGATACCCGCGGCCTCACTCTGGGGCATGCGAACGGCAAAAGTTTTCTTAATGCCGCGAACGGCTAGCTCGCCCAATCGATACTCAATAGGATGCAACTGCTCCAGATCGCGCTTGAGCGGCAACGACACCACCATATGTTCACGGGCGCGCTTAATGGCAAACTGGATATGATCTGCCAGCGTAATGGGCAGATTAGGACTCAATTCGTACGAAAGCTGTCCGGTCGCAATATCTGCCAGCTGAGCAGAAAACTCAAGCACCTCGGGGTCGACCTCGTCGATGAACACCAGATACTTTGAATCGATGCCGTAAAAGGTGCGCGTGACGACGTCCAGGTCGACCTCGTGCGGCATGTCGCCAAAGCCGATGCCGCGACCCAACGCGATGAGCTGGCGCCCCGCTCCGTCTTCGCAGATGGCAGCGTTGTGGTTAATGCGCTGGATAGCCCTCATGGAATCATCGCTCCTACTAAAACGCACCGTGTAGACCATCCACACGGCGCGTTCATTCTACCTGCACTTGCAGCTACAGTCCAAAGAAGCTCAAGATCTGGTCTCGGCTTACGGGCTTGTAGTCATTGGCGTCGAGGCCCACATCGTAGCGGTAAATGGGGCGTTCGCGATCGCGGTTGCGTGCGTTGGTGCGGTCTCCCCTGCTGTGGATATGCCCGTGCAGCATGATGGCGCCACGCGCCTTGCCATTCCAGCTGAGCATGGGGTAGTGGCTCATAACCAGACGATGGCCCTTGGCATAGCCGGGAGCAATCTCCAGGTAATCACGCACGTCTTCCCAAATTTGCGGCACGTCGGGATCTTCCCAGTCGCCGTCATGGTTACCGCGGATGAGCGTCACGTTCTTGCATTCGATACGCTCGCGCAGGTGCACGGCATCCGCTAGGGGCAAACGATAGGTAAAGTCTCCCAGGATGTAGAGACGGTCATCCGCAGCCGCGCACTCATTGATGGCATCGATGACCTTGCGGTTCATCTCCTCGACCGAGCCAAACGGCCGGTCCATGTCGCGCAAGATATTCGTATCGCCCAGGTGCAGGTCGGCGGTAAACCACATCATCGTCTATGCCCTCATTTCGCAACGTGTTCAACTCGTGCTAAGTATACAGACGCAGCGATGCGGGGGTTATCCAAAGAGCCCGCCGAACAGTCCGCGGCGGCGCTTGTCTTTCTTTTTCGACGCGTCACCCTGGGCGTTCTTGTCCTGGCGCTTCTTACGATCCTGCTCCAACTCATCGTCATCGAGCAGCATATCCCACTCAACCGGATCGTCTGTCAGATCGAACAGATCATCGCCATCAAACATGGCCGCCTCCCTTGCCGATTAGCGAGCGTCCACCACGTAGAGGCCAACGCGCACCTGATGCCACGGGCTGCGCTCGGGAGCAACCTGCTGCACGCGGGCCTCAAATACGTCCTCATGGCCGTAATACATCATCAAGGACAGCGGGC
Source organism: uncultured Collinsella sp. (assembly GCA_905210085.1). Taxonomy (GTDB): domain Bacteria; phylum Actinomycetota; class Coriobacteriia; order Coriobacteriales; family Coriobacteriaceae; genus Collinsella. The sequence continues at coordinate 9,196 of CAJLVJ010000010.1, read as the reverse complement.
CGACCTCGTTTCCAGGAACATAGCCAAGTTTGGTCTTGCCATAGTAGATCGCAACCGCCTTGGGATCATGGGGATTATCGCGCTCGGCGCACAGCGTCAGTTTATCGCCCGCTTTAAGATCGCCTAGGACCAAAGCGCCGTCGGCATACTGAAATCCCGCAATATGAAACGACAGAAGAACACGTGAAGGCTCGTACATGGCAACTCCTCTAACGGCCGGATAAACCGGCGCTTAACCTTATTGAGAAGTCTACGAACTCGTGCGGACACAAATTCGCCCCACCTCGTGTCTTTTCGACCGTTTGTCGCTACGCCATCTGATTCTAATGCACAAACATGCGCACGAATTTGTGCTTCCAGCTTACGTAGGGCGCATACCGAAACGGCACGTCCAGCCAGGTTGCCTTGTTCACGATGCTCTTCTTGTGACTAAACGCATCGAAGCTCTCGCGGCCATGGTACTGGCCCATACCGCTCGCGCCCATGCCGCCAAAGCCCATATGGCTCGTGGCCAAATGCATGATGGTGTCGTTGACGCAGCCGCCGCCAAAGGGCACGTAGCGCACAAAGCGCTGCTGAGCCGCACGGTCCTGGCTAAAGATATACAGGGCCAGCGGCGTCGGACGATCCGTAATAAACGCTTCAGCCTCGTCTAGGCTCTCAAACGTCAGCACCGGCAAGATGGGACCGAAAATCTCCTCCTGCATTACGGCGTCATCGGGGGCCACGCCGTCCAAAATCGTCGGCTCGATCTTGAGCGAGGCCTCGCGCGCGGTACCTCCAAGCACGACCTTATCGGAATCTATCAGCCCGCGCACGCGCGCAAAATGCTTGGTGTTGACGATATGCCCGTAGTCCTCGTTATCGAGCGGATGCTCGCCAAACATGCGACGGACCTCCTCCTTGATGAGATCCAGCAGTTCGTCGTGCACGCGCGTATCGACCAACAGGTAGTCGGGCGCCACGCAGGTCTGCCCCACGTTGAGCCATTTACCAAAGGCGATACGCCGTGCCGCAACCTTCAAGTTTGCCGTCGCATCCACGATGCAGGGGCTCTTTCCGCCCAGCTCAAGCGTCACGGGCGTAAGGTTTTTACTTGCGCGCTCCATAACGAGTTTGCCGACCGGAACGCTACCGGTAAAGAAGATCTTGTCCCAGCACTCATCGAGCAGCGCTTCGTTTTCGGCGCGCCCGCCCTCGACAACCGTCACCAGGCGCGGATTAAATGCCTCTTCACAGATTTGCTTGAGCACCGCGCTCGACGCCGGAGCATATGCGCTCGGCTTGATGACCACGGTATTGCCCGCGGCAAGGGCGCCGGCGAGCGGCTCGAGCGTCAGCAAAAACGGGTAGTTCCACGGAGCCATGATGAGCGTGACGCCATAGGGCACGGCTTGCGTCTTGCACACACTCACGGCATTGGCAAGGTCGCACGGACGCAGGCGCGGACGACTCCATTGAGCCACATGAGCGATCTGATGACGAATCTCGGAAAGCGATGTGCCAATCTCGCACATATAGGCCTCGTCATGCGATTTTCCCAAATCGGTCTTGAGCGCATGGGCAATATCGGCCTCGTGCGCCCGTACCGCATCGCGTAAACTCACGAGCGCACGACGTCGAGCATCGACATCAAACGTAGCGTGCGTCTTAAAGTAGGCGCGCTGCTCGCCGACGATGCGCGCAATTTCCTCGGTGTTCATGGCACCCTCCTAGTTCTCGTCCTCAAACATACCACCCGCGACGACCTCGTACATATGCTCGAGCTCCGAGCGGGCCATCAAAAGCGGAACGGGGTACAGCGGATTGGCCTCGGCATCGGCATGTGCCGCCATTTCGGGAATGTCAGAGCGGCGAATGCCCGCCACATATTTGGGAATGTCCAAGGCGGCGTTCATTCGATCGACCCAATCGATAAAGGCCTCGGCCGCCAGGCTGTCCTGCGCGGTCACCGGCGCGATGCCGGCCATGCGGGCGAGATCGGCGAGCTTAGGAGCAGCAGCTTCGCCATAGGCGCGAAGCATATGCGGCAGGATGATAGCGTTGGCCAAGCCGTGCGGAATCCCGTAACGCCCGCCCAGGCTGTGTGCGATGGCATGAACGTATCCAACATAGGAGCGCGTAAAGGCAACACCCGCCTTATACGCCGCCGAAAGCATATTCCGACGCGCACGCATGTCGTCGCCATGTTCATAGGCCTCGAGCAAATTGTCGTGGATGAGCTGCACCGCCTGTCGCGCCATCTTGCGCGTATAGGGCGTAGTACTTCGCCCGATAAACGCCTCGACGGCATGCGTCAGGGCATCCATGCCCGTCTGCCCCGTAATGGAGGCGGGCAGACCGCGCGTAAACTCGGGGTCGTGCACCGCAAAGCGCGGGATAAGCACAAAGTCGTTAATGGGGTACTTGTAGTGCGTCTCGTCATCGGTAATTACCGCCGCAAGCGTGACCTCGCTTCCCGTGCCTGCCGTGGTGGGAACGGCGATGAGCAGCGGCAGACGACGATGAATCCGCAGCAGCCCGCGCATCTTGTTGATGGGCTTGTTTGGCTGCGCGATACGTGCTCCCATGCCCTTGGCACAGTCCATGGCCGAGCCACCGCCAAAGCCGATAATGGCCTGGCAGGCGCGCTCTCGATACAGGGACGCCGCTTCTTCCACGTTTGAGACCGTGGGGTTCGCACGCGTTTCGGCATAGACCGTAACGCCAATCCCCTGAGCCGTAAGCGCACGCTCGAGTGATGCCGTGAGCCCCAAACGTGCAATACCAGGGTCTGTCACGATAAGGACCTTCTGGATCGAGCACTTTTGAAGCACCGCGGGCACATCCTCAGCATGCTCCAGAATGCGTGGCTCGGTATAGGGCAGCACCGGCAATGCGATGCGAAAAACCGTTTGATACGTTCGGCACCAGGCGCGGCGGGCTAGATGCATAAAGGAAACTCCCTCATTTGTTGATTGGTCAACATTTGCTCGACCGATTGTACTCAGCGGCGGTCAAAGACGGCCTGCCAATCGTTAATCAATCAACATCTTCATATCTCAAAATTGTTTTATTAAAAATCATTCCTAATAGGCTTCACATTTGGTTGCATTTATGGATAATAGAACCCGTCAAGACGCACGTCCGGAGAGGGCCTTTACGGGACCGGACGAGCGCACCATCGCCATCGATCGAAAGGATCGAATCATGAAGTTTGTTTGCCCCGTTTGCGGTTATGTGGAAGAGTTCGACGGCGACCAGCTGCCCGAGGATTTTAAGTGCCCCCAGTGCGGCGTTCCCGGTTCTCGCTTCCTGAAGCAGGAGGAGGGCCAGCTCGAGTGGGCTGCCGAGCACGTCGTGGGCGTCGCCAAGATGGAGGGCGTCTCCGAGGACATCGTTGCCGACCTGCGCGCCAACTTTGAGGGCGAGTGCTCCGAGGTCGGTATGTACCTGGCCATGGCTCGCGTCGCTCATCGCGAGGGCTACCCCGAGATCGGCCTGTACTGGGAGAAGGCTGCCCACGAGGAGGCCGAGCACGCCGCCAAGTTCGCTGAGCTCCTGGGCGAGGTCGTGACCGACTCCACCAAGAAGAACCTCGAGATGCGCGTTGAGGCCGAGAACGGCGCCACCGCCGGCAAGACTGATCTTGCCAAGCGCGCCAAGGCCGCTGGCCTCGATGCCATCCACGACACCGTCCACGAGATGGCTCGTGACGAGGCCCGCCACGGCAAAGCTTTTGCCGGCCTGCTTAAGCGCTACTTTGGCTAAGCCAACCGCTTGAGACATAACCTCTAGCTCGATGAGCCCCGGACCGTATTGGTCCGGGCCTTTTTCGTGCCTCACGAACTTGTTAACGCCCTGAAATAGGACCGTCTTCGACATCGGCTTCTCGTCAAAAACTAAGTGAGTAGACTTTTTGGAACTTGCCGAGCAGACCATCCATATCACTTTATAAAGCCGCAGGTAAATGCCTTGTTGCAAAACGACCTAGTCGCCAAAGTGCCAAAAGTCTACTCACTTAGATTCGCAGCCGTCCACGATCGAGCCATTTTGTGTCTAACGGGCATCTTTCCGTCGATTACTCCCAATTTTGTCCAGTCAATGAATAGTTCAGACCGGAGTAATATCTCAGCCCTTTGCTCATCCGAGCTTTTATCACGATATTCAGCATCGAGCATCCTGCATATGGCCTTAACGATCGCGCGGAATCTATCCTCATCCGATATCTGTCTGTGTGTCAGGAGAAGCACATCGTAGCCCATGGCCTGAAGGGCCGTCATGCGGTCAGCGTCACGCAAGCCATCCCCTGCGCGTCCGTGCGAGGCCTTTCCCTGACATTCAATGGCCACCTGTCGCCTACCGTCCGGTGAAGAAAGAAGTAGGTCGATATATACACGGGACTTTCCCACAATCGCTCGAGCACTTGTGCCTAGCATCACTTCAACATTAAGCTCTATGTCGCAAAAACTTTCGCCTCCCAGGGATCGCGGCAGTGCAAGTAGCAAATACGCCTCGACCTCAAAAGGCGACGCGGCACCCAATGGAACGAGTTGCGATACCGCCATAAATCTATTGCCGTAACGCATCCCGCAAACATCTGAACAAAAACGGTCAAGGTCTCCGCCCAAAACCAAAGCGTCTCGACGCCATAAATTTGAGGCGGTGCCGTCCTCGGACGGGCAGCGCACCCAACCGAACGTTGTCGAAATCGCGCCCGAATCAATTGCACGCGAAAGCTCCGCCTCAAGTGCCGCCGGCAGGGCACACACCGCAAACAAGCCACACATCTCCGCCAATACCAAAAGAAGCTGAAGATCCGTCAGATGCCGCGACATGATGAATGTCGTCAGTAGAGGAGATGTAACCAAAAACCCATGCTCCGTTTCCAGCACGGATTCCCTGGGGAGCTCACCAAGAAACAGCCGCTGCCTAATGCTGGCAGGACAAGTCCGTTTGTTTCTCGTCCGAACCAATGTATACAACGGAAAACCGAGCGCGACCGCAGCCGTCGGGTTGCGGGCGAGATCATATCGCTGCCGGTCTTCTTCCGGTCGTGGAAGCGGCGGACACAAAGCGCGGACTTGAGGAGGCAAACACCAGTACCTAAAAGCCGATATGTCACAAAGTAGATCCTTCATAGGCACAGGAAAACACGAATTTCAACCCAGTCAGTCACGCATTGGCGCGAACGCACCAAAAATGGCGCCGAACGGACTGCAAAGTTTTCAACAGCCCTCCCCAACTGGCCAAAAGCTTGCCGAGAGCTGGACGAAGCCCTGTTGAAAACCCCATTTTTTTCTCATGCAGGAGCTTTGCGCGGCAAGTGAGTAGACTTTTTTGAACATCCCGAGCAGGCCGGTCATCCTGCTTTTCAAAACCGCAGGTAGATAGCTTCTACAAAACGGCCTGGTCGCCAAAGTGCTAAAAGTCTACTCGCTTAGATTGCAGAGTGCCCCCCATTAGCTGCAATTCCAAGGTAGTTAGTACTTTTGGACTCAGATCGTCATACTGGACAAGAATATGAGTTGAGTTTTCAGGGGCAGATGCGCCATCGGCACACCAAAAACAGTCACCGATATCGATAAAAGGGATGCTCGAGCGCGTGAGGGCCCGTGCAAAAGTGCTTCCGCCCGTTCCACGCTCCGCAACCACGGTGCAGTAAAGGCCCGCGTCCGCATGCTCGATCGAGACCTCCCCTGCCGGAAATGCCTTCCGTACAAGCGACGTCAGGCCATCACGCGCCTCACGAGCACGAACGCGCACGCGGTTCACATGTCGCTCGTAATCACCCGATTCCAGCAAACGAGCCAAAGCGACCTGGTCAACAGAACTCACCGACGAGGCGTAAAAACCAAGGTTGCGCCTAAACCGCTCCATTAGCTCATCGGGCAGCACCATGTACGCTAGACGCAACGCCGATGACAGGCTCTTCGAAAACGTGTTGGTGTAGATAACCGACTGGGAGGCATCGATCGACGCGAGCGCGGGAATTGGCTTGCCGGCAAGGCGAAACTCACAATCAAAGTCATCTTCGATGAGGTACCGACCTGGTCGCTCGGCGGCCCAGCTCAGCAGCGCATAGCGACGCGCAATGCTCGTCACAAGACCGGTGGGATACTGATGGGACGGCATAAGGTGAAGGACATCGGTCCCAGTTTTCTGCAGAGCGCTCAGGTCCACGCCGTCGTCATCCAACGGGATATGTCGTACTTGGCAGCCCATAGCCTGATAGATGCGCGTCAGGCGCAAATAGCCCGGATCCTCAACGGCATACACCTTGTCCGCGCCAAGCAGCTGAACCAACATGGTATCGAGCAGCTGGGCGCCCGCACCGATAACAATGTTGTCGGGGTCGACATTCATACCCCTCGTCCCGCGCAGATGATGAGCAATTGCGCATCGTAGCCGAACGGTGCCCTGTACCGGTGCGGGCGAAAAGATCTCGCGCTCGTCTTCGGATGCCAGCGTCGCCCGCAGTGCGCTTTGCCAAAGCCGCGCCGCCTCCAAAGCGGAAGGAGAAAGTGCGTCGAATTGCTCGACCCGCCCGCGGACATCATGCGCGCTGGGGTCCACAGAGACGGCATCTCGGTCGATGCCCTCCGAAGCCAAAGGCAAAACCGGTGCATCCGGAAGCTTGCAAGCGTAGTAGCCACGCCGCGGCTTTGAGCAAATATAGCCCTCGGCCAGTAGCTGGCTATATGCATTCTCGATAGTAATGACACTGATTCCCAGATGACTGGCAAAGGCGCGCTTAGACGGCAAATGCTCCCCCGCCACAATGCGTCCAGCTACGATATCATCTCGAATTTGCTGGTAAACATACTCATAGAGCGATGCTTCGCCGCGTTTTTCCAAATTGTAGTCAAGCATGAGTTTGCCACCTGATCTTATCGAGCTGTTCAATCTGGTATTAGTCTGACCTTGTAATTATCTCGAAAACTGAGTATTTTGTCATACCCAGCTCCCCGATAGGATGTTCCGTCAAGCAATGCACATGCCAACCAAGGGAGCAACCATGGCAGAACAGAACAGCAAGGCCGACCGCGTCAAACTCAATCGCGAGCTCGCGCAGATGCTCAAGGGCGGCGTCATCATGGACGTTACCACGCCCGAGCAGGCACGCATCGCCGAGGAGGCAGGCGCCTGCGCCGTCATGGCCCTCGAGCGCATCCCGGCCGACATCCGTGCCGCAGGCGGCGTCTCGCGCATGAGCGACCCCAAGATGATCAAGGGCATCCAGGAGGCCGTCTCCATCCCCGTCATGGCCAAGTGCCGCATCGGTCACATCGTCGAGGCGCAGGTCCTGCAGGCCATCGAGATCGACTACATCGATGAGTCCGAGGTTCTCTCCCCTGCCGATGACGTCTATCACATCGACAAGACCCAGTTTGACGTGCCGTTTGTCTGCGGCGCCCGTGATCTGGGCGAGGCGCTGCGCCGTGTTGCCGAGGGCGCCACGATGATTCGCACCAAGGGCGAGCCGGGCACGGGCGACGTGGTCCAGGCCGTGCGCCACATGCGCAAGATCCAAAAGCAAATCCGCGACGTTGTTGCCCTGCGCGACGACGAACTCTTTGAGGCAGCCAAGCAACTGCAGGTTCCGGTCGAGCTGGTGCGCGAGGTCCATGCTACGGGTAAGCTTCCCGTTGTGAACTTTGCCGCCGGCGGCGTAGCGACCCCCGCCGACGCCGCGCTGATGATGCAGCTGGGCGCCGAAGGCGTCTTTGTCGGCTCGGGCATCTTTAAGAGCGGCGACCCCGCCAAGCGCGCAGCCGCCATCGTCAAGGCCGTGGCAAACTTCACCGATGCCAAACTCATTGCCGAGCTTTCGGAGGACCTGGGCGAGGCCATGGTGGGCATCAACGCCGACGAGATCGAGATCATCATGGAGGAGCGCGGGCGCTAGTCCAGCAGAAAGGATCGCACATGAGCGATTATGCAGACCAAACGGTCGCCGTGCTGGCGGTCCAAGGCGCTTTTGCCGAGCACGAGGCAAGACTATCCGAGCTTGGCGCACACTGTATTGAGCTGAGGCAGGCGGCCGATTTGAAGCAGGACTTTGACCGTCTGGTACTTCCCGGCGGCGAGTCTACCGTTCAAGGGAAGCTGCTTGATGAGTTGGGCATGCTCGAGGAGCTTCGCACCCGCATTGTTGAAGGCATGCCCGTCCTGGGCACCTGCGCCGGCCTGATTCTACTGGCTCACGATCTTGCCGCCCATGACGATAAGGGCACGCCGCGTTTGGCAACCATGGATGTACTTGTCGAGCGCAATGCCTACGGCAGGCAGCTCGGCAGCTTTCGAACCAAGGGGCAGGTAGCCGGCATCGACGGTGAAGTGCCGCTGACGTTTATCCGCGCGCCCCGCATCGTTGAGGTGCACGGCGATGCCGAGGCCCTGGCCGAAGTCGATGGCCGCATCGTCGCCGCCCGCCAAGACAACCAGCTCGGCGTAACCTTCCACCCCGAACTCGATGAAGACACCCACCTCCACGAGCTCTTCCTCCAAATGTAGGCAGAACAGAAACGAGAGTGGATAATCTCCCACTTTGAGCCTGAATGCGAGCCCAAACTGGGAGATTATCCACTCTCATGCTATGTAGTCGTTGGGTGTTCCTATAGTTTTGTCAACCGTCGGGGCTACTCCCGGTAGGGCACCCGGTCGCGCATCACGGCGTATATCGCCCTGAGCCGCTTCCTCGCGACGGCCTTGAGCGCCCGCCCGTGCCCCATGCCCCGCGCCCTGCAGGCCCGGTAGTACTCGCCGTAGCGCCCCGAGGACCTCACCAGGCTGTTGCACGAGAAGATCAGCAGGGACTTGAGCCTCGCGTCGCCGCGCCTGGACGCCCTGACCGACCTCACCGACGTGCCGGAGCTCCTCGCCCTCGGGGCTATGCCGCAGTACGAGGCCAGGTGGTCGTGGTCCGGGAACCTCCCGATGTCGACCGACACCGCGAGCTGCGCCGCGGTCCTCGGGCCGATGCCGGGCACGGTGAGCAGGCACGCGTAGGTCTCGTCGCCCTCGAGCAGCGCCGCCGTCTCGGCCTCGAGGGCCCCGGCCTCGTCGAGGGCCTCCGATATCCGGGCGGCCAGGAACCTGACCTGCCTGTTCTGGATTGGCAACATCTATTTGGACGATTCCGGGAGGGACAGCCCCGCTTCCCTGAACTCGACCGGCGACATGTAGCCCAGCGTCGAGTGGATCCTGAAGTTGT
>CAJLVJ010000009.1 GCA_905210085.1 uncultured Collinsella sp. | reverse complement strand
CCCGCCGTTGCTGCAAACACAACATATTGTGTTTTCGAACATATGCTCGGGGGTGTTTTACAGCATATTGGGGGTGGAGTGGTGGGGCGGGGGGGGGGAAGGGGTGGGGGAAGGTGTTGAAAAATGGGGCGGTTCCCCATATTATTAATCACGTCGACAGGCGGGGTGGTTCCCCGCGTACGTGCCATCTGAGTAACCGAGGGGAGGGCGCACATGGGAATGACTGGTGCATACGAGCGCAATCTCGATGCAAAAGGTCGTCTGTCCCTGCCTGCACCCCTTCGCGAGGAGCTTGGAGAGCACGTTCGCGTGTTCAAAGCCCTGGATGTCGATGCTCTGTACGTGTTCTCTGCCGAGGCCTTCGATAAGTGGGTCGAAGGACTCTTCGCGGGTCGTGAGGGCCACGAGGGTTTTAACCCGCGTGACATTAATGACCAGAAGCTCATGAGGGCGATCAACAAGCGCACCACGTCGATGGACGTGGACAGCGCCGGTCGTATCGGTCTTTCCGAGTCTCTCCGCAAGCAGGCGAACCTCGACCGCGAGGTCACGGTTGTGGGCAACTACGACCACCTTGAGGTTTGGGATCGCGCCGCGGCCGATGAGGACGATGACGATGAGGCCCTGCTGGACCTCTTCTTCTCGTAAGGGCAAGGCACGGGTAACGGATGGAGCGTGGGATCTTGACACAAGAATATCGGCATGAACCTGTCATGCTCGGCGAAGTGCTTGAGTCGCTGCGGCTAAAGAGCGGCTCCGTTGTCTGCGATTGCACCCTTGGCGGTGCCGGCCATTCGGTAAAGATGGCCGCGCAGGTGGGGGAGACGGGTCTTTTGCTCGGCGTCGATCAGGACGACATGGCCCTCGAGGCCGCTGGCGCCCGTCTGGACCGCGAGGTTCCCGGCGTTCCGCACCAGCTGCTGAAGGGCAATTTCGGCGACTTGGACGAGCTGCTTTGCTCGGCCGAGGTGCCCGGGGTCGATGGCTTCCTGTTCGATTTGGGCGTTTCGTCGCCGCAACTCGATATCCCTGGCAGGGGCTTTTCGTATAACGAGGACGCCCCATTGGACATGCGGATGGATCCGGGCAATAACACCTTAAACGCAGCTGAGGTCATCAACACCTATAACGAACACGACCTCGCCCGGATTCTACGCGTCTACGGCGAAGAGAAGTTCGCCTCGCAGATCGCGCGCGAGATCGTGCGCCGCCGCGAGCATGAACCGATCGAAACCACCGGCCAATTTGTCGAGATCATCAAGGCGGGTATCCCGGCTGCCGCTCGTCGGCATGGCGGACACCCGGCCAAGAAAAGTTTCCAGGCCATTCGCATCGAGGTCAATCACGAGCTCGATGTGCTCGAACGAGGGCTTGATGCCGCCACCAGGTGGCTCAACCCGGGCGGACGTATCTGCGTCATCTCGTATCACTCGCTCGAGGACCGTATCGTAAAGAACCACTTTAAGGAGATGAGCCAGGGGTGCACGTGTCCGCCGGAGATTCCGGTGTGCGTGTGCGGCAACGTGCCGATACTCAAGGTCATCACCCGCAAACCCTTGGTTGCCCAGCCTGATGAGGTTGAGCGCAACCCCCGGGCGAGATCAGCCAAAATCCGCGTGGCGCAGCGTCTGTAGGCGCGACCGCGCGATATTGGACCTCCCGCTCGCACCATAAACGAAGCTTAAACACACTACCAACGTACTCGGGATGGGAGGCGGCATATCATGGGCTACAACACTTCAAGCGCAGCACTCGCCTATGATATGAACGCCATGCCCGCCTATCGTGAGACGCCGCAGGCCCCCGTTGCTCCCCGTGAGCAGCGCGCGCCGCGCTTTGATGTCTACACGGGCGCGGGCCGTCAGGCAAACCAGGCGGTAAGCCCGGTTTTCATGAGCGTTCTTAAAACGTTTTGCATCATTGCGGCTATCTTCATGACGATTGGCGTCGCCCGCGTGGCGCTCGCCGGCGTTACGGCCCAGGTGCTCAACAGCAACGCCGAGCTTACCAGCACGCTCGAAAAGGCGACCGATGAGAGCTCCGACCTGGAGGTCATGCATTCGGTCTATGGCGCCGACACGCGCATTCGCGACCTTGCGGGCGCTTATGGCATGGTGGAGCCCAGCGAGAGCGTTACACTTGACTTTTCGCAGGATGCAGCCGCGGGCGCCAACGCGACCGCGACCGCTCAGTAGCAAGACGGTAGCTGAGTATGACAAATGACTATCGCCGCGGTTCCGATGGGGGCCGCGGTTCTGGACGTCCCTCGTCGCGGGGACGTTCTGGTTATCAAGGAACGGGTCGGCAATCTTACAACGCCGGGCAGTCCCGTGGCAACGACCCGGCGTCGCGACTTCGCGGCTCGGGCGGCCCTCAAGTGCATAACACCAGGTCGCGCAAGAGTTCGTCGACCGAATGGCTCACAGGCGCACCTCTGCCTCGCCGCAAAGCCGTCATGGGCTTCATCGGGCTTGGCTTGGGCTTGGGCGTCTTTCGCCTTGCCGACTATCAAATTGCCGAAGCCGATAAACTGCGGGAGCGTGCCGATGCGCGCCGCCTGCTTGCGCAGACCCTCTATGCCAAACGCGGCACCATCTACGACCGCAACGGCAACGTGTTGGCATCGTCGGTCGAATGTCGCAACATCGCCGTGAATCCGCAGCTTGTCGAGGATGTTGACAAGACGGTGTCAGCGCTGGTCAAGGCAACTGGAATCGATAAAAAGACCTGCCGCAAGCTCGTTGAGTCCGATGGAACCTGGGTGTATATCAAGCGCCAGGTGGACGAAGACGATGTTGCGGCGCTGGAGAAGAAGAACCTGCCCGGCGTGCTTTTTGAGCAGGCCATGAAGCGCGTATATCCATACGGCAACCTGGCATCGCAGGTGCTGGGTGTAGTGAATGTGGACAACGACGGCTTGACGGGTCTCGAAAAGCAATACAACAAGCTTCTGACCGGCACGAACGGTTCTCTCGTACGCGAGCGCGCGAGGGACGGCAGCTATATCGCGGGCGGTGCCTATAAAAAAGTGGCCGCGGTCGACGGCGTTGATATCGTGACGACGCTCGACGTCAATATCCAGCGTGCGGCCGAGGATGCCCTGGCAGAGGCTGTCGAGAAGACAAAGGCCAAGAACGGCTCGGCGCTGGTCACCGATCCTACGACAGGCGAGATCTTGGCAGCCTGCTCGTATCCGACTTACGACCAGACCGATCTGGAAAACGCCAAGACCGAGGATATGAACCTGCGCCTGGTCACCGATGCCTACGAGCCCGGCTCAGTCTTTAAGACGCTCGTGGCGGGCGCCGGCTTCGACTTGGGCGTCGTGCGATCGAGTACGTCGTTTGAGGTGCCGGCGAGCATCAAGGTTGGCGACGATACCGTCACCGATGCCGACAAGCGCGACTACGCCATGACCATGGATGTGCGCGAGATGATGCGCCGTTCGTCCAACGTGGGCTTTGTCCTGGTGGGGCGCAAGATCGGTGCCGACGACTTTGCCGCCTATGTGGACAAGTGGGGCATCGGTCATAGCTCCGGTGTAGATTTTCCGGGCGAGAGCCTGGGTATCGTCAAGGAGCGTGACCAGTATGACGGCGCCACGCTGGGCTCGATGAGCTTTGGACAGGCACTGTCCGTCTCGCCGATTGAGATCGCACGTGCCGTGGGCGGCATCGCCAACGGCGGTGTGATGATGACCCCGCACTTCTATAAGTCCAGCAAAGGCGACGAGAAGGACTGGGGCGAAGGCGAGCGCGCGATTTCTGAGGATGCCGCATCCCAGGTGACATCGTGCATGCAGACGGTCGTGTCCGAGGGAACGGGCGTTGGCGGCGCGGTTGACGGCTATGACGTGGCGGGTAAGACCGGTACGGCCGAACGAGCCGACGAGAACGGCGGTTACCTCAAGGAGAACTACATGTCGTCCTTTATGGGCTTTGCACCGGCACAATCGCCCAAGGTGCTGTGCTATATCACGCTCGACGGAACGCCGAGCGGCTCGGATGCCGCTGCGGTGCCGTTCCAGTCCATTATGGCCAACGCGCTCGACGTGCTGGGTATCCCGCACACGAAGTAGGGGGTTACAATCTTTGGGGCGTGGTTTGTTGTCCCATATGAGGGTGTTCACATGCCCTGCACCACGCATGTGCGGCGCTGGGATACAATACGCCGATAGCATTATTAGGTTTACAGGGGAGCTGCAATGATAGAGATCGCCGTCAACAACCTCGCGGCCGCAACAGGGGCCCGAACCGTGACGGGAGAAGCCGATCGGGTATGCCGCGGGTGCGTTATCGACTCGCGCCAGGTCGAGGAAGGGACGATTTTCGTCGCCTTTCCCGGTGAAAACGTCGACGGCAATGATTTTGCTTCCCGTGCCGTCCAGTCGGGTGCCGGCGCCGTCGTGATGACGCGTGAGCCCGAGGCCGAGCTGGTCTCGCTGGCGCAGGACAAGGGGTGCGCCATCCTGCTGACCGATGATCCCGAGGAGTTTCTGCTGCGTTTGGCGCACACGTATCGCCTGGAGCTTGGCTGCCTGGTCGTTGGCATTACCGGTTCCATCGGCAAGACGACGACCAAGGACGTGCTCGCCGCCGTGCTCGCCAAGCGCTATCGTGTCTGGGCCACCAAGGGCAATTTCAATAACCTGATCGGCATGCCGCTCACGGTGCTTTCCGCTCCGGCCGATACCGAGGTCCTGGTGCTCGAGATGGGCATGAACCATTTCCACGAGATTGAGCGCCTGTCCAAGTCCGCCAATCCCAACCTTGCCATCGTGAGCAAGATTGGTACCTCTCACATCGGCATTTTGGGCAGCCGCGAGAACATCGCCCGCGCTAAGGCCGAGATTGTCCAGGGTATGTGCGCCGCCGGCGACTTCTTGCCGCTGCTGGTTTTGGGCGGTGAGGACGACTTTACGCCGTTCATTCGCGATACGTTCGCCCAGCCTGCTGGTATCGACGTTATGCTGGCCGGCGTCTCGGACGACGATGAGGTCCGTGCCCGCGACATTCGTGTTGATGACGAGGGACGTCCGGTCTTTACGCTCGATTTTGGCCAGGGTGAGACGATCGATACCATGCTTGCCATCCCCGGCGTGCAGTCCGTTCCTAATGCCGTTAAGGCCGCCGCGGTTTCCTATCGCCTGGGCGTGACGCCCGAGCAGATCGATGCTGCTTTTAGGGGCCTCACGATCACCGGTCACCGCCAGGAGATCAAGCGCGCCAAGAGCGGTGCCCGCGTCATCGACGATTCCTATAACGCCAGTGCCGAATCCATGGCTGCTGGCCTCGATCTGCTGTGCTCGCTTTCGTGCACGGGGTCTCGCATGGCGATCCTGGGCGAGATGGGCGAGATGGGCGATGAGGCTCCTCGCATGCATGAGCTCGTGGGCGCCTATGCCGCCGCCAAGAAGCTCGACATGCTGGCGTGCGTGGGTGGTGAGCTGGCCCAGCTTATGGCCGATGCCGCGCGCATGATGGGCATGGACGAGGACCGCATCCAGGTGTTCTCCGATTATCAGCAGGTGCTCGACCGCATGGGCGGCGCGCTTGAAAAACATGATGTTGTACTGGTCAAGGGTTCCCGCTTTGTTGAGCTCGACCGCTTTGTGGAAGGTGTGTGCTAGCCCATGTTCGGCAATCCCTCGTATCCAACGTATCAGGCTTTTTTGGGGCTTGGCATCGCCGCTGCCATTGCGCTGCTGCTCATGCCGTGGTGGATCAAGCTGCTCAAGGTCGAGGGTATCGGCCAGCAGGTTCGTGCCGACGGCCCCAAGCGTCATTTGGTTAAGCAGGGAACGCCCACCATGGGTGGCGTTGTCATTCTCGTCGCGATTTCGCTGACCTGCCTGCTGATGGGCAAGCTCACCACCGAGCTCGTGCTCGTGCTGCTCGCCACGCTGGCGACCGGCGTGCTGGGCCTGATCGACGACCTGACCTCCGTTACGCATGGGCGCTCGCTCGGTCTGACGCCCCATGCCAAGATGATCGGCCTAACCATTATCTGTGTCACCTTTACGGTACTTGCCGTTAACTGGTGCGGCGTCGCCCCCGAGATTCGTTTTCCCGGTGGGTTGACGATCGACCTTGGCGTGCTTTCGACCACCATCTGCGGCCTTTCGTTCCCGTGGCTCTACATTGTCTTTTGCTGGCTGATGATCGCCGGTCTTTCTAATGCCGTGAACCTGACCGATGGCCTTGACGGTCTTGCTGGCGGCACCTCTATGATTGCCATGCTCGCCATGGCTGCCATGGCGTTTTTGCACGGAGACGTGAACCTGTCCATCTTCTGCACCGCGTGTGCCGGTGCCTGCTTGGGCTTTCTGTGGTTCAACTGCTATCCGGCGAGCATCTTTATGGGCGATACCGGCTCGCTTGCCCTGGGCGCTGCGTTTGCCTGCACGTCCATCATGACCAACACCGAGGTCGTCTCCCTCATCATCGGCGGCCTGTTTATCGTTGAGACCCTGTCGGTCATGATTCAGGTTGTCTACTTCCACTTTACGCACAAGCGCGTCTTCCTTATGGCGCCCATCCATCATCATTTCGAAAAGAAGGGCTGGGCCGAGACCAAGGTCGTCATCCGTTTTTGGATTATCGCTGCGGCCTTTGGTGCCGTTGGCCTTGCTTTGTTCTTCCAGTTGGGATAGTGGTCTTTCATGCCTCTTGCTGATGTCTTTAGCCTGCTCGTTTTGGGTCAGGGCAAATCCGGTCTCGATGTCGCCCGCTGGGCGCTGGCACATCCCGAGCGCGTAAGCGCCGTTACCGTGTATGGCGGCGGCACCTCTGAGCCCAATGACGCCACGCGTGCGCTCGAGGCTGCTGGTGCGTCGTTTGTCTATGGGACCGAACAGGTCGAGGGCGCCTATGACGTATGCGTGACGTGCCCGGGCATCTCGGAGTTCTCGGGCTTCTTTAAGGCCGGGCGCGAACATGCCGCCCAGATTATGGGTGAGCCCGAGTTTGCCTATCGCCTGTCGCCCGATAACTGGATTGCCATCACGGGCACCAACGGCAAGACGACCACCACGTCGCTGACTGATTATCTGCTCAAGGCTGCCGGCGAGGCCAGCGTCGCTGTCGGCAACATCGGCGAGCCGCCGGTCAACGAGATTGACGGCCGAGCTCACAACGAGTGGTTTGTGGCTGAGCTCTCGAGCTATCAGATTGCTACGACCACCGAGCTCCACCCCCGCGTGGCGGTGCTGCTCAACATCACTCCCGACCACCTGGGCTGGCATAAGAGCCATAAGAACTACGCGCTTGCCAAGATCAAACTGTTTGACAATATGGTCGATGACGATCTGGCGGTTGTCGACGTCGAAGACGCCGGCATTCACGAGTTCGATGAGTACATCTACACGCCGGGTCGTCGCATCTGCAAGGTTGCCTTTGACGAGCCTGAGGGCAAGGATGCCGCCTTTGTGCGCGACGGCAAGATGGTCGTGCGCCTGAAGGGCGTCGAGACTCAGCTTGTCGCCACGTCCGAGCTCAAGATCTCGGGCCATCACAATGTTATCAATGCCCTGTGCGCTGCCACGGCTGCCCTGGCAGTCGGTGCCGATGTCGATGGTGTCTGCCGCGGTCTGGCCTCGTTCCAGCCGCTCGAGCACCGCGTGGAGCCGTGTGGCGAGATTGACGGCGTGCGCTACGTCAACGATTCCAAGGCGACCAACACCGATGCGGTCGAGAAGGCGCTGACGGCATTTCCCGATGACGATGTGATCTTGCTGCTCGGCGGCCACGATAAGGGCACGCCGCTCACGGACTTCGCGCGCGTCGTTATGGACAACGTGCGCTCGGTCGTCTGCTTTGGCGATGCGCGCGAGCGCTTCACCGCCGCTATGGACGAGGCCGATGTCGATGGCGATGTGGATATCGCCCAGGCGGATGACCTGCGCGACGCCGTGGACGTTGCCCGTTCGCTTTCGAGCCGTGGTGACGTGATCTTACTTTCTCCTGCCTGCTCTTCGTTCGATGAGTTCTCGGGCTATGAGGAGCGCGGCCGCGTGTTTAAGGACTACGTGGCTCAGCTTGCCGCTACAGCGAAATCACAAATGGAATAGGGGTTGCGGTGAGAGAGGAGAGCCCCCGACAAGGTATGAGGAGGCCCGACTCGGACCGTGCTTCCTCACGTCGCACCACACCGCGTTCCAGCCGCGGCGGGCAGTCGTTTAGCGAACGCTATATTGCCGGCGTTCCCGCCCGTATCATGCGCCCCCGTTTGATATTCATGGCCTGCTTGTTTACCTTGGTATGCTTTGGCCTGCTGATGGTGTACTCGGCGTCTTCGGTCGAGGCGCTGCACGAGAATGGCTCGGCGACGTTTTTTCTGGGTCGACAGGCCGCGTTTGCCGTGGTCGGCGTTCTGGCGCTGATTGCCATCGTGCGCGTTTTGCCGGACAGCTGGTTTGGGGAGGATGTGCTCAGGATCTTCCTTATCGGCATGATGGGGCTACTGCTTCTGGTGTTCTTGGTGGGCAGCGGCAGCCGCGGCGCCACGCGCTGGCTCAACATCGCCGGTATTCAGTTCCAGCCTTCCGAGTTTTTAAAGCCATTTGCCATTGCGTATTCGGCCATCATGCTTGATCGCTTCTTTTCGCCCGGTGGCAACATCAACGAATTCCTTCGCAAGATGGGCATCTACCTGGGCATTTCGCTCTTTCTGATCTTTATCCAGCCCGATTTCGGTACTGTCCTGATCATCCTGTTGACCCTCATGTGCATGGCGTTGTTTGCGGGTCTCGACCCCAGATTTATCATCGGCGTGCTAATCTTCGGCATTCTCGTGATCGTGATTGCGCTTGTCGCAGAGCCATACCGTATGGTGCGTATTCAGGTTGCCTTGAACCCTTGGGCCGACGAGTATGGTGACGGCTATCAGGCCACGCTTGCCATCATGGCCTTTGCCTCGGGCGGTCTGTTCGGCCGTGGCATCGGCAACTCAACCATGAAGTACTCGTATCTGCCCGAGGCACACAACGACTACATCTTGGCCATCATTGGCGAGGAAGTCGGTTTTGTCGGAACCGTGCTGTTCTTCTTGGTGTTTGCGATGCTGATCTACTCGGCGTTTCGCATTGCCGAGCAGGCGACCGATCGTCGGGGCGCGCTCATGGCGTCTGGCTCCGCGGTCATTCTCGCAGTGCAGTTTTTGATTAACGCGCTGGGCATCCTCAACGTGTTTCCCATGACGGGCAAACCGTTGCCATTTATTAGCTACGGCGGTTCGTCGATTATTGTGTCGCTCATGCTTGCCGGGTTGATCCTGCGCGTTTCGTACGAGAGCGCCCGCCGCGATGAGTATGACCGCCGCCGTGAGAGCTTTGCCGTTATGGATGAGAGTACCGCCGGCGTGCCCCACGTGCGCGGCGAGCGATCTTCGCGTAACGGTTTTACCGTCCTGGATGGCTCTGCGACCGACCCCGCAGCCCGCCCGCGTCAGCGAACGGCGCCGCAAGGTCGTCCTCAGCGCCCCACTCCTCGCAATGCGGGCGGCGGATATAATCGAATCGATTTGAACTCAGACCCGTCGGCGCGTCTGCGTACCGACGGCCAGGGATCGCGTGTACGAAGGGACTACCATGACCGATAAAATGACCGTTGCTATTGCAGCCGGCGGCACGGCAGGGCACATCAACCCCGCGCTCGCCTTGGCCGAAGAGCTCCGTGACCGTGGCCACCACGTTGTGTTCGTGGGCCAGTCGCGCAAGCTCGAGGGTCGTCTGGTCCCCGAGGCTGGGTTTGATTTTGTGCCCATTACGGTCACGGGCTTCGACCGCTCCCGTCCTTGGACGGCGCTGACCTCGCTGTGGCGTGTCAACAAAGCCAAGCGTGCGCTCGCCAGTCATTTCTCAAAGGTCGGCAAGCCCGATGCCGCCATTGGTTTTGGTGCCTATGTCGAGGTTCCGCTGCTGGGGTGGTGCAAGGGCGCGGGCGTTCCGTATCTGCTGCATGAGCAGAACTCTGTTCCGGGCCTGGCCAACAAGATGATGAACTCCCACGCCGCCCGCGTGTGCATCTCGGTGCCGGCAGCGCGTTCGGTCTTTGAGCGCGAAGGTGACCCTGACCACGTGCTCATGACCGGCAACCCCGTACGTCGCTCGGTGATCGAGGGCGATCGCGCTCGCGGCCGCAAGGCACTTGGCGTTCCCGAGGACGCTACGCTGCTGCTCGTCTTTGGCGGTTCACTTGGCGCCCAGCACCTCAACGAGCGCGTGGTTTCGCTCAAAAACGAGCTGCTTTCGCGCAAGAACCTCTATGTGTTGCATTCGACGGGTGCCGACGGCTTTGAGGAGACCGAGCGCGCTTTGGCGCTGACGCCCGAGGAGGCGAAGCGTTACCGCGTCCAGCCTTACATCGACAACATGGGCGATATGCTGGCTGCTGCCGATTTGGTGCTCTCGCGTTCGGGCGCATCGAGCGTGGCCGAGATCGCTGCGCTCGCCGTGCCCTCGGTGCTCGTGCCGTATCCGCATGCGACGGCCGACCACCAAACCACCAATGCTCGTTATCTGGTCGACGCCGGGGCCGGCGTGCTCTGCGCCGATGCCGATATCGACGGTTCTGCCTTTGCCGATGAGCTGCTGCACCTGGTCGATGACGCGGCGGCACGCGACGCCATGCGTCAGGCGGCGCGTGGTCTGGCTCAGGATAGGGCCGCCGCTCTTCTGGCGGATGCGGTAGAGGGTTTGCGTTAGTTAGACGGGATATCGTCGGTCGCCCTCGCGCTGATGCGGTAGGTGCGGTACAGTTAACGGGTTACAGGCAGTGTTTACGCAAGGAGTACACGAGCACATGGCTGATTCCCAGACTGCAACCTCCGCGCCCGAGTTTAAGAGCGCCCACTTTATCGGTATCGGCGGCGCCGGCATGAGCGGCATCGCCCTCGTTCTGCACGAGCGCGGTTATGCCGTTACCGGCTCCGACCTTAAGACGTCACGTTATATCCGCCAGCTTACCCGCGCTGGTGTGAAGGTGCATGTGGGCCATGAGGCCGCCACGATCGACGAGGTCAAGCCCGACGTGGTTGTTGTCTCCACCGCTATTCCGGAGTCCAACCCTGAACTCGTGCGCGCTCGCGAGCTTGGTATTCCCGTGTGGCCCCGTGCCAAGATGCTCTCTGCTTTGGGCCACGGCTACACCACCGTCGCTGTTGCCGGTACGCATGGCAAGACCACCACGTCTTCGATGTGCGCCACCATGCTCGACCGTATGGGTCTGGATCCGAGCTTCCTGATCGGTGGCATCGTCGAGGGCTATGACACGAACGGCAAGAACGGCTCGGGCGACTACTTTGTCGCCGAGGCCGACGAGTCCGACAGTTCCTTCCTGTTCCTGAACCCCAACGTGGTCATTGTGACCAACGTCGAGGCCGACCACCTCGATCACTACTCGGGTATCGAGGAGATCGAGGCGACTTTCGCCAAATTCATGAGCCTGGTGGGCGAGGACGGCACCGTCATCGTCTGCGGTGAGGACCCGCATCTGGTCGAGCTCGCCAAGTCGACGGGCCGTCACGTGCTTTCCTACGGCTTTGCCGAGAGCAACGACATCGTCTGCATGCACCCGGATGTCAAGGGCATCCAGAGCGACTTTATCGTTCGCTTTGAGGACGGCACTGAGCACGCTGTGGAGATCAAGAGTAATCCCGGTCGCCACAACATGCTCAACGCCACGGCGGTGCTCACCGTCGCCCATGTCCTGGGCCTTGACATCGACGCCGCCGCCAAGGCGCTTTCGAGCTTTGAGGGCGTCCGTCGTCGCTTTACCCACGTGGGCGATATCGATGGCATCACCGTGGTCGATGATTACGGCCATCACCCCACCGAGATCAAGGCGACGCTTGCTGCCGCTTCGTCGCTGGGCTACAAGCACGTCGACGTCGTGTTCCAGCCGCACCGCTATTCGCGCCTGCAGGCCCTGTGCGACGACTTTGCCGATGCATTTGCCAATGCCGATAAACTGCTGCTGATTGATGTGTTCTCGGCTGGCGAGATGCCCATTCCGGGTGTTACCTCTAAGATGCTCGCCGATACCGTGCGCGCCAAGCATCCTGGCAAGGAGGTCGTGTACTGCTCCAGCCGTCTTGAGCTCAATCAGGAGCTCGAGCAGATGGTGGGCGAGGGCGACTTGCTGCTCACTATGGGTGCCGGTGACGTTACGACCGTCGGCCCCGAGTTTATCGAGTATTTGACTGCCAAGAAAGACGCTTAAGTCTAATGGGTCTGTTTAACGCCGTCATGGCGCTCTCGGGCATGATCGACACGGATGTGATCGAGGACGAGCGCCTTGCGCGTCATACGAGCTATCGTATCGGCGGCAAGGCCGACCTCTTTGTGACGTGCCATAGCTATCATGCCCTCCGCCGCGCCGTGGCGGTGCTCGATCGCGAGCAGGTGCCGTGGGTCATCATCGGCAAGGGCTCCAATCTGCTGGTTGCCGATGGCGGTTATCGCGGTGCCGTCATTTCGCTCGGACGTGAGTTTCAGCGCACGGTTGTTGCCGATGACGGTTGTACGCTGACGGTCGGTGCGGGCGTGATGTTTGCGCGTCTGGTCAACGATGCCCTGTCGCGTAGCCTCTCGGGCCTTGAGTTTGCCGTTGGCATCCCTGGCTCGGTCGGCGGCGCGATATCTATGAATGCCGGCACACGGACCGAGTGGATTGGCTCGCTGGTTGAGGATGTCGTAACGTTTGACCCGGCATCCGGTATCAAACATTATGCGGGGTCTGAGATCACTTGGGGCTACCGCGAATGTAGCCTTCCCCGCAATGAGATCATCCTCGAGTGCGTGCTCAAGCTTAAACCGGCGCCCAAGGTCGACATTCGCGAGCGCATGGAGCGGTACCTGACGAGGCGCAAGCGTACGCAGCCCATGGGTCGCGCATCCTGCGGGTCGGTCTTTCGCAACCCGCCCGATGCGAGTGTGGGCAAGCTTATCGAGGATTGTGGATTAAAGGGTTTTTCGATTGGCGGTGCGGAAGTTTCGCCCGTTCACGCTAATTTTATCGTTAATAACGGAACTGCCTCGGCCGATGACGTTGCCGCGGTTATCAGACATGTGCACGGAAAGGTGAGGGAGGCGTATGGCATCGAGCTCAGACCGGAAGTTAAATTCCTCGGCTTCTAGAGCATCGAAACCCACCTTCCGCCGCGCCGGAGGGCGTTCCGGCGCGCCTGCCAAACCTCAACGCAATACCGTCGCGCACTCTAAGTCTGTCGGGCATGCTCGACAGACCAGTCGTCCGGTTGTCGGCTCGCAGCTCGGTAATCGTCCGGCCGCAAAAAAGTCCTCGCGTCCCTCGGTGACGTCAAAGCCTGTTATGGGCGCCAAACCTGCCCGTCCCATGGCAACTCCTAAGCCCTCGACGGGAACTAAGGCGGCGCGTCCGGGTCGCACGCTGGGCGCATCGAAACCGCGCTCGCTGACATCGGTGCCGGCTACCGCCAAGAAGCCTTCGGGTAAAAAAGGCGTCAACCCGTTGTCTTCACTTGGGGCGATGGCAAATAAAACGTCAGACGCCGCTTCTCTCGTTACAGGCAAAGGCAAAATCGTGGGCGGCGTTCTGGCCGTCTTGGCCGTGCTCGTCGTCGTTGCCGTCGTGGTGATCAACTCTGGATTGTTTACCGCCACTGATATTCAGATTCAAGGCAGCGAGCATGTGACGAAGCACGATGCTATCCAGCTGATCGATTTGCCCGAGGGAACGTCGCTTTTTAACGTCGATCCTGACCAGATTACCGAGGACCTCAAGCAGAACCCGTGGGTGTCGGGCGTGGATGTCCAGCGTCAGTTCCCGCATACGCTCATCATTACGCCGATGGAGCGCAAGGTCATCGCAATTGCCTATATCAGCTCCGATGACCTTGCCTGGGCCATCGGGGATGATGACACCTGGATCGCCCCGCTGTCGACGTCGGTCGAAGTGGATGACCAGGGCAACGTCATCACGACGGGGCAGGGCTCAAATACCCTGACCGGCATTGATGCCGCGCTGGCGCTCGCTAAGCACTATGGCGCGGTGTTGTTGACTGATGTCTCGGCGGATGTCGCTCCGGTTTCCGGCCAGGCGGTGAGCTCCAAGGCCGTTAAGGCTGGCTTGGATTATGTGCGTGGTTTTTCGAGCGAGTTCTTGGGACAAGTCAAGGATATTTCCACGCCTTCGGTCGAAGCCATCTCGGCAAACCTCAATAACGGCATTGAGGTGTCGCTGGGTGATTCGAACGATATCGTCAAGAAGGAGCGCGTAGTCACCAAGCTGCTTTCGCAGGTAGAGGGCGTAACGTATATCAATGTGCGCTCTCCGGGTAACTATACATTTAGGAACGCTCCGACCTCGTAGCGCTGGTTGATGCTTTGTTGAGGGGTCATACCACGCCGTTTATCTGGTTTGTTTGGTTTTCACGGTCAATTATTTGACTGATACGTTCATAATGTGCAACCATAATACGGTTTACCTTTGCATTTACTTTCAACCTGAAGGTTAATGTGCGCGGGGTCGACCCATGCTATGGCTATAACCTTTGTTCGGAGGACCGACATGCACGAGACAGAGATCAACAACTACCTTGCCGTCATTAAGGTGGTCGGCGTCGGCGGCGGCGGTACCAACGCGGTCAATCGAATGATCGAAGAGGGCATCCGCGGCGTCGAGTTTGTTGCCATCAACACCGATGCTCAGGCACTCGCGATCTCTGATGCCGATATCAAGGTGCACATCGGCACCGACCTTACCCGCGGCCTGGGCGCCGGCGCCAACCCCGAGGTTGGCCGCAAGGCTGCCGATGAGTCCCGCGACGACATTGCCGAGGCGCTCGCTGGCGCTGACATGGTGTTCATCACCTGCGGCGAGGGCGGTGGCACCGGTACCGGCGCTGCTCCCATCGTTGCCGATATCGCGATGAACGAGGTCGGTGCGCTGACCGTCGCCGTCGTGACCAAGCCCTTCACCTTCGAGGGCCGCAAGCGCAAGAAGAGCGCCGAGGAGGGCATTAAGACCCTCTCCGATTGCGTCGACACCATGATCGTCATCCCTAACGATAAGCTGCTCGACATCGCCGAGAAGAAGACCACCATGCTCGAGGCCTTCGCGATTGCCGATGGCGTCCTTTCCCAGGGCACCCAGGGCATCACCGACCTCATCACCGTCCCCGGTATCATCAACTTGGACTTCGCCGATGTTAAGACCATCATGAAGCAGGCCGGTACCGCCATGATGGGTATCGGTACCTCTTCTGGGGATACCCGTGCCGTCGACGCTGCCCAGCAGGCCATCTCCAGCCCGCTGCTCGAGAGCTCCATCGATGGCGCCACGCGCGTGCTGCTCTCCATCGCCGGTTCCAAGGACCTGGGCATCCAGGAGATCAGCGACGCCGCCGACGTTGTCGCCAACGCCGTCGACCCCGAGGCCAACATCATCTTCGGTACCGTTGTCGACGAGTCCCTGGGCGATCAGGTGCGTATCACCGTCATCGCTACGGGCTTCTCCGACTCCAACGTCAACCGTCAGGACGAGCTCTTTGCTGCTCAGCAGTCTCAGAGCAAGGCCGCTGCCTCCGCTGAGCCGCAGCGCACCGCTCCTGCCACGAGCCCGGCTCAGGCCGCTCCGACCCGCAACGTCGGTGGCACCGAGCTTCCTAACTTCGGCAACGATCAGTTCGAGCTTCCCGACTTCCTGAAGCGCGGTAGCTTCTAAGTCGTTCTTTGCATTGTTGTGCACAGGGACGTGTCCGTATGGACGCGCCCTTTTTATTTCGACTTTGTAAACTAGAACCTCCAATCTCTTTACGTTCCCTTTACGATTGCCTCCAGCGCAGCTGGTATCCTTTTAGAGAAGTATGACAGCCGTATAAACGCGGGCTGTAGCGGCGATGCCGCGGTACTTGTGTTATTAGGAGGCTTTAGTATGGCAGCACGTGCGGACAACGTTTCGCGTGTCGACCATGATGGAGTTACGTTGGTGGAGGGCGCGACATCCGATGTTCGCTTTGCCTTCACCGAGCGCGCCGGTGGCGTTTCCGAAGATGCGTACTCCTCACTCAACTTGGGCTCGCATGTTGGTGATGACCCCTTTGCTGTTCAAGAAAATCGTCGTCGTGCGCTCGAAGCTATGGGTGCCGCCGAGTGCGAGCACAACCTGCTCGTTCCCAATCAGGTCCATGGTGATCATATCGTTGCGGTGACCTCGAACGGCGCCGATGACCTTGAGGACGTTCGCGAGCAGATTGCCGAGGGCTGTGATGCCATCGTCTGCACGGCGCATAACGTGCCCGTGCTGCTCTGCTTTGCCGACTGCGTTCCCGTGGTGCTGGTGGCCCCTGGCGGATTTGCCGTGGTGCACTCCGGTTGGAAGGGCACGATTGCACGTATTTCTGCCAAGGCGTGCCAGGCGCTTTGCGATGCTGCCGGCTGCGATGCGAGCAACGTTTCCGCCTATATCGGCCCCCATATCTTGGGTGACGAATATGAGGTATCCCAGGAACTCATGGATCGCTTTGCCGCCGAGTTCTCTTGCATCGATGCGAGTGCCTCTCGCATGCTCGATCTTTCCGCTGCCATTCGCGAGGCGCTGGTAGATGTCGGTGTCGACGCGGATAATATCGTGGATACCCAGCTTTCGACTGTGCGTCAGAACGACCGCTTTTATTCCTACCGTAACGAGGACGGCACCTGTGGGCGCCATGCTGCGATCGGCGTGATGCTATGAGAAAGATCGTATCGGTCCTGAGCGCCGCTGTGCTTACGCTTACGCTGTGCGCCTGTTCTTCGGGATCTTCTACCTCTTCCATTACCGTCGCCGGCTCCACGACCTGCCTTCCTATCGCCGAGATTGCGGCCGAGGGCTTTAAGGAGGAGACCGGCATCGACGTGCTCGTTTCCGGTTTGGGTTCTTCCGCTGGCATCGAGGCCGTCAGCGCCGGCACAGCCGATATCGCCAGCTCCTCCCGTGGACTCAATGCCGACGAACAGGATCTGGGCCTGACTCCCATCGTCATTGCCCACGACGGTATCGCGGTCATCGTGAACGACGATAACCCCGTCGATAACCTCTCGACCGAGCAGCTCCGCGATATTTACGCCGGCAAGATCACCAACTGGAAAGAAGTCGGTGGCGAGGACCTGAGGATTCAGGTCATCAACCGAGATGAGGCGTCCGGCACGCGTGAGGCCTTTCGTACCATCGTGATGGACGGCACCCCGTTCGATCGCCGCTCGGCCGTTCTTTCGGGCACGGGCCAGGTACGCGACGTGGTATCTCGTTCGCGCGGTGCCATTGGCTACATTTCGCTGGGCTTCGTCGATAGCCTCAACGCCAAGACCTCGGTCAAGGCCGTCTCGGTCAATCATGTTGAGGCGTCCGAGAAGACGGTCGCGAGCGGCGGCTATCCCATCTCGCGCGACCTTTACTTCTTTGTGAAGGGTGCGCCTTTGCAGCAGGCGCAGGATTACATCGACTACGTGACGTCCGAAAAGATGGACAAGCAGATTCGCGAGGCGGGCTTTATCCCCGTCACCAACGACGAGAAGGGGAGTGAGTAGCATGGAAGCACAGGAAAACTCCCAGACTGAGCAGAATGTTCAGACGCCCAAGAAGCGCGAGCTGGCGCTCGTATCGCGCAGTACCTATATCAAGGAGAAGGCGCTGCAGTGGATCTTCTTTGCCTGCGCGTTCTTGGCGGTCGTTACCGTCATCCTGATTTTTGTCTTTACCACGTACTCGGCGCTGCCCGTCTTTACCGACATCGGTCTGGCGGACTTCTTTAGCTTTACGTGGGCGCCCTCTGAGGGCCACTACGGCATCATGTCGCTGCTTGCCGGCTCAGGTCTGGTGACCGTCGGTGCGCTCGCCATGGGCGTGCCGCTAGGTGTGGGTACGGCCGTATACCTGGTCGAGATCGCCGGCAAGCGCGTGCGCAAGCTCATCAGCCCTGCCGTCGACCTGCTGGCCGGCATCCCTTCTATCATCTACGGCTTTTTCGGCATGATCATCATCCGCCCGTTTATCGCACAACTGACCGGTGGTCTTGGTTTTGGTGTGCTGACAGCGTGGTTCGTGCTCGCCATCATGATCGTCCCTACCATCACGACGCTTACCATCGATGCCCTCAATTCCATTCCCATGGGCATTCGCGAGGCATCGTATGCCATGGGTGCTACTAAGTGGCAGACCATCTATAAGGTCGTGCTACCTGCCGCCAAACTGGGTATCGTTGATGCCATCGTGCTGGGTATGGGCCGTGCCATCGGTGAGACCATGGCCGTGCTCATGGTCGTGGGTAACGCTCCGGTTATTCCCGACAGCATTGCGAGCCCCATCTCGACGCTCACGAGCCAGATCGCGCTCGACATGAGCTATTCCTCGGGCCTGCACCGCTCGGCTCTGTTCGGCATGGGCGTGGTCCTGTTTATCATCTCCGCCATGCTGGTGGGCATCGTCCGTCTGATTTCCAAGAAGAAGAGGGGGTAGGCTATGTCCGATTCCGTTGACACGACGGTCGATACGACCTCGTCGCGCGAGCGCATCAAGCGTGCCCTTTCCCACGGTAAGAAGGGCCGTATCAACAAGGACCTGTCAAACAAGATCATGCTCGGCGTGTTCCGCGCCGCGGCCTACATCACCACGCTGGTGCTGGTCGCTATCATCGCCTACGTGGTTGTTAATGGCTTACCGCATATTTCGCTCGACTTTATCTTCGGTTGGCCCCAGGGTGTCAACGCCGAGGGCGGCATTTGGCCTACGATTGTCTCGACCATCTACGTGACGGCGCTCGCCATGCTCATCTGTACGCCGGTTGCCGTG
The DNA here is from genome assembly GCA_905210085.1 of uncultured Collinsella sp. Taxonomy (GTDB): domain Bacteria; phylum Actinomycetota; class Coriobacteriia; order Coriobacteriales; family Coriobacteriaceae; genus Collinsella. Next base: position 28,927 of record CAJLVJ010000009.1, on the reverse strand, counting down.
CTAGCGGCCGTCTATCTGGCCGAGTACGCCAAACAGGGCAAGGTCGTCGAGCTCATCCGTTATGCTGCCGATGCTTTGGCCTCGGTGCCCTCCATCGTTATGGGTCTCTTTGGCTACGCCTTGTTTGTCGAGGCCATGGGCCTGGGCCTTTCGATGGTCTCGGCTGCCCTGGCGCTGGCGCTTCTGATGCTGCCTATCGTCATGCGCACCACCGAGGAGGCTATTCGCGCCGTGCCGCGCTATATCCGTTGGGGCGCATATGGCTTGGGCGCCACTAAGTGGCAGGTCGTTTCCAAGATCGTGCTTCCTTCCGCCTTTGGCCGCATCGCCACCGGCATCGTCCTTGCCATCGGCCGTGCCATCGGCGAGACCGCGGTTGTACTTTACACCATGGGCCAGGCCATCAATCTACCTATTTCGCCGCTCGATTCCGGCCGCCCCATGACGGTCCATCTGTACCTGCTTGCCAACGACGGCATCAACATGAACGCAGCCTACGGCACCGCGCTCTTGCTGATGGTGATCATTTTGGCCTTCAACCTGTTTGCGCGCTTCCTGTCGCGCAAGCGTCGCTAGTTAAGGAGCCCCATGTCCGTTTATCAGTCCGCTCCCACGTTGGAGCAAGCGGCCATTACGGCCAAGGATTTCAACTTTTGGTACGGTGACTTTCATGCGCTGACGGGGCTTGACCTCAACATCGCCAAAAACGCCATCACCTCCTTCATTGGCCCTTCGGGCTGCGGCAAATCGACGTTTCTGCGCTGCATCAACCGCATGAATGACCTGATCGAGGGTACGCGCGTCGAGGGCACCATGACGCTCGACGGCAATGATATCTATGCCGAGGGCGTCGACCCGGTCGATCTCCGTCGCCGCGTGGGCATGATCTTTCAGCAGCCCAATCCGTTTCCCAAATCCATCTACGAGAATGTCGCTTTTGGCCCTCGTCTGCAGGGCGTGACTAGCAAAAGTGACCTCGATGACATCGTGGAAGAATCGCTCAAGCGCGCCAACCTCTGGAAAGAGGTATCCAATCAGCTCAACAAGGATGGTTTGGCGCTCTCGGGCGGTCAGCAGCAGCGTCTGTGCATCGCGCGCGTGCTTGCGGTGCAACCCGATGTCCTCCTGATGGACGAGCCCTGCTCCGCCATCGACCCCACGTCTGTCTCTAAGGTCGAGGATCTGATGGCCGAGCTGGCGCCCGAGATGACGATCATCATCGTCACGCATTCAATGCAGCAGGCAGCTCGTATTAGCGACTACACCGCATTTTTCTTGCAGGAAGTTGCCGGCGAGCCCGCCACGCTCATCGAGTATGGTCAAACCGACGCGATCTTCACCAGTCCGGTGGACTCGCGGACGGAAGACTATATCACCGGCCGCTTTGGCTGATCGGTGCGACTAGTCCCAAGCCGATCGGATCTGGTCCGGTGCGTATTCACTGTGCGGGCGGCATGACCGCACCCAACTGATTGGAGTGAACCATGCGTAAACTGTTTTCCCGTCAGCTCATCGAGGCCCGCCACGAGATGCTGAGCATCTACGAGGCCGTCGATCTGGCCCTCCACGATGCCGTTAAGGCCTATGTGACCGACGACCGCAAGCTCGCCACCAAGACCAAGAAGCGCACGCTTTCGATTGACGCGCGCTGCGCTAACTTGGAGGCCGTGTGCTACAACCTGATCGCCACGCAGTCACCGGTCGCCTCCGACTTCCGCCTGCTTCAGACGATCATCTACGTCGACTTTAACCTGCAGCGCATGACCGATAAGGTCCGTCAGATCTGCCGCGCCACGCGTCATATGATCAAGGCCGACATCTCGCTGCCCAAGGAGCTTGTCGGCACGGTTGAGGCCGAGGCTGAGGCTGTCTACCAGGTGCTGGGCTCTTCGCTTTCCGCGCTCGTCACCAACGACATGTCCATCATCTGCAACTTGGCCGTCGAGGACGAGCCAGTGCACGCCGCCTACGAGAAGTTCTTCCGCACCTTTAACCGTATGGATACGGGCGACTTTATGGACGACGGCAGCAACTATGACGACCTGCGCCGCGCCATCATGGTTTCGCGCTACCTCGATCGCATCGCCTCGATTTCCATCGATGCCGCCTGCCGTCTGACCTTCCTGTTGACTGGTCAGCGCATGAATGCCGGCGATATCGCCCGCACTGATGAGGATGAGCTCGAGAGCATGCGCGTGCCTTCGGGCGAGGGTGTTATCATGAGGCCCGCCGTCGACGCGCGCTACGTTGCCAAGGTGCCCGTTAACGAGGTCAGCGAGGGTCTTCGCTATCTGCTCGATCATCTTGAGGACGAGGACGATGGCGAGGACGACGAGGAGTAAGTAACCCCGTTCGTCGAAAGATTGTAAATACCTAAGTGAGCGCGGCCTTGCACATGCGGGGCCGCGCTCTTGCGTTAGCATGGGACTACTTGTTTGGCTGTCAGCGGAGGCGATTGGCAATGGATAACTATTTGGACTTGATGCGCGCTCGCCGCGAGCAGATTCTTGAACGTTTTTATGCGGCGCTCGATCGCGCAGGCCGTCCCCACGACGCCGCGCGCCTCATTGCCGTGTCCAAGACCGTTGGTGTCGATGAGACCGTTGCCGCCATCCAGGCGGGGTATCGCCATTTTGCCGAGAATCGCCCGCAGGAGCTGGTTCGCAAGCTCACGGGTCTGGCGGAGCATCCGGAGCTGCCCGAGGTGCGCTTCGATATGATCGGCAACCTGCAGACCAATAAGATCAATGCGGTGCTGGGCTCAGCCGAGCTGATTCACTCGGTGGGTTCGCTGCATCTGGCGCAGGCGATCTCGAGCCGTGCTGTCCGCAAGATTGAGGCAGGCGAGCTCGCCGGCCCCCAGCGTGTGCTCATTGAGGTCAATGTGAGTGGTGAGGAGTCGAAGGGAGGCTTTTCGCCCGATGAGATTCGCGCCGCCGCGGGTGAGCTTGCGGAACTTGAGGGAATTTGCGTACAGGGGCTTATGACTATGGCGCCCCGGGGGAATAAGGATGTGGCACGCCGCACCTTTGCGGGGCTTCGTGAGCTGAGGGATGAGCTGGAGGCGGCGCATCCCGATTTGAACCTGCCTGAGCTTTCCTGCGGTATGAGCGAGGACTTTGAGCCTGCCCTTGAGGAGGGCTCTACGCTCGTTCGCCTGGGCAGGGTAGTATTTAGCCCGGAGTTTGCAGTAAAATAAGGCTCTGAAGTGCGCACTGATTATCGGGGCGCCTGCACTAAACCGCGAGAGGACACAACCATGGGCTTCCTTGACGAGATTAAAAATAAGATGCACCTGGGCGGCCAGCAGGGTTACGACCAGGGTTATGGCCAGGACGACGACTACGGCTACGATGATGGCTATGACGATGGCTATCAGGGCAACGGCTACAGCGGTGCTTCGGGCGAGGGCTTCTACACCCAAGACGAGCCGAGCAACGGCCTGCTTGGTCAGACGCGCCGTGGTGAAGCTGAGTCGGTTGCCGTGTATACACGCTCCGGACAGTTGGTCGGCGATGACTCTCGCCATGCCACGACGTATAACCCGCCTTCGCGCTCGCAGGACAGTGTTGCGAGCGGTTATCGTCCTGGTGCTTATGACACGCCGTCGAGCTACGCCGAGAACACCCGCGCCCGTGCCGCCGCTGCGCCCGCGCCTGCACCGAGCGATGCCTCGGCCTATGCGAGCAATATCATCAACGCCACGCCGCAGCTGCCGGCCTATGTCCTGCGCCCCGAGAGCTATGATGACGTGGAGACCGTGGTGCGCCGCGTTCGCACCAAGCAGCCTGTCGCACTGATTTTTGTGGGCGTACGCACCGAAGTTGCCAAGCGCGTTTTGGACTTCTCTTACGGCTTTGCCTGCGGTCTGGGTGCCACGGTCAAGGAGGTGGGCGACCGCGTGTTCATGGTGCTGCCCGCCGGTTGCGAGGTCAAAGATTCCGATCTCAAGAAGCTTCGTGCCGACGGCTACCTCAAGTAAAGACAAGACGAGGAGATTCCCATCAACATCTACACTATCGTCCAGCTGGTCAACACGCTGTTCAACTTCTATTCCACGCTCATTATCGTCTACTGCTTTATGACGTGGATTCCCATGAAGCAGGGTGGTTTGCTTCAGGATATTGCCGCGGTGCTTGATAGCGTGTGCGGTCCGTGGCTCAACCTGTTCCGTCGTTTCATCCCGCCGATGGGCGGTATCGATTTTTCGCCGGTCGTTGCGATTATTGCGTTGCAGTTGGTGCAGAGGCTGGTTCTGCAGCTTCTTATAGGTATACTCGTGTAGAACTGACTTAGTAACTTACGTCGGGCGTGTAGCGCCGAGGCGATGAAAAAGGAGACTTGTTATGGCTATTACCCCTGCAGACATCCAGGCTCAGACTTTCTCTGAGGCCAAGCGTGGCTACGATCCTGCTGAGGTCGACGTCTTCTTGGAGACGCTGTCCTCCGAGGTTGACGCTATGCTCGCTAAGATCGTCGACCTTAAGGGTCGTCTGACTGCTACCGAGCAGCAGCTTGCCGATGCGCAGGCTCAGCTTGCCCAGGCTCAGGATGTCACCGCCCAGGCCGCTCCTGCCGCCCCCGTGGCTGCTCCCGCCCCTGACTTCTCCGCTCAGGAGCGCCAGATTTCCGCTGCCTTGATCGCTGCCCAGCAGACCGCTGAGACCATCGTCAACGATGCCAACGAGAACGCTGAGCGTATCCGCAACGAGGCTGACGCCAAGGCCCGCGAGGTTATCCGCCAGGCTCTGACTGAGAAGCAGGCCGAGCTCGAGGAGATCGATCGTCTCAAGGCTTCCCGTGAGGAGTTCAAGGCCGAGTATCTCAAGCTCATCCAGCACTTCATGGACGATGCCCAGAACTCCTTCCCGGCCGATCTCATGGCCTCCACGCCGGTCGGTTCTGCCGCTTCTCCTGCGGTGACTGTTCCCGCCGAGCCGCTGCCCGTCGCTGACCCGGTTGTCCCCGTGGCCGATCCCTTCGCCCCGATCGACAACTTCGCTGCCGACGACCTGGACTAACATTCGGCCTACAATTTAGTGCCTCGAAAGGACCCGCAGCTTGCGGGTCCTTTTTTATGACTGTGCAGGGGCGCGCAACATAAAAAACCGAGCCCTGCACATGGCGGCGCAGAACTCGGCGAACGGGTGAGCGGTAAAAGGTAGGTTTTAGGGCATGTCCCAAAAATCTACTTGAGGAGGAAGTCGGAGAGGGGAATGGTACGGGCCTCGCGATGCTCGGGATCGGCAATGCGATCGGCGGGATAGCCGCAGACGAGCATGTGATAGGGATAGACGCCCTCGGGCAGGTTGAACCGCTCCTGTGCCACCTCAGGCTTAAAATGGCATACCCAGCACGTTCCCAGACCCTGCTCGGTGGCCTCCATCATCATCTGATCACACACGATGGACGTATCGATTTCACTGGAATTCATCTGGTCATACGGGCGCACCCAAGCATCATCGGTAACGCTGCAAATAAGGAAGACAAGCGGAGCCCCAAAGATAGACCCATCACGAGCAAACCGAGGCTGGCAAGCAGCAGCCTTCTCCAGAAGCTCAGGCGTATCCAACACCATCACACGGGTTGGATGGTTATTACAAGCAGAAGGAGCAATACGCCCAGCCTCAACAATGGCATCCACCACAGCCTGATTAACAGAACGATTCTCAAACTCGCGACAAGAATACCGACCCCGAGCCAGATCCAAATACCCCATAACCAAACCCTCCAAAGTCAGCAAATCAATCCAAAGTAAACCAAAGGGTACCCAAAGCCCCATCCACCCAAACGTTTAAGGCGGTCCCAAAGTTCCCCATCGGGCTCAAAGGCCCTGCCAACAAAAGCCCCATCGCTTTCAAAGTATCAGCCAAAGTTCCCAATGGTGGTACGTAAGGCGAAGGGCCGGCCGCGGTTTACTTTCGAACGACTCTGCAAAGCAGCCGGAGTGAGAAAGCAAACCGTGGCCGGCCCTTCGCCGCCGGGACACGTACCCCCAATTAACTGTTCTTCATGACAATCGAATCCACGACATCGGCCACATTCTCGCAGCAGTCCGCGCAGTACTCCAGGAAGGCGTACACGTCACGCCAGGCGATGACCTCGAGCGGGTCCTTGCCGTTAACGTGCAGGTTGCGCATGGCGTTGATATAGAGCTCGTCGGCCTCGGACTCGATGGTGTTGATCTGGATGACCAGCTCGCGCAGCGTTTTGGACTTGCGGTAGTTGGGAAGCTCGACCATCAGGTCCTTCATGGCGCGGCAGGCATCGGTTACCTTGTGGGCGATGACGATGGCGTCGGGATGGATGCTCTGAATGTTGGTGAAGTAGACGCGCTGCACGACGCCCTCGATGCGGTCGAGCACGGTGTCGAGTGAGCAGCTCATCAGATCCAGATCCTCGCGCTCGAGCGGGGTGATAAAGGCGGTGAGCAGGGCGTCTTCGAGCTCGTGGTGCTTCTTGTCTGCCGCATGCTCAATCGCATGCATCTTATCGAGCATGTCGTGGATCTGCGCGGGGTCAAAGTTCTCAAAAATCTTGGTGAGCAGCTCTGCGGCCTGGACGGCGAGGTCGGCGCAGGCGACGTAGTTGTCAAAGTAGAACGAATCGGGTTTCTTTGCCATGAGTGGTCCTTTCGAGGTGAAGATGGGCGGGCGAGGTAATGCAGTCCGGATGGACGTTCGGTTTGACTAGAGGAACATCATGAACAGCTTGGCCATGACAAAGCTGATGAGTCCGCAGGCAGGGAAGGTGAAGAACCAGGTGAACATCATGTCCTTGACGACGCCGAAGTTGATGGCCGAGAGGCGCTTGACGGCACCGACGCCCATAATGGCGCAGGTCTTGATGTGCGTGGAGGACACGGGGATGCCGGTAAGGGTGGCAAGCAGCAGGTTCGCGGCGCCTGCGAGGTCGGCAGAGAAGCCCTGATACTTCTCGAGCTTAACCATGCTCTGGCCGACGGACTTGATGATGCGCTCGCCGCCCACGCTGGTGCCGATGCCCATGGTTGCCGAGCACAGCAGCATAATCCAGATGGGGATGCCGGCATCGCCGACGCTCGTCTGGCCGCTGGCGAAGGCCACGCCTAAAAAGAGCACGCCGATGAACTTCTGTCCATCCTGCGCGCCGTGCATAAAGCTCATGGCCGCGGCACTCGCGATCTGAGCGTATTTAAAGAAGACGTTGGCACGTCGCCTGTTGGCGGCGGCAAACAGAATCGAGACGAGTTTGCACAGGATCCAGCCCATGACAAAACCCAGACCGATGGAGAGCGCCAGGCCGTAGATGACCTTCATCCATTCGTGGACGTTGACGCTGCTCGCGCCGCCGAGGGCGATAGCGGCACCGGTCAGGCCGGCGATAAGGCTGTGGCTTTGCGAGGTGGGGATACCAAAACGCGACGCTGTGGCGCCGTAGACGACGATGGAGAACAGCGCCGCGCAGAGGCACGCGAGCGCCATGGTGCTGTTTCCGCCAAAGTCGACGATATGTGAGATGGTGTTGGCGACGCTCGCGTTAAAGTGCGTCATGATGAGCACGCCGAGGAAGTTGAATGCGGCGCTCATGAGAATGGCGGCGCGGGCGGGCATGCAACGCGTAGTGACGCAGGTCGCGATGGCGTTGGGCGCGTCGGTCCATCCATTGACGAAGATGGCGCCCAACGCGAGGATCACGGTGACGGCAAGGACTGGGTTCGACACAATTTGGCCGAGGAAGGTTGAGAACGTTACGTCCATATATGGGCTTTCTCGAAGTTTGCAGACACGTTACAAAAACATGATAAATCGTATCACCTCCTGTGGGTTTCTTTACCGAGTTCTGATGGGAGAAGTGAACTTTTTGGCACTAAAATTGAATATTAGCCCTGTTGACCGCGGGTGTTCTTTTTGCTAACACGCCATGCGGACACGTGCGATTACTACGACACTCCAAAACCACAGTCTGTTCGCTTTACAACATGCAAACATGCGTTCGATAATAGGAGGCATGGAATATCGACAGACAGATGGCAAAACTCGGCGCGTGCACAAGCAGTATGTGGACGTCGTGGCTCGCATCCTCGCGGGCGGACAGGTCGTGCCGGTCACCGTCTGCTGGGTCGACGGTCGTTGCTTTACGATTGACGAGATTGTCTCGACCACTGGGTTTGGCCTGACGGTTCACGGCATCCGTACGGCAACCTATAAGGTGCGTTTTGGCGGGCACGCGACCGAGTTGTATCTGGAGGACCAGACGCGCGAGCGGGCGGACGGCTCGCAGGCACACGTGATGCGTTGGTGGGTCTGGGCCTTTGATCGCACGCTCGAGGGCGAGCGCCGTAGGTAAGGACGTACGGCATTCGGGTACAATGACAGGAATCTTGTCATCTGCTGCGCCGTCTTTCACGGCGCTTTGTGAAAGGACGAAGTATGAACGATATCCAGGGCTATCAGAACGGCCCCGTCGAGAGCGGCGCAAGCCGCGTCAAGGAGATGTCGCCGCGCGCGTACAATCTCACCATGTCTGCCCTGATCTTCTTGGGCTTTTGCGCCATGGGCGCCGGCGCCTACTTTACGAGCACCATGTCGTTTGCGCGCATGATGATGAGCGGCGCCGCCTTGCCGCTGGTCTTTGGCTCGTTTATTTTGACCATCGTCGGCATGGTCATGATGTCGGCCGCCGCCAGCAAGCAGTCCGTGGGCCTGTCCCTTGTGGGCTACGTAATCTTTGCGAGTACCTTTGGCCTGACCGCGTCGTTTGGCCTTGCCAACTATGACCTGCCCACCATCAACACCGCTTTTATCGCCACGGCCGCCATCACCTTTGTCTTTGGCGCGCTTGGCGTGACCTTCCCCAAGCTTTTCCAGCGTGTGTATGGCATCGGTTTTGGTATTCTGCTCGCCACTATTCTGGTTGAGATCGTACTGATGTTCATGGGCGTTTCGCAGTCCATCACCGACCTGATCGTGATTGTGGTGTTCGCTGGCTTTATTGGCTACGACACCTATGTTGCCACGACGGTGCCGCCTACGCTGCCCAACGCCGTGCTCATGGCCTCTAACCTGTTCGTGGATATTATCAACGTGTTCCTGCGCATTTTGAACATCCTCGGCCGTCGCGATTAAAGCGCGGCATTGCGACGCTTCCTGCCGGACACGGTAAAACGATGCGAAAGGCGGTCCTTCGGGGCCGTCTTTTTTGTGCGCGGCGGGGTATCATGGATGGGAAAAGCCGATAGCGGCAGCGACAGGAAAGGTGACCACTTATGGCAGACGTCGACAACAGGAACCGTAACCGCAGGTCCAACCGAGCGGGTCAGCCCAATCCCAAGCGCGAGGCCCGTGCCAAGGCCGCCGAGCGTCACGTGGCAACTGTGTCCGAAGCGTGCGCCAAGGATATCGAGCGTTCGCTTGCCGGCGTGTACGAGTTCGATGGTATGCCTGCCGGTTTTGTCGCGGCGATGAAGGCCAAGGCCCAAGTGGCCGACGCTGTCGAGGAACGGGTTGCCGAGGACGTCGAGGGCGCGGAGGCTGCCGAGACCGAGGCAGCGCCTGAGCCCGTCGAAGAAATCGCTGAAGCTGAGTCCGCGCCTGCCGCCGAGGAGCCCGCTCCGGTCCTGCCCGAGGTCACCGTGCTCGACGCCTCTGCCACGCAGGCCATTCTGGATAACGGCCGAGGCTACGCGCAATTCTGCGACATGGCCGTGCTCGCCTTTGCCTCGTTCACCAACCCGGGCGGCGGCTACATCCAGGGCTATCTGGGTCAGGAGGCCACGCTCTGTGCCGATTCGTACCTGTACAACGTGCTCGATAAGCAGCGTAAGTGGTACGGCGAGAACCGTCGCCGCAACATCAACTGCGAGCTTTACCGCAACCGTGCGCTGGTGGTGCCCGCCGTACGCTTCGATCGCAACCACGTGCATGCGTATGCCGACGTGATCGTGGCCGCCGCGCCCAACGCCAAGCGCGCTCGCCAGGAGTATCGCGTGGGTGACGATGCCCTGCTGGACGCCCTGCGCGATCGCATCCGCTTTGTGCTTGCCATCTGCGACGAGCTGGGTCGCGAGAAGCTCGTGCTGGGCGCTTGGGGCTGCGACAACAACGGCTTTGACGCCGAGGCCGTGGCCGAGCTCTTCCGCAAGGAGCTCGCATCGGGCGACTTTAAGGTCAAGCAGGTCTTTTTTGCCGTGCCCTCTACGCGCTGGGACGAAGATTTTGCCAAGTTCGAGCACGTGCTGGCAAACTTCCCCGAGCGCAACGAGGAGTCCTATGCCCAGGTTGCCGCTCGCGCTGCGGCTGCCCGCGCCGCCGAGCAGGCCCAGGCTGCCGCCGAGGACGATGAAGACGATGACGATTGGCGCAAGTACCTGTAATCGGTATGTGCTGACAGATAGGTCGATCCGGCGGGATAGACTGCTCCCGCCGACTTTTTCTTTTTACTAGAGGAAGGGCTTGCGATGAAAAACGTTCTGTGCTTTGGCGACAGCAATACCTACGGCTATGATCCGGCGGGCATGCGCGACGGCACCGCGGTACGCTATGCGCACGATGTGCGCTGGTGCGGCGTGGCCCAGCGCGACCTGGGCGAGGGCTGGCACGTGATTGAGGAAGGCCTCAACGGCCGCACGACGGTACGCGACGACATGTGCCATCTGGACACTAATCTCAACGGCATCCGCGCGTTGCCGATGCTGCTCGAGGCTCATAAGCCGCTGGATGCGATCGTGATTATGCTGGGCACCAACGACTGCAAGACGGTCTTTAGCGTGGGGGCTGCCGATATCGCTGACGGTGCCATGGCGCTGATTCGCACCGTCCGCGCGTTTCCCTGGACCGAAGCCGCGCCCTGCCCGCGTATTCTGCTGACGGCGCCTATCAAGATTAAACCGCAGATCGCCGATGTGTACATGACCGACTTTGACGAGCGCTCCGTCGAGGCCTCGGAGCATTTTGCCGAATACTATGCGTATGCTGCTAAACAGTTTGGCTGCGACTTTTTGAATGCCGCTGATTTTGCCGAGCCGGGCGATATCGATTATCTGCACATGATGCCCGAAAGCCACGAGAGCCTGGGCCACGCCGTGGCAGCCAAGCTCCAAGAGATGCTTGGTGAGTAGCGCGACCCCAAGCCACCGCAAAGGGGACGGGCGCCTTTGCGGTGGCTTGGGCTGCGAATCTTAATATTGCCACATGTGGTTGACGGGGCCGGAGCCTTTGCCCATGTCAAAGCCGGCGGCCAGAGCGCCCGTTAGGTATGCCTTGCCGGCGTTGACAGCGTCGGCAAGATCCATGCCCTGAGCCAGCGCGCAGGCGATGGCGGACGAGAGCGTGCATCCGGTGCCGTGCGTGTTGTCGGTCTCGATGCGCTTGTGGCGGAACCACGTGGTGAGTGGATCTCCCAGATGGTTGCCCTCGTCATCGAGTGGCGCGGGTTCGGCCAGTACATCGTTGGCCTCGTTGACAAGATGCCCACCCTTAACGAGGGATGCGCAACCAAAGCGGCGGGTGAGGAGCATGGCAGCATTTTGCTGCGTGCGCTCGGAGTCGACCTCGTAGTCGAGCAGGGCCATGGCCTCGGGAATATTGGGCGTGATAACCGTCGCCAGCGGGAACAGGCGGCGGGTGAGCGCCTCGGCGGCATCTTCGGCAATCAGCCGTGCGCCCGAGGTGGCTACCATGACGGGGTCGACGACCACGTTTGTCGCGTTCCAAGCGCTCAGGCGGTCGGCGATAACATCGATAATCTCGGCAGAGGAAACCATGCCAATCTTGACGGCGTTGGGGCGGATATCGTCAAAAACGGCATCGATCTGCGCCGCTACGATATCTGGCGAGATATCCTGCACGGCGGTAACGCCCAGGGTGTTTTGCGCTGTGATGGCGGTGATGGCCGTCTCGGCATACAGGCGGTGCGCCGTGATGGTCTTGATGTCGGCCTGAATGCCGGCGCCACCGCTGGAATCGGATCCCGCGATGGACAGGACGGCAGGTACCTTACTACGATCCATGTTCGCTCCCTTGTTCGGTCGGAATCAAATGGGTCTTTAAGCCAGCATTATAAAGATGCCCGGGCCGACTCTATGCCGAACCCGGGCGGGCGATGCAATCTCTACGCAAGTGTAAGTAAATGTTCACAAGTCAACAATTGACAGGCACCAGCTCGCCGCCAGAAGCGGCCGCGGCGACAGGGTTAGTCCTCCATGCCGAGGTCGATCGTGGTGCCCTCGAAGATCTTGTTGACGGTGCGGACGGCGCACATCTTGCCACACATGGTGCAAGTGCCCTCGGTGGCGGCGGGGGACTCCTCGTAGCGCTTCTTGCCCGTAACCGGGTCGAGCGCGCACTCCCACATGGCGTCCCAGTCGAGCTTGCGGCGTGCCTGGCCCATCTTGTCGTCCATGTCGCGGGCGTGGGGCACCTTTTTGGCGATGTCGGCGGCGTGTGCGGCGATCTTGGTGGCCATGAGGCCGTCGAGCACATCCTGGGCGTTGGGCAGGCATAGGTGCTCGGCCGGTGTCACGTAGCACAGGAAGTCGGCACCGGAGCTGGCGGAGATGGCGCCGCCGATGGCGGCGGTGATGTGGTCGTAACCCACGCCGATATCGGTTACCAGCGGTCCGAGCACATAGAACGGAGCATTGTGGCACAGGCGCTTCTGCAGTTTCATGTTGGCGGCGATCTCGTCGAGCGCCATATGACCCGGGCCCTCGACCATGACCTGGACGCCGGCGGCCCAAGCGCGCTTGCACAGCTTGCCCAGCTCGATCATCTCAGCGGTCTCGGTGGCGTCGTTGGAGTCGTAGAGGCAGCCCGGGCGGCAGGAGTCGCCGAGCGAAATCGTCACGTCGTACTCGTGGCAAATCTCGAGCAACTCGTCGTAGAACTCATAGAACGGGTTCTCGTTACCGGTGACCTCCATCCAGCCAAACAGCAGTGAGCCACCGCGGCTCACGATGTTCATCAGGCGGCCGGTCTCCTTAAAGGTCTTGGTGACCGACTTGTTGATGCCGCAGTGAATGGTCATAAAGTCCACGCCGTCCTCGGCATGCGCGCGCACGACTTCGAACAGGTCGTCCTTGGTGAGCTTGACCAGCGGCTTTTCCATGTAGCCGATGGCGTCGTACATGGGGACGGTGCCTACCATGAGCGGCGTCTCGTCGATGAGCTGCTGGCGGAACTGGCGCGTCTTGCCCGAGTTGGAGAGGTCCATGATGGCGTCGGCGCCAAAGTCCTCGGCGATCTTGACCTTCTTCCATTCCTCGGCGGCATCGGCCTTGTCGCCCGAGATGCCCAGGTTCACGTTGACCTTGGTGGACAGGCCCTCACCGACGCCAAAGGCGCGCATGCCCTTTTTGATGTGCACGATGTTGGCGGGAATGGCGATGCGGCCGTCGGCCACGCGCTCGCGGATGTACTCGGGGTCGCGATGCTCGCGCTCGGCGACCTCCTTCATCTGCGGTGTGATCTGCCCGGCGCGGGCGAAGTCGATTTGCGTGACGAGCTTGGGCTCGGTCTGTGTGCTCATTGGCACGGCTCCCTTCGTTGGCATTACCCATATCAGGTTTGCGGGTCAGGGCGGGCGCGCCCAGTCTCAGCCTGCCGTCTTGTCCTGCAAGCTCCCCGTTTATGTAATGGGCTCAAGTATAGCTCGAATGGGTACGATTGGCCTAACGAGCGTGCCTGTGGGGAGGCGTACATGGAAGACAAGCATCTATATCGAGAGACGCAATGGGATGTATCGGCCGAGGAAAGCCGTGCGCACCATGGGTTGGTCGCGATTGGTTTTGCGGTGCTTGCCGTGCTGGTGATTGCCTTTTGTATTTGGACGTTCGGCGGTCGTGGCGGCGCCGCCTGGGAGTTTGAAGCCGACGAGGGCCTGCCGATTATGACCATGAAAGTTTCTGGTGGCAACACGGTTGCCGCACCCGGCGACTATTGGTATCCGTGCGACGAGTTTGTGCAGCTGCAGCTGAGCGGCGGGTCTATTCCGGGCGAAGAAATCGAACGCGTGACGTTTGATGCGGCAATCAAAACACTCACGGTGAAGCTCAAAGATCAAGGGGGCGTGCCCACGACCATGGATATCGCTCTGACGGAGTGGCGTCTGGAACCTCCGTCGGGCGTTACGGTATCCGACGTAGAGCACGTTAAGATTACCTACCAAGATGGCTCGACGAGCGAGATTGCAAAGGCCGATGGCTTGGCGGAGTAATGGGGTGTTTGGAAACGGCGGGCCTATTGTGCCTGCGCGTTCATGAAAACCAGGGTGTTTTTGTCTGAAAGCTCGGGGATGTGCCGATAGCCGATATTGAATGCGGTGAGTTCGCTTGCATCCTCGAGCTTGTTTTCTGCCATCCACCGCACCATGGAGCCGCGCGCCTTTTTGCTGGCGGTCGACCGTTGGATGGGCTTCCCGTTGCGGATACCCTCGCCAAAGAGGCATGTGACGGCCGTGGCGTCGCCCGCGAGGTGGGGCAGAACGGCTTTGGCATACTCTACGCTGGCGAGGTTGACGATCGTGGTGTTTGAGCCTGCCGGGGCGATAGCCCGCGCGAGCTTGTCGCTCCAAAACGCGTAGAGGTCTCGGGCATCGTCAACGGCGAGCTTCGCGCCCATCTCCAGCCGATACGGTTCGACGGCATGAAAGGGGCGTACGCATCCGTAGAGGCCGGAGAGGATCCACAGATGGTCTTGCAGCCATGCGAGCTGCGCGGAATCCATCACCTCGGGTGCCATGCTCTGGTATTGAATGCCGTGATAGGACATGACGGCAGGGGAGAGGTGGCGAGCGAGTGCGGGATTGTCGAGATCGCCGCTTTTCAGGATGGGCCCGAACTCATGCAGGGTGTTGAGGCAAGGCCCCAGCAGTTTGTCACTCACGTTCCACAGCGCCTGCAGGCCGCCGCTGCCTTCATTCCGCTCGATATCTAGCAGTGCGCGGTGGAGGCGAGCCGTCTCGCGCACAAAGGGTGGGATGCCCAGGACTTCAAAAGCATCTTGGGCCGCGCGCATCTGCTTGGCGGGCGAAATGATGACCTGCAGCATGAACTCTCCTCTGCCAAAAAAGAAATTGCGGTGGAATACGGTCTGTTTTGGCCGTTTATGGGCCAGTTTAGTCCGTATTTCACCGCAACTGATGAAGGGTTGGTTAGGCTCGCTCGATGAAGGCCTTGTAGCCGCGGTAGGCCTCGTAGATGTCGGCCTTGTTGGCGACCTCCCACAGGGCGTGCATGGACAGGACGGCAACGCCGGAGTCGATGACGTTCATGCCGTACTTGGCCATGATGTAGGCGATGGTGCCGCCGCCACCCGCGTTGACGCGGCCGAGCTCGCAGGTCTGGAAGTCCACGCCTGCCTCGTCCATGATGTCGCGGACGAGGGCCACGTATTCGGCGTCGGCGTCGTTCGAGCCACCCTTGCCGCGGCTGCCCGTGTACTTGTTAAAGCACAGGCCGCGACCCATAAAGGCGGCGTTTTTGGTCTCGAACTTGCCGGCATAGCCCGGGTCGAAGCCGGCGGACACGTCGGAGGAGAGCATGCGGCTGCGGGCGAGTGCGCGGCGCAGGGCCAGCGGGCTATCCTCGCCGGCGAGCGTCATGATCTCGGCGACGGTGTTCTCGAAGAAGCGGCTCGTCATACCGGTGGCACCCACGGAGCCGATCTCCTCCTTGTCGACGATGAGCGTGATGCTCGTGCGCTCGACATTGGCCACATTGATCTGGGCGAGCATGGAGGGGTAAGCGCAGACGCGGTCGTCGTGACCATAGCCCAGAATCATGGAACGGTCGAGGCCCATGTCGCGGGCGGGGCCGGCGGGCACGACCTCGATCTCGGCGGAGAGGAAGTCCTCCTCCTCGACGTCGTACTGCTCCTTGAGGATGTCCAGGAACATCTGCTTGACGGGCTCCTTGGGGGCGTCCTTGTCGTCCTCATCGAACTTGACGGGACGGCCGCCCACGATCACGTCGAGGATCTCGGCGTCGACGGCGTCCTTGGCGGGCTTGGCCATCTGCTCGCTCGAGAGGTGGATCAGCAGGTCGGAGATGGTAAAGACCGGATCGTCGGCCTTGTCACCGATGTTGATGTCGACGGTGGTGCCGTCCTTTTTGCAGATGACGCCCACGAGTGCAAGCGGGGAGGCCACCCAGTGGTAGCTCTTGACGCCGCCGTAGTAGTGCGTGTCGAGGTAGGCCATGTCGCCGGCCTCGAAGGCGGGATTCTGCTTAAGGTCCAGGCGCGGCGAGTCCACGTGGGCGCCCAGGATGTTAAAGCCCTGCTCGAGCGGGGCGGTGCCCAGGTTGACGAGCATGAGGTCCTTGCCGTGATTGGCGGCGTACACCTTGTCGCCTGCCTTGAGCTCGCGGCCTTCGGCGATCACGGTCTCCAGGTCGACGTATCCCGCCTCCTCGGCCATCTTGATGCCGGTCTTGACGCACAGGCGCTCGGTCTTGTTCTCGCTCAAAAACTGCTTATAGCCGCGGCAAAGCTCCTCGAGCTCCTCGACTTGCTGTGGCGTGTACTTTTTCCATGCGCAGGGACGCTCCATGACGCAGGCTCCTTTCGGATCGATCGTGCTGGTTGATGTACCGTGAGCCATCGTATCACGCGCGGGCTCACGGTGGCGGGGGAGCTTGATGTGAGGTGGCCGCGGGGCGGGGAGCGTGTAAACTGGAGTGAGCAAACCGTGCCCAGCCCAAAGCGAGGTATTCAATATGTCTGACAAGCGCCGTACCTTTGCCGTTATCGACGGCAACTCGCTCATGCATCGCGCCTTCCACGCCGTGCCGCCGACCATGAACGCGCCGGACGGCCGCCCCACCAACGCGATCTTTGGCTTCCTGAACATGTTTCTCAAGATGATCGATGCCTTTAGCCCCGACGGCGTTGTTGTGGCGTTTGACAAGGGCAAGCCGCGCGTGCGCATGGAGATGCTGCCGCAGTACAAGGCGCAGCGCCCGCCCATGGACCCCGATCTGCACGCGCAGTTTCCCATGATTAAGGAGCTGCTCGCCGCGCTCAACGTGCCGATTTTGCAGTCCGAGGGCTGGGAAGGCGATGACATCCTGGGTACTATGGCGCGCCTGGGCGAGCAGGCCGGCTGTGACATGCTGCTGGTGACCGGTGATCGCGATATGTATCAGCTCGTGACCGAGCACGTCAACGTGGTCTCGACCCGCAAGGGCCTGTCTGACGTGGCGATCATGACGCCCGAGAGCGTAGACGATCTGTATCACGGCATCACGCCGGCGCTCGTGTCCGACTTTTATGGTCTGAAGGGCGACACGTCCGATAACATCCCCGGCGTGCCGGGCATCGGCCCCAAAAAGGCGAGCGCGCTCATTGCACAGTACGGTAGCCTGGACGAGGTCATCGCACATGCCGACGAGGTCAAGGGCAAGATGGGCGAGAACCTGCGTGCACACATCGACGACGCACTGCTGAGCCGTAAGGTGGCGACCATCCGCACCGATGCGCCCGTTGAGCTCGATTTTGAGGCGACGTCCTTCCCGGCGTATTCTGCCGATGAGGTTTCCGCGGCACTGGGTACGCTCGGCATCACTGCCATGCAGAACCGTTTCTTGGCGCTGATCGGTGACGAGGGTGGCGCTGCTGCCTCCTCCAGTGTGTTTGAGATACCTGCGATGGTTCGCGCAGCCGCCGGCGATGCTGACGCGCTTGGTGCCGTTGCGGCTGAGGTCTCCCGCGCGATTGATGCTGGCGAGTGGGTCGCCGCCGTGGTGGACGACGATAAGGAAGAGGGCGCGCTCTTTGGACTGACGCGCACGCTGTGGTTGGCGACGTCCAAGGGCCTGTTCGCGCTCGAGGAGGGCGACGGCGCCTCCACTGCCGTAGTCGATGGCTTCAACTTCGCTCACGGTGTGATCGCCGGCGTGCTTGCGCGCCTGTTTATGGAGGGCCGCGTGGCGAGCCCGGATACGAAGGCGCTGCTGCACGAGCTTTCGCCCATCGATTCTTCTGAGCCCGAGCTCATGGATCCGCTCGCTGCCGATTCCACGCGTATCTTCGATACCGTGGTCGCTGCCTATCTGCTGGATTCCGATCGCTCCGAGTTCGATGAGGCATATCTTGCCGATACGTATCTGCAGATGGCGTTGCCTGCGGCGCGCGGTGCAGAGGGTGCTGGTGAGGACGCTCCAGCGCCTGCCGCCCGTACTGCGGCTCTGACGCTGGCGCTCGTGACGCCGTTGCGCGAGTGCATGGCCCGTGAGAATGCCGCCAACGTGTTCGATGGCATCGAGATGCCGCTCGTGCCGGTGCTTGCCAAGATGGAGCGCGCGGGAATGCTCGTGGATCCCGACCGCCTGCGTAATCTGTCCGAGGGCCTGGCGACCCAGATCACCGAGGTCGAGCGCAGCATTCGCGACCTGGCGGGTGACGAGACCTTTAATATTGGCAGTCCCATGCAGCTGTCGCATGTGCTCTTTGATGTGATGGGGCTTCCGACCAAGGGCCTCAAGAAGACTAAGCGCGGCTACTATTCGACCAACGCCAAGGTGTTGAGCGACCTTGCCCGCGACCACGAAATCGTGCGTCTGATCTTGGATTGGCGTGAAAAGTCCAAAATCAAGTCCACCTATCTGGATACGCTGGGCCCGCTGCGCCGTGGTGACGGTCGCGTGCACACCACGTACAACCAGACCATCACGGCAACGGGGCGTCTGTCCTCGAGCGACCCGAACCTGCAGAACATCCCGACGCGCTCGGAGCTGGGTCGTACCGTCAAGACGGCGTTTTCGGCAGGCGAGGGAAGCGTCTTTTTGGCGGTGGACTACTCGCAGATAGAGCTGCGTCTGCTGGCACATCTCTCGGGTGACGAGCACTTGGTGCGCGCCTTTAACGAGGGCGAGGACTTCCATGCCGAGACGGCGGCGCGCGTATTTGGTGTGCCGGTGTCCGAGGTAACGCCCGACCTGCGCAGTCGCGCCAAGGCCGTGAACTTTGGCATCGTGTACGGCCAGCAGGCCTATGGTCTGTCACAGTCGCTGCATATCTCGATGGCCGAGGCGCGTGACATGATCGACCGCTACTACGAGGCCTACCCGGGCGTGCGTACATTCCTCGACAACGTGGTGGCGCGCGCCAAGCAGACGGGCTACGCCGAGACCATGTACGGCCGCCGTCGTCATATTCCGGAGCTCAAGGCCAAAAACCCGCAACTCCGCGGTTTTGGCGAGCGCACGGCCATGAACCACCCCATGCAGGGAACCGCCGCCGACATCATCAAGATCGCGATGGCCCGCGTAAGCCGCCGTCTGGAAGAGGAGGGCTTTGCCGCCCACATGATCTTGCAGGTACACGACGAACTGGACTTTGAGTGCCCCGTCGATGAAGTCGAGCGCCTGACCACCATGGTCCGCGACGTCATGGAACACGTAGTAGACCTCCGCGTCCCCCTAATCGCCGAAGCCAGCACCGGCATAACCTGGGCCGACGCTAAATAGGGAAGCAACCACAGTTCCAAAGTAACCAAAAACAGAAGGACGCCCCTTATCAACAAGGAGCGTCCTTCGTTCAATTAAATTCAGCCTAAGTATCTAGACACTCAAGACGCCATCTTGGCGGCAGGTAAGTAAACCTAGGGCCTGGCCGGGCGGCACGGGTTAACTTTTCGTAGATTCCGCACGCAAAGAAAGCCACTTAATGTGGCTTTCGTCTTGCGCAGGACCTGACCGAGCGAAAAGTTAACCCGTGCCGCCCGGCCAGGCCCAACGAGCCACGTTAACGAGCCGCCAGGATGGCGTCGATGAGCGTCAGTACGCCCCCGTCGTTGTTGCTCGGAATGCGCCACTTGGCGTGCGCGTTCATGTGCTCCTCGGCATTGTCCACGATAAAGCTGTGACCAACGCGCTCCAGCATGGGGATGTCGTTGTACGTATCGCCCACGGCGGCGGCGTCGGCGATATCGATGCCCAGGTGCTCGCACAGGTGAGCGACGCCGGCGCCCTTGTCGACGCCCAGGTTCATAAAGTCGATCCACTCGCGCCCAGCGTTGGTGACGTAGAGCTTATCCGAGAACTCGGGGCTATAGGTCTCGCGGAAAGCGGGCTCGGCGTCGTAGCCGGGGAAGAAGACCGAAATCTTGTTGGACTCGAAATCAATGCCCTCAAAGCTGTCGACGTAGTTGATTGTGTTGTAGTAGACGCTGATCTCGTCGTGGTATTGATGGTCGCGGGCAAGCACGTAGAACTCGTCGAAGCAGCACAGGACGGGGACAGCGCGAGGATCCTCCGAGGCACGGTTCAAGACCTGCTGATACAGCTCTACGTCGATATTGCTCTTATAGATATAGCTGCCGCGATAGATCACGCAAGCTCCGTTGTCGGGACAAAAGGCGAGGCGGTTCTTGATGCCCTCGAACATCTCCTCGAGCTTGGGGGCGGGACGTCCGCTGGCGGGGCAGAATACGATGTCGGCGTCGGCGAGCTTGTCCAGGCGCTCATCAAGACCCTGGGGCAGCACGCGCTCGTCGGTCAGCAGCGTCTTGTCCATGTCGACGGCGAGAATCTTAATGTTTCCGATATTGGCGTCCGATTCGTAAGTTTGCATAAAAGCGAGCCTTTCGTTTCGAGATTGTTTCAGACGTTATAACCATCAATTCGTAGTCGGGCGTATTTTCGCAGGAACGGAGCGTATTTGCACCACGCTTCACAAAGTAATGAAAAAACTTTTCAGAAATTTGAATTTGTCGCTTGTGCTGCGGGCACTTTAGCGTAATATAGCGACCATCGAAAACGGAGACGGAAAAACAACCGCTTACCGAGGAAAAGGTACCGTTTACGATATTAGAATTGCGCCCGGCGATAGGTGAAAGGAGAGGCAGATGCAGTTCGTAACGATCATCACCACTGCAGACAATGCCATCCGACGCCAGCGCGCAATTTCCCGACGACGATAACAATCGTCTCTGTCCGCATGGGGCGCAATGCCTCAACAGAGTCATTTTGAGGTCGTTGGGTTTTAGCACGACATTGCTGCATGTTTCTAGGGCATGTATGTGCTGATTTTTGCTATTTAACCTGATATTGCACGGTATATGACCTTGAAATGACTTGCAACTGACCGATGTTCTAACTAGCTACCAAGGGCGAAAGGAAACAGCCATGAGCAAGGAAAAAGTCGTTCTCGCATATTCCGGTGGTCTTGATACATCCGTATGTGTCAAGTGGCTCCAGGACGAGAAGAATCTCGATGTCGTTTGCGTCTGCGGCAACGTGGGCCAGGAAGAGACCGGACTGGATGCCAAGAAGCAGAAGGCGCTCGACCTGGGCGTTCTCGATTGCCAGGTACTCGACCTGCGCGACGAGTTCTCCGATGAGTTCCTGACTAAGGCCATCGCCGCAAACTCCATGTACGAGAACAAGTATCCGCTGCTCTCCGCCCTGTCTCGCCCGCTGCTTGCCAAGAAGCTTGTTGAGGTCGCCCACGAGTTTGGCGCGACCTACGTCGCCCACGGCTGCACCGGCAAGGGTAACGACCAGGTCCGTTTTGAGGCCGCCGTCAAGGCCCTCGACCCCGAGCTCAAGGTTATCGCCCCGGTGCGCGAGTGGGATCTGAAGTGCCGTCCCGACGAGGTCGCCTATGCCCACGCTCACAACGTGCCGGTTCCCGAGGGTGCCAACGACAACCCCTACTCCATCGACGACAACCTGTGGGGTCGTGCCATTGAGTGCGGTCACCTGGAGAATCCCTGGAACGAGCCGCTCGACGACGCTTGGGTTATGACCAAGAACCCCGAGGACACGCCTGACACCCCGACCTATACCGAGATCGAGTTTGAGGCCGGCAAGCCTGTCGCCGTCGACGGCAAGAAGATGAAGCTCTCCGAGATCGTCATCGCCCTCAACAAGATTTCGGGCGACAATGGCTTTGGCCGTCTCGATCTGGTCGAGGATCGCCTGGTGGGCCTTAAGAGCCGCGAGTGCTACGAGGTTCCCGGCGCCCTGACGCTCATCACCGCCCACAAGGCGCTCGAGGACATTTGCGTCGAGGGCGACTTGCTCAAGACTAAGATTAAGCTCGAGCAGGATTGGGCCACCGCCGTGTATAACGGCCAGTGGTA
This sequence comes from uncultured Collinsella sp., assembly GCA_905210085.1. Classification (GTDB taxonomy): domain Bacteria; phylum Actinomycetota; class Coriobacteriia; order Coriobacteriales; family Coriobacteriaceae; genus Collinsella. Next base: position 6,865 of record CAJLVJ010000009.1, on the reverse strand, counting down.
CAGCCCGCTCAAGAACGCGCTCGACGCCTTTATGGCCGACACCCAGAAGTTCGTGACCGGCACCGTCCGCCTGAAGTTCTTTAAGGGCAACTGCCATGTCGTCGGCCGCAAGAGCCCCTTCAGCCTCTACGACTACGGTCTGGCTACCTACGACCGCGACACCACGTTTGACGAGAAGGCCAGCGCCGGCTTTATCGAGATCGATACGCTGTCGCTCAAGACGTGGGCAAAGGTCCAGGGTCCCAGCTCTGCTGCCGCCCAGGCCTAAGGCTTTTCCTTCCCTTGGTATCCGCGCGGCCCATCCGCGTGATACAAAACGGGCGCACGGGGTCCCTACCTTTCGTTATGCTTGCTGACACTTCTTAACATCGGTGGCCCCTACGTTCCGCCCGCATATATGACGCCGCGCTTGCGGCTGAGTCCGAGCCCCGCCGGGGTTGTCCGGCGGGGCTCTTTCTATCAATTTGTCGGCCTTGCGCCTATATATGAGGAGTATCCAATATGTTCAATGTCATCGCGCATGCTTTATTTGCCCTCGCGCCCGAGCTCGATGCTGCAAAGGTCGAGGACGTCCCTATGAGCCTGAAGGCTTGGATTGACGGTTCGCAGGGCAACATCCGGAGGGAGACGTTGGGTGCCAAGTGCATGGTGCGTCACTTCTTTGCAAATTAGCTACATGGCCCCGCATGCAGTGGGGAATGTGCAAAACTAGCGGTTGGTAAATCGCTTTAGCGACATGGCGCATTGCTTTGGGCGCTTCGTTTGGTATTTGATGAAAGGGGACGATCCCATGGCTCTTTGGGGCGGTCGTTTTGAGGCGGGCGTGGCCGAGGTCACGCAGGAGTTTGGCGCGTCGCTGCCGGTCGACAAACATCTCTATAAGCAGGATATCGCCGGCTCTAAGGCACATGCCAAGATGCTGGCCGCCCAGGGCATCATCAGTGCCGAGGACGAGCAGGCGATTGCCGAGGGCCTGACCGGAATCGAGCAGGATATCGATGCCGACAACTTCACCTTCGATATCAACGACGAGGACATTCATATGTCTATCGAGAGCGAGCTGACGCGTCGCATCGGTGAGGCCGGTAAGCGCTTGCATACCGGGCGTTCGCGCAACGACCAGGTGGCGACCGACACGCGCCTGGGCGTCAAGGCGCTGGCCAAGGAGCTCATGGAGGCCAATCTTGAGCTGCGCCATGTGCTGGTGGATGCGGCCAAGAAGTACGACAAGGTGATTCTGCCGGGCTACACGCACATGCAGCACGCTCAGCCCGTGCTGCTCTCGCATCATCTGCTGGCGTATTCCTGGATGTTCGCGCGCGACTTTACACGCTTGAAGGCCGCCTTTGATGCCGCCGACAACTGTCCGCTGGGTGCTGCCGCGCTTGCCGGTACGAGTTATCCGCTCGATCGCCAGATGACGGCTGCCGAACTTGGCTTTGCGGGCGTGATTCCCAACTCGCTCGATGCGGTTTCCGACCGTGATTTCCTGCTCGATCTGCATTACGCCGGCTCCGTCATGGCGATGCACCTGTCGCGTCTTTCCGAGGAGATCGTGCTGTGGTCGAGCTCCGAATTTGGCTTTATCACGCTTTCCGACTCCTACTCCACCGGCTCGTCCATCATGCCGCAGAAGAAGAATCCCGACTTTGCCGAGCTTATCCGCGGCAAAAGCGGCCGTGTGTATGGCAACCTGGTGCAGCTGCTCGTGACCATGAAAGGCCTGCCGCTTGCTTATAACAAGGACTTGCAGGAGGACAAGGAGGGCGCGCTCGATACCGCTCACACGCTCATGCAGTGCCTGTCGGTTATGGCCGGTATGATTTCGACGTGGACCGTCAACGAGGATGCCATGGCGCGCGAGTGCGGCGTGGGACACCTTGCCGCTACCGATGTTGCCGATTACCTGGCTAAGCGCGGTCTGCCGTTCCGCGAGGCACATGCCGTGGTGGGCCATCTGGTCCTGATGTGCGAGAAGCGCGGCTGCAATCTTGAGGACCTGCCGTTTGAGGTGTTCCAGGAGGCAAGCCCGCTCTTTGAGCACGATATTACCGAGGCGCTCGACATCCCGTCGATTGTCGCCGCGCGCACGACCGAGGGCGGCACCGCTCCTGCCGCCGTTGCCGTGCAGCTGCAGCGTGCCGAGGCACAGCTCGTTGCCGACGAGGGCGTGTTTGGATCGCTGACCAACGTCGTCGAGATGGGCCACGGGGTAAAGTAGGGATTTGGCTGAAGCTGTTTTGGCCATTTATTGATAAATCGTTTTCACTTTACGGGCGCCTGCTGATGTGGGCGCCCGTATTTTGTTGCTATGGGGGAGGGGCTTGTCGAGAACTTCTGTAGGACCTTTGGGCAGGTTGTGAAGGGGTTACGTTCGCGGGCGGCAACCGACCGCCTGCTCTGTTCGATGCGGTTGATGGGCGGTCGGATGGTACTCTAATCGGGCTTCGAAACAGAAGTGACACATATGGAGCGCTTTAATAAATTGTATCGTTTCAATAAACGGTTTTTTGTTTAACTGCAGCTAAAACTCTGTTACGATGCAGTCCGGGCGGGTGCCGGAATGGGACTTGGGCACGCGCGAACCTACTTGAAAGGCTACCTTATGGCTATCGAGAAGACCTTCATCATGATTAAGCCCGACGCCGTGCGCGACCGCAAGATCGGCGAGATTGTTGCCCGCATTGAGCGCAGCGGCCTTGTCATCGAGCGCATGGAGATGACTACGCTCGAGCGCGCTACCGTCGAGGAGCACTACGCCCATCTGGCGGACAAGCCCTTCTTTGGCGGTCTCTGCGACTTTATGACGAGCGGTCCGGTCGTCAAGATGGTCGTTTCCGGTCTCTCCGCTGTCTCCAAGATGCGCACCCTCATGGGCGCTACCAACCCGCTTGACGCTGCCCCCGGCACCATTCGCGGCGATTTCGCTGTCGATGTCAACGCCAACGTGATTCACGGCTCCGACTGCCTGGAGAACGCCGAGATCGAGATCAAGCGCTTCTTTGGCTAAACCAGCTTTGACTCCTTAAAGCTGTTAGCGTGTGGCTTGGGCGCCGCGGAACTCCATCCGCGGCGCCCTTTTATTCCAGAATCTATGAAGGGGCCCGCTCGGACATGAGTACCGAGCGGGCCCCTGCTGTTAGCTTGTGGCACTGAGTAGTTTAGGCCTCGTCGACGACCTTGAGGCCGCGCGTGTGGTCGATCTCGTTGAGGAGGTTAACGCGACGCTCGTGACGACCGCCCTCAAACTCGGCGTCGAGCCACTCGTCGACAATCATCTTGGCGAGCTCGGAGCCCACGACGCGGGCGCCAAAGGCGAGCACGTTGGTGTTGTTGTGCATGCGGGAGAGCTTGGCGCTGAAGGGCTCGGAGCACACGACGGCGCGCACGCCCTCTACCTTGTTGGCAGCCAGGCTGATACCGACGCCGGTGCCACAGATGAGGATGCCCAGGTCGACGTCGCCGTTGGCAACGGCCTTACCCACCTTGTAGCCGGCGATGGGGTAGTCAAAGCTCTCGGAGGTGTCGGTGCCAAAGTTCACGACCTCGTAGCCACGCTCCTTTAGGTGCTCGGAGATGATGTTCTTGAGCTCGACGGCGGCGTGGTCGTTACCGATACCGATCTTCATGGATGGTTCCTCTCTGGTCTGTGCGGCGCAAATGCTAAAGGTGTTTACCGCGTTCGACTGCATGATAGCGCGACTCTTGCGTAAACGCTCGGGCGTTTTTTGGTCAAACGCTTTAGCATGCAACAAGATCGGCTTCTCATGAATAATGCTGCCAATTTGTGCTCGAGCGCCGTCCGCCGGAACCATGGTTGCGGTTTTTGATGCATTGTTATCAAATAAAAGAGCTAATTATTTTCGAGAGTCCTGTCCGTTATACAAGTAGGAGATACCTATGCCTACCGATTCTCTTCGCGATGCCGCGTTTTGCGATGTTTTGAACCGCGAGCTTGTCTGTGCACTCGGCTGCACCGAGCCCATTGCCGTTGCCTATGCAGCGGCGTTGGCGAGCCAGACGCTTGGTTGCGAACCCGATCATATGGATGTTGCCTGCTCGGGCAACATCATCAAGAACGTCAAGAGCGTGACCGTGCCCAACTCGGGCGGTCTGCACGGTATTGAGGCCGCGGCCGTGCTGGGTGCCGTGGGCGGCGACGCCAAGAGCGCGCTCGAGGTGCTCGAGAGCGTTAACGATGAAGACCGTGCTCGCGTGGCCGAGCTCCTCGCCGACGCCGGCTACTGCGATGTGTCGCTTGTCGAAGGTGTGCCCAACCTCTACATCAAGGTGACTGCGACGGCCGGGGGCCATACCGCGGTCGTCGAGATTACCGACCACCACACCAACGTCACGTGCCATACGCTCGACGGTATTCCGGTATGCGGCAAGTCGGCGGGGGAGTGTGCCGCCTGCGCCGAGCGCGTGGTGGCCGAGCGTGCGGCAGATAACGCCGACACGCCCATGTCGATTGAGTCCATCATCGACTTTATCGAGGACGGCGACATTGAGGACGCCCGCGCTGCCGTTGAGCGTCAGATTGAGCTGAATGGCGCGATCAGTGCCGAGGGCCTTGCGCACGCTTGGGGCGCCGAGGTGGGTCGTACGCTGCTGGGTGCTCGTGCCGATGACGTCGCCTGCCGTGCCCGCGCCCGTGCGGCCGCCGGGTCCGACGCCCGCATGAACGGTTGCGCGCTGCCGGTCGCTATTGTGTGCGGCTCGGGCAATCAAGGCATTACCTGCGCATTGCCCGTCATGGAGTATGCCGAGTACCTGCGCTGCGACCACGAGCGCCTGGTGCGCGCCGTGATGCTGTCCGATCTTATCGCCGTGCATATCAAGAGCTATATTGGTGCGCTCTCGGCGTTTTGCGGTGCCATTTGCGCCGCGTGCGGTGCCGGCGCCGCGATTACCTGGCTGTGCGGTGGCACGCGCGAGCAGATTGGCGCGACGGTCTCGAATACGCTTGGCAACGTGGGCGGCATCGTGTGCGACGGCGCCAAGGCGAGCTGTGCCGCCAAGATCTCGGCTGCCGTTGATGCGGCGATTCTGGGCCACGATATGGCCATGCAGGGTCGCGGCTTCCGCGCCGGCGAGGGCCTGATCCAAGATACCGTCGAGCAGACGATTGCCAGCATGGGCTACGTGGGCCGCGTGGGCATGAAAGATACCGACGTCGAGATCCTCAACATCATGATCGGCAAAACGCAGGTATGTTAGTTACGCGGTTTTACCAAACCGCGTAACTAGTCGACGCTGCAAACGCCCCTAAGCGGCAATCTGCCTTTCAATCGTCGGGCATGGCCAGAAGGCCTATGCCCTCCTCTTTCAAGGCACATTGCTCGCTTAGGGGCGTTTTCGCTGACTCATGCTCAACCTGCGGCGCTATTTTGTTTGGAGCGAGGGGTCCTATGACAGTTCGTCGGCTATTTGGTGTTCGTAGAAGGCTTCTACTACGGCGTTAAAGTCGCGGGCGAAGTCTTCCATGGTTCCGCGCCAGGTGGCTCGGCTGGGCTTGCCCTGGCCCACAAAGGCGGTTTGGATGCCGCAATCGGGGGACGGGAAGTCGCGCTTGGGATCGTTGCCCACCATAAGGACCTCGTGCGGCTCGAGCCCCATCACCTGAAGCTGCTCTAGATAGTAGGTGGCATCGGGCTTGCAGCGAGTAGCGTTTCCCATGTGCGTGACAAGCTCAAAGGGAGCGTCAGCCAAGTCGCCCCAACCCATGCGGCACTCGATGGCCCCCTGGGGAAAGCTGGGGTTGGTAAAGAGCGCGCAACGCAGCCCTGCGTCCTGTACGGCCTGGAGCGCGGCGTGTGCGCCCGGCATGGCGTGGGCGTTAATGATATCGTCGTTCTTGTACGGAAGAACTTCGCGCTCGTAGTAGGTAAACGCCTCGTAGATGAGTGGGTCCGAGAGGCAAATGCCGCACCGGCGCTCAACCTCTTCTTGGTAAAACTCAAGATTGGTGCGATTGTCCGTGCCGCTGCGACGATTGGCGTTGAGATCGACCAGGATGGTGCCGAGGCGTGCCATCGTGCCACCGCGGCTGCGGTGCCCGATATCAGCGAGCATCGATGAGACATCCTTAAAATAGCGAAGGATAAACGCGTTGAGGTTGATGCTAAGAAGCGTCTCGTCCATATCGAAAACGACTGCTTTGAGCACGCGGGCACCTTTCTCGTAAATTTGATCTAGAGTCGTTGGCTCCGGATACTTTACCCCAAAGCCAAATGCCCGGCTGGTTATCGTCAAGTTGTGGAGACGTGTGTTCATAAGATTACGAAAAAGTCTCCACACGAGTAAAAAATCGCAGTTCACGCTTGAAATCGAACTCATTTCCCCGTAACCTATACGAACGTGATTGCATAAGCGTCACATTAGTATCTGTCGGCTCCCGAGTGTTCCTAAACGTTGTGTGCTTGTCGCACCCTTCTGTAGGTCCTAGCAATCGGGGCCCCGTAGTTCGAAAGGGGTCCACCTTTGAGTGAGATTCAGAACTCGTCCATTTTCTCTCTTGACGATGTCAATGAGGAGGAGATGAACAACCTCATCGACGGTACGATTACCGACTTTGATGAGGGCGATCTCGTTAACGGCACTGTCGTTAAGATCGAGCATGACGAGGTGCTCGTTGACATCGGATTCAAGTCCGAGGGCGTTATCCCGGTCCGCGAGCTGTCCATCCGCAAGGACGCTAACCCTGCAGACATCGTTGCACTCGGTGATCCCATCGAGGCTCTGGTTCTTCAGAAGGAGGACAAGGACGGTCGTCTGGTCCTGTCCAAGAAGCGTGCCGAGTACGAGCGTGCTTGGAACCGCATCGAGGAGAAGTTCAACTCCGGCGAGAACGTCGAGGGCGAGG
>CAJLVJ010000008.1 GCA_905210085.1 uncultured Collinsella sp. | reverse complement strand
GGGGCGGGGCATAAGGTTTATCGCGAGTTCCGCACGAGCCGAAGGCCACTTAATGTGGCCTTCGTGCGAGCAGGACTGCCCGAGCAGGAAACCTTATGCCCCGCCCCTCCGGCGCCACACGGGAGCTGAGTCAACGTTATCGGGCCCGGTATTCAGAAAAGTCAGTACAGCAAAATGGCGATGCGGATAGCGACATGGGCATGGTGTTCGTCGCGCGCACGGGTCCCCCAGGGAGCACCGTGCATTTTTGGGAGTATTCAGCAGGCCAGGGCGGCTGCATACGCGCCGGACACACCATATTGGTCCCAAAGACGCCTTCGACCGGCGATTTGGGTCGGTAGACAGAGCTCGTCGAGACAAACAAGCGTGCCTCGCGCCACGTCGGACCCCAAAATGACGTCAATCTCCGCAATGTTACTCAACTGCAGCGGCACCGGCGGGGCTTGCGGTGCTGAATACTCCGTTTTTTTGCACGGCCCAGGCGGGGGTACATCAGGACCAGAAAGAACATCCCAGCCTTTTTATGCAATCTGCAATGGAAAGTATGCAAAACACCAAGAGACGGCATTGCTGATGTCCAAATTAAATGCGCGGGGCAGCGGCGCCCCACCCTACGCTCAAATCAAGCAGAGCAGGGACGCTCATAGCGAGTCCCCACCGATATACAAACGCGGCTCGAGCGCCATCCCAAAATAGGCTGCCCGAGCCGCGCTTAACGGTACGGCATGATTATTAGCGCTCGTAAATCAAGTTGCCTGCCAGGTAGGTGGCCTGAACTTTGGTGTCTTGGAGCTCTTGGGGGTCAACGGTGAGCGGGTTTTGGTCCAGGACTACCAGGTCGGCGTATTTGCCGGGCTCCAGGCTGCCGAGGTTTTGCTCGTCACCTGCTGCGTAGGCGCTGCCCAGGGTGTAGCTGCGCAGAGCTGTAGCCGCGTCGATGCGCTCGCTGGGGAGCCAGCCGCCCTCGGGCCAGTGGCTGCGGGGGTCTTGGCGCGTGATAGCCGTGTAGAGCACGTTCATGCTGGTAACGGCTGTGATGGGGCTATCGGTACCGAAAGCTTGGCGGATGCCGCGCTGCTTATAGGTCGCAAACGGCCACATGATGCGGCTGCGCTCCAGGCCCAGGTCGCGCTCCGGGCCACCCGGGTCGAGCGTGATGTGGCAAGGCTGGCTCGAGGCAATGACGTTGAGCTTGCGCAGACGATCGATGTCCTCGGGCAGCAGATTCTCCAGATGCTCAAGCGTGTTATGACCGTGCGGGGGCAGACCGTAGAGCTCTGCCACCTCCTCAAAGATATCGAGCGCAGCATGAATGGCACCATCGCCGATAACGTGGATGCGCACGGTGTGGCCGCGCTCGGCTGCCGCCAGAACCAACTTGCGCATGCGCTCGACGGGAACCGTCAGACGACCCTGGTCGCCCGGGAAGCGCGGGTTGGTATAGGGCTCAGTGAGGTATGCGGTATGCTCGCTCGACACGCCGTCGAAGAACTGTTTAAAGCCTGGCGCCGAGAGCAGCGCGTTGTTCGCATAGCGGGTCTGGAGTTCTTCCAAGCGCGATTGGTCGTCCAGCAGCGTGGGAAACAGATGGGCACGGATGCCCAGCTTGCCGGCGGCCTGCAGCTTGTCGTAAACATCGTCGCGAATAAAGTCGCAGCCCGGCATGGGCATGAGCGACATGTCGCAAATCGAGGTGATGCCTTGCTCGGCCATACGCTTCATCTGGTCGGCGTAAGCGCTCGCGATGCGGTCCTCGCCCAGCCACTCAAGACAGCGCGGCAGCAGCTGCATGGCCGCAGCCTCGTGAGCGATACCCGTGAGTTCGCCATTTGCATCCTTGTCGTAACTGCCACCCGCCGGAGGCTCGCTGTCGCGCGTCACGCCGAGGGCTTCGAGTGCGCGGCTGTTGAGCCACAGGGTATGCCCATCGCCCGAATACATAACACAGGGGCGATCGGGGAAGGCGGCGTCGAGGGAAGCCTTGGTAGGATGCTCGGGCGGATCCCAGCGGTAATCGCGCCAGCCCTGGGTCACGACCCAGGCGTCATCGGGCAAGCCTTGGGAAAACTCGAGCGCATGCTGCACCAGTGCCGCCTCTGACGTGCCCATATCCATGAGCATGTACGGCGAGGAACCGACCGAGGTATGGAAGAAGTGCAGGTGCGCATCATGGAAACCGGGGCAGATGAATTGCTCGCCGTAGTCGACCACCGGCGTGGCAGCAGGGGCGGCGGCAATCACGTCATCGGGCGTGCCGACCGCGACGATGCGATCGCCCGCAATGGCAATCGCCAGCTCGCGGGCGGTATCGATACCGTCTTGCGCGGTAAAGACGTTCTTGGAGCGGATAATCCGATCGATATGTTGCATGGGCATCCCCATCTCTGGCAGGAAATTCAACACTCCCGAGTGTACTCCCCCACCCTTGCAACAAAACCCCAAGCGGCAAACGGCAACTTTACCAGCCCTAGCGGCAGGTGGCATACTGGAGAGAGCCTGTACGATTTTGCGATCGAGCCAACAAGGAGCAAATCGACCATGACGAAGACCAAGGCACAGCAAATTATGGCGGCAACCGAGGTTCGCGCGGCAGACGACGTCACCGCGGCCATCCGAGATATCGCCGCCGAGTTTGAGCCCTATATCATCAAGCAGCGCCGGCACTTCCATAAGCACCCGGAGCTGAGCCTTGCCGAGGAGCGCACGACTTCCGACATCGCCAACCAGCTCGACGCCATGAATATCCCCTACGAGCGTCCGCTCAAGACGGGCCTGGTGGCGACGCTTCGCGGTACCGCGCCGGATGCCTACCGCGAGGACGGCACGCCGCGCCGCCGTATCCTGCTGCGCGCCGATATCGACGCCCTGCCTGTCACCGAGCAGACCGGCGAGGAGTTCGCCAGCGTCAACGAGGGCTGCATGCACGCCTGCGGTCACGACTGCCATATCGCCATGATGCTCGGCACGCTGCAGATTCTGCGCCACATGACCGATGACATCCACGGCGAGATTCGCATCGTATTCCAGCCCAGCGAGGAAAACGGCCAGGGAGCCAAACTCATGATCGGCACGGGCGTACTCGATGGCGTCGACGGCGCCTACGCCGCGCACATCTGGAGCGAGGTCGATGCCGGCACCGTAAGCTGCGAGCCCGGCCCGCGCATGGCAAACACCGACTGGTTCCGCATCGACGTCCGCGGCACCTCGTGCCATGGCGCCATGCCCCAGCGCGGCCACGATGCCGTTATGGTTGCCGCCGAAATCGTCAACGCCCTGCAGACCATCGTCTCGCGCGAGATTAGCCCCTACGAACCCGCCGTCATCACCGTCGGCGAGCTGCATGGCGGCACCGCGCGCAACGTTATCGCCGGCACGGCGTACCTCGCCGGCACGGTGCGCACCTATGGCGACAAGACGCATGAAGAGATGCCCGAGCTTATGCGCCGCATCGTGGAGCACACCGCAGCAGCACTAGGCGCCGAGGCCGAACTCACCGACTACACCATTGCCAACTACAAGGTCGAAAACGATGCCGCCTCGAGCGAGCGCTGCCGCCAAGCTGTGCTCAAGTGCTTGGGCCCCGCGGGCGAGGGCCATTACCGCGGCACGCTTTCGGGCGAGGACTTCTCGGAGTACCTGCGTCGCGTACCGGGCGTGCTCGCCTTTGTTGGCACGCGCAACCCCCAGATTGGCGCCACCTATGCCCAGCACTCCTGCTTCTATAAGATCGACGAGAGCGTGCTCGCCAAGGGCTCCATGGTAGCCGCTCAGTATGCCATCGACTTTTTTGCCGAGCCCACGCAAGAAGAGCTCGACGGCCCCACGATCGCCGCGGTTGCCGAGACCAATCCCGACCTGGCAGCCAAGCTGCGCTCTGCCAAGGCGACGGCCGCCGAGGCCCGCGACGCCATGCACGACGCCCGCACCGCCCGCCATGCCGCAATCAAAGGCATCCACGATGCGCGGGCTGCTGCTCGCCACGAGGAGAAGCATGGCGAGTAGACTGCAAGATTCTTCAAACACACATTCAAAATAATGAGAGGGCGGATGTTGGAACGAACATCCGCCCTCTCATTATTTGTCAAGCGCTATTTCTACCATTTCAACCCCGTCCCCAAATGGCAGGCGGCAGGGCTACTCGTCCCGAGGGTCCTCGTCGGAGCTTGACTCGGACGCCGGCTCAGGTGCAGGCGCCGGCTCGGGCGCAGGCTCCGGCTCGGGCGCGGGCTCAGGGTTCGACGTGGGCTCAGGCTTCGGCGTTGGCGAAGTATCCGGAGCACTGTAACCCGAAGCGGCGAACTTCTTCTCGAAGGGCAATACAAAAGTCAGGACGTCGTCCTTGTTCTCCTCGGCCCACTCGCTTGCATAACGTGCGGCCCAGTAGCCAACGGCACGGTGCTTGAGCATCTTGCCAAAGACCGTAAGAAATACGGTAACAAAAGCGACCAGCACTAGGAACAGCACGAGCGTGATGCCGCCGGTAACAATTGCCTCAATACCCGTAGGACGATAGTAGTAGCTATACATACCGACAGAGGCAATGGCGCCAAAGACGGCTGTCAAGATCCATGTAACAACGTTGGCGACCAAGCCCGTCAAAAACTCGGGAAGGAACGAAGCGCAGAACAGCTTGGTCTTATTGTTCTTAAAGGCCGTCCAGACCTTATCGAGCGAAAACGCGCTCTCGACGCGACCGGTCACCGCAAAGTGCATCACGGCGATGTCGGCAAACATCTTAAAGAAGACTCCCAGGACCGCCGTGGCAATCATAGCCAGGACAAGCAAGCCAAGCGAGCCAAACAGCGCGGCCTCGAGTACATAAGAGCCGTAATACGAATACGAGCCCGCAGCGCCAATTATCACGCTCTCCACCAGCGAAAGCACTACACCAACAACGGGAATGACAGCGATAACCTCGAGCACGACCGAGATAACGCTCGAAAAGACTCCGAGACCAAACGACGTGGAACGCATCAACGGACGATCCATGCCGTCATCGATCTTAAGCGACAGATCGCGACCCCACTCGATGCCAAAGCCAGAACCGCACACGCTCGCCACGTAGGCAGCCAAAAAGCCGATGGCAGCTGCAATACCGCCGATAACGGGAATGAACAGCACGAGCACCGACACAACGCAAATCAGCGCCGGCAAAAACGCGATTTGGCATACACGCTGAAGCACGCCCGGAGTCTTGGTCATGTCTTGGAACGCCTGAGCCACACAGCCCTTTGGCGCATTCGCCACGGGCGGTTGCGGAACAAACTGCTGGGGCTGAGACTGTCCCTGGGGGGCGGGGCCGGCGGCCTTGGCCTCGGTATTAGGAGCACCGCACGCGCCGCAGAACTTGTCGTTATCGCCCATGGGGGCGCCACACTGCGAACAGAACATCGAAATCATCCCTTCGTATCTAGAGCGAATCACCTGGATCGCAAACGATGTCTTTGGCAACATTATCGCCCAATGTGGGGACAAATACCCCAAGATGACCGATTTGCAACGTAGGCAGCTTTATTCAACGATTCGAAGGGTATATCCGCGCTAGTTCGTGCCGCGGAAGCCCTTGCCCACAATCTCGGAGCTGTCAACGATCGTGATAAACGCATTCGGATCGATATCGCGGGTATAGCGGCGCAGTTGCACTGCCTCGCGACGGCTCAGCACGCTCATAATCACCGTGACGCACTTGCCCGAGAAAGCGCCGTAGCCACGGCTGATCGTTGCCGTGCGGTTGAGATGCTTGACGATAAACTCCTCGACCTTAAGGGGCTCGGAGCAAATGATCGTGCAGACCTTACGAAGGTGAATGCTCTCGATAGCCTTGTCGACCACAAGCGTCTTGGCAAACAGACCGAGCACGCAGTACAGGCCGATGCGCGGGCCATACAGGAAAGCCGCAATGGTCACGATGCCGATATCGACCAGCAACAGGGCACGGCCGATCTCAAGCGTCGTGCGGCGTTTGAGAATCATGGCAAGGATGTCGGTGCCGCCCGTCGAGGCGCCAATGTCAAAGACAATGGCACTGCCCAGCGCCGGCAAGATGACGGCAAAACACAGGTCGAGCCACATATCGCCCGTCATCGAAACATCCGACGGAATGAAGAGCTCAAACAGCGAGACGTAGGCCGAAAGCGCAAACGAGGCAAAGACGCTCCAAAGGATTGCCTTGCGCTCCAAAAAGATAAAACCCAGGATGACCAGGACCGCGTTGATAATCCACATAAAGACGCCGACGGGCAGAGTCGGGAACAGCGTGGAAAGAATGACCGACACGCCCGAGGTGCCGCCGAAGGCAAAGTGATTGGGAGTTTTAAAGGCCACGATGGCGAACGCCGTGAGGACCAGGCCCAGATTGAGCTCGGCAAAAAAGCGCGGAAAGCCTGGCTCCTGGCTGCGCTTGCGGCCGGCGCGCTCGCCACGTTCGATATCCTCGCGACCGACAACGCGCTCCATCGGCACCACCGGAGGACGATGCATCTCCTCGGCGGCACGCGACGCCGCCTCTGCCGCAGCGGCTTCAATCGCCCATGCCTTGCTTTCGGTCTCGTGTTCGTCGGCCATTACGGCAACCCTTCGTTAACAATTTGGAAACAATGCGCCCATTAGGGTAACGCGGAACGCGAAGATTGCAACCCTTAGTTAGACGAGCGGTATGCCTGCATCGGGGGCATATAGAAAACGGTCGACCGCACTTTTGCTTGCGCGGTCGACCGTTTAGCGTTTTCGCAGGTAAAACCTATCGAAACAAACCTGTCCCTATTTGGTAGGTTACTCGTGCTGGCTGGTGCGATGCTCGTACTCCTCGGGGGTGATGACATCCTCGATGCGCAGGTTGACGCCTGCCACCTCAAGGCCGGTCATCGCGGCCAGACGCTCGGTGACGCGCGCCTTAACGTCGTCAAAGATCGCAGGCGCATAGGCGCCGTACTCGATGATGACCGAGATGTTGACGACCACGCGGTTGTCATCGGTGACCTCAACCGTCACGCCCTTGGTCAGGTTCTCGGCACCAAACTGTTCCTGCACAAAGTGCATAAGGTTACCCTTCATGCCCAGAACATGCGGCACCTCGCGGGTGGCCATGGCGACGATCTTCTCGATCACGCCGTTGGAATAGGTCAGCGAGTCCTCGGACTCGTCCGCCTCCTCGTCCATCTCCTCGTTGTCCTCGTCCGCATCGGACTCGGCCTCGACGAGCGCCTCGTCCTCGAGCGTTACGTCCCCGGCATCGGCGACGGCCTCATTCGCCTCGAGCTCGGTATCGGCCACATCGACCTTCGTGTTAAAAGCCATGGTTCCTCCTCATGCCTGCCGCGGATGCGACAGTCGAATTCATATTAGCGGCCGCTAAACAGACGGCCGAAGAAGTTGACGATCCCGTTCTCGCCGTCGCGAATCTGGCCGATCACGGCGCCGATCAGCACAAAGAATGCGATGACGAGCGTGTCCCACAGACCCAACGTAAGTACCAGCACGGCGAGGATAAAGCCTGCCAAGGCGCCGAGCGTAGTATTGGGGTGGCGCACGGCGTAGCTCCAGACAGCAGCGCCTGTACCTTTGATGAGACCCATGGCCTCGTCAAAGTCGTTGGCGGCGCTGTCGTGCTGCTCGCCGGCCTCGGGCTTGGTGTCGGCGGACTCGCCTGCCGGCGTAGCGTTCTGGTCGATCGTCAGGCGCGGCGTGCGGGCGGTCTTGTCTTGGTTGGTATCACTCACCGGAAACCTCCACGGTCTGGACGGTAGTCTTGGACGGCAAAAAACGGACGCGCGCGGTCGTGCCCGGCGTGCCGAGCATGGTGTCGCAGGCCTCCTCGATGCGTTGCTGCATCGCGATAGCTTGAGAGGCCACGTCCCGGTCGTCGAGTGCGATGGCCTCGACCTTAAAACGAACGCGCGACTCGTCGGAGCCTTGAACGCGCGCCTCGATATGCTCAACCATCACGCGATCATCGCACTCCGCCGCGGCACGGGCGCACGAGGAAAGCGCTGCAAGCGTGACCTCGATATTGCGCTCCCCTGCCGGATGCACGCAGGACGGCTCGCGACGCGCGAACATCAGGCGGAAAAAACCGATGAGCACGCCAAGCGCCACGATAGCGGCGCACACCGTAACGACAACGCGAGGCATGGTGTCACGCAACAGCAGCATAAAGCGATACGTATACGGTCCCCAGAACTGGCAGACAAGCGTACCCAGCGCCACGATGGCGGCGGCAAGATACACGATCGCTAGGGCTCGTTTGAGTACGCGCACGCGCGCTCCCTTCAGGTTTCGGTCCACAGAATGCAAAACGGTTCGCATCATTATAAAAGAGCCGGGTCCGGTGCTATACGCACGCGGATCCGGCTCATCTATTCCACGAGGCTTGCATGCTCGCTTCATTATGCCCAGATATGCACGGCTTAACCCGTGTGGGCGCTACTCCTCCTCGAGGGCAGCGATGACCTCGTCGGTCATGTCCATGGTGCTGTAAACATCCTGGACGTCGTCGAGCTCCTCAAGACGGTCGATGAGGCGCTGGACCTTCTTGGCGTCGGTACCGGAGACCTCGGTCGGGGTAGTCGGGACCATGGTGGTCTCGGAGCCCTTGACCTGGACGCCCTGCTCCTCGAGCGCCTTGGAGACAGCCATGACGTCGTTAGCAGCGGTCCAGACGATCCACTCCTCGCCGGCGTCCTCGTAGTCCTCGCCACCGGCCTCGGCGATGGCCATCATGAACTCATCCTCGTCACCGGCAGGACCGTTGGCGATCATGGTCTCCTTCTTGGCGTTCTCGTCCAGGATCTCCTTGGCGACGACGATCTGGCCCTTGCGCTCAAACTGGAAGGCGACGGAGCCCGAGGTGCCCAGGTTACCACCAGCGTGGGAGAAGGCGGAACGGACATCAGCGGCGGTACGGTTGCGGTTGTCGGTCAGGCAGTCAACGTACACGGCGACACCGGCGGGACCGTAGCCCTCGTACACGATGTTCTCGTAGACAGCGGCGTCGGCACCCGAACCGAAGGCCTTGTCGATAGCGGACTTGATCTTGTCCTTGGGCATGGACTGAGCCTTGGCCTTAGCAACAGCAGCAGCGAGGCTGGCGTTGTTCTCAGGCAGCGGGTCGCCGCCGAGACGGGCAGCAACGGTGATGTTGCGGCTCAGCTTGGAGAAGAGGGCGGAACGCTTGGCGTCCTGCGCGCCCTTACGATGCTTGGTTGTGGCCCACTTAGAGTGTCCGGACATACGTGTCTCCTATCGGTTTCGACCTAAAGCCCAGCGCAGATGCTCGGGCAATATAAACAAACGTCGTTATGATATACCTACTGGCCTGCGAGATAAACCCCAAAATGAAGGCGTCGTGATGATACAGCCCCTTGGTGCAAAGTAACCTGACCCCAATGCACCAAATTAGGACCAGAGGAGGTCGCTGCGGGTGATGGTGGCGCCGATGGCAAAGGGCATGCAGGCGATGACCGGATACAGGTAGCGCATGTAGGTCGAGCCGTTGCAGGGACCGATCAGGCACACGGCGAGCACGCCCAGCAGCGGCACCCAAATGGCCAGCCCGCGCCACGAATGACGACGTAGCAGATAGACCACCACGGCGATCATGATCCACACATAGGTGGCCGAGCTCATGGCGAGCGAGATAAACGGGATACGCTGCACCGCCACGCGGTACAGGTTGATCAGGTGGTCGCACCAGCGCACAACCTTGCTATCGACCGGATGGAAGTCGAAGTACTTGAGGTTATCGGGCTTTGCCATTATCTCGGCACTGCGCGCCGTGCTGTAGACCCACGCATCGCGGGCACTCGGATAAAAGTAGCCGTAGTAGTTATTGATGAGCGCCGAAATATAGCACTCGGGATCTTTTTTGAACATCTGGGCCCACACCTCAAAATAGGCCTTGATGTCCTCCTGCGAGGCATACTCGTTAAAGCAATTTTTGACGGCGTCCGACTTATCCGGGTTGTAACGGCGGCCCAAGTTCTCGTACTTGAGCACACGGTCGATCACGGCACGCTCTTCGTCGGTCACCAAGCCGTCGCAAGGAGCCTCCACGATGGTGCCGTCCTCCTTAACCGTAGGGTTGACGCCCGAGTTGAGGCCGTCGTGCTTTTGGACGAAACGAGCCGTCTGCTGGAACGGAATCGAGAGGATTTCGCGCTTGGAACCAGGCGTGATGTCGTGCACCGGCATAAAGACCTTGGTGAAGTACATATTAGAAGCAAGACAGAGTGCAAGCACCGCAAGAACTCCCACCCAGCGGAAACGCGGGATGGCACCCGAAGGCGCAGCACCAGCCTGCTTGGCTGCACGATGAGCCACATGCGCGTCCCATGCGCAAAACGCCGACGCGATTACGCATGCCGCCAGGGGAAATACCAGGCCGCCGTTACGCAGAAACGTGGAACCCATGGCGCCCAGAGCGAGCAGCAGCCAATCATGGCGCGCAAAGAGCACGGGCCTCTGTTCGCCCGCACGCTCGGCATTGGCATCGCGACGGGGCAGGCCGCAGGCCACGAGCTTCACGGTCTGCACCAACAGCACCAAAAACGCGTCGGCAAAGAGCACGTCTTTGGTAAGCAGCGCCGCGTAGTTGGAGAACATGGGCATAAACACAAAGAACAGCAAGATCACGCCGCGGACCGGCAGGCTCACGCCCAGCTTGCGCAGCGACGAGATGGAATAGGCCATGCAGGCGGCCGTAATGGCGAACTGAGCGCAGGTGTAGATGGCAAGACCCGCGTTGGCGCTGTTGAACAGTGAAAGCCCCAGCTGGACGCACGAACCGATGATAGCCGTGTGCACCACGGGGTGATGTCCGTTGAGCAACACATTGGGATTGAGCAGACGCAGATAGTCACTCGTGCCATTGGGGTAGTTGAACCACTGGCGAATCTGCGCACCCGTATCTCCCATAAAAAGGCCAGGCAGCGAAGCGATGAGCGTGGGCGCCCAGGCGATCATAAGAACCAGGAAGGGCCCGGCAAAGGGATGGACCGAGAGCACGGCGTGAGCCACACGCCATACGCGGCCAAAGTGCGCTTCGGAAAACGGAATGCGCCGAGAGCTCAGCCAATCTAGACACTCAAAGGCAAGGTAGAAGGCAACGACCGCCAAGAGCATCCAGCCCGCACCGCCTATCCAGGCGCAGATGATGCGGGCCTTGTCGCCGAGCACGATCTCGGCCGAATCGGTGAGGTCGTAGCTGCGGCCAAACACCATGCAGACGGCAAAGAACAGCGACGGAAGGATCACCGAGGGACGCCAAGCGTCGCCGCGGCCAAAGAATACGTAGCGAAACGGCAGCGTGAGCAGGCAGGCAAGCGCAAGCAGCATGACCGCGTCGGTATGGCCGGCAAACGAGAGGAGCACCTCGTAGCACACGTACAGCATGCCCGAGGCTTTGGGGTCAATCGCCAAGACTGCGTTGCTCGACACCGGGGCGGGATCGATGGAAAACGCCGTGGTCGCCAACAGCGCGAGCAAAAATGCGATGAGCGTCTGCTTGGCGGGGTAGCGCTTAAACCAGACGATGCGGGCAGCGTCGCGCGCAGCCGTTGTGGAGAGGTCGGGATCCTTCACAGTCCGAAAGCCTTTCTAGAAACCTGCCAAAAAGGGACAGGTTTATTTTGGCAGGTTTTATCTGGGAAAACGTTGCAGTTCTGTCATCGTTGCCCAGCGAACCACCACAAAGGTGCCTGTCCCCTTTGTGGTGGTCTTGGTTAGGCGTCGATGTAGATGCGCTGGGGGCGATTGCGGTGTCGGGCGAAGATGATGAGCGCCAGACCGGCGATCACGAGCGGCAAACTCAGCAGCTGGCCCATGGTGATGACGCCGCCTAGCAGATAGCCCAACTGTGCATCGGGCACGCGCACAAACTCAATCAAAAAGCGAACGATGCCGTACCCCATCACGAACACGCCCATAAACGTACCCTGGGGCAATAGCGGCTTTTTGCGGCTGAGCACCTGCAGAATGCAAAAGAGCACGATGCCCTCAAGAAATGCCTCGTAGAGCTGGGAGGGGTGACGCGGCATCTCGCCCGCAGTCTCGCCAAAGACCACGCCCCATGGCAGATCGGTCGGCTTACCCCACAGCTCACCGTTCACGAAGTTAGCGCAACGTCCCAGGCACAGCGCCAGCGGAGCACCGATAACGGCAAGGTCGGCAATGGTCCATGCGTCGAGTTTATACATACGGCACACGATGATGCCGCCCAAGATACCGCCGACCAAGCCACCGTGGAAGCTCATACCGCCCTCGTTGGTGGCAAAGATCTCGAGCGGGTGCGCCCAGTAGTAGCCATCACCGTAAAAGACGACGTAGAACAGGCGCGCACCGATAATGAGGCCAAAGACCACGCCGACCACGACACTCGTCAGGTCGTCAATCGTGATGTTAAAGCCCCAGCGACGCTGCGTGCGGTACATGACGACTGCCGTGAGCAGGGCGCCGACCACGTAGGCTAGGCCGTACCAGTAGATGGTGATGGGGCCCGCCGAGATCGCGACGGGATCAAGCATATGGTAGAGGTCGTTGAGCATATCGATCCCCTGCTCCCTACATACAAATGCGGCCGCGGGCCTTGTGCTCGCAGCCGCATATCTGGGCGTAACGTCTATGCGGAGCGTACCGTCCGCAGCTTTCGCATCTTAGAACGGCGCGTACTCGTCGTACAGGTCCTCGGCCTCGCCGGAAGCATTGACCTGCTCGACGCGGGTAACGCCGGGCACGTGCTCCTTCAGGATGCGCTCGATGCCCATGGAAAGGGTCAGCGAGCTCATGGGGCAGCCGGCGCAGGCGCCCTGCAGCTCCAGCTTGACGACACCCTCGTCGTCGACGCCCACATACTCCATATCGCCGCCGTCGGCCTGCAGGTTGGGGCGAATCTCTTCAAGAACCTTCTTAAGCAGCTCTTCGTTAACAGCCACAGGGGCTCCTTTCTCACAATAACGCGGGCACGCCCGCGGACAGAAGCTATGTTACTACAGCCATGTACCCGCTCACGAGCCGTCCATGCGCGCAGACGCGACTTTCACGAGTAGTCAATTTGGGACGGGGCTCTTTGAGCTGCGTTCGTCGTCAGATAGCGACAACGCATATTACTGTTGAGCCTGTCCCCCGGTACCAATCTGGACATCGACGATGACCTGGCGGTAGCTGATGCCGCAGGAGTCGAGAATGCGGCGGCTGATACGGCCGTCATCGGTGTCGGCATACTTATTGTCCAGGTAGACAACCTCGCCTACACCTACCTGCGCCAGGATCTTGGCACAGTCGTGGCACGGGAACAGCGTGACGTAGACCGTGGAACCCTCAAGGTCTTTGAGCGAGCCGCGGTAGTTGAGCACGGCGTTGGCCTCGGCATGCACCACGTAGTTGTGCTTATCCTGCAACGGGTCGTCGCTCGTGCCCCACGGGAAAAAGTCGTCGTTGAGCGCCGAGGGCGTACCGTTGTAGCCCACCGAAAGGATGCGGTGGTTGGTGTTGGCGATGCACGCGCCCACCTGCGTGTTGGGGTCCTTGCTGCGGCGCTGCGCGGCAATGGCCACGCTCATAAAGAACTCGTCCCAGCTAATGACGTCGCGGCGCTTGCCCGACGCGGTTTGATGAAGATCGTCCGACATGCCAGACACCTCCGTAATCGCAACATTTTGACCCATTGTAGCAGGTGAAAAGTAGGGGCGCTTATCCCACCGACTTCCTTGTCCTACGCGCGGCGGGGCTTTTGGTTGATGTGGTAGAGCTCGGCGAGACCCCGCAGCGTCAACGCGTCATCGACCGTCAGGCTATGGCCGACCAGCGCCGCAAGCGCCTTGGCATCGTCGCCGGTAATGACGATGGGCACATCGCCCTCCCCCGCGGCTTTGGTCGCACGCATCTCGGCAAGCACCATGTCGAGCATGCCGTCGATGCGGGCTACCTCGCCCAGAACCACACCCGAGCGCATGGCCTCGCGCGTGTTGCGGCCGATGACGTGTGTCGGCGCCGAGGGCTCAACCTGGGGTAGGCGCGCTGCTGCCGCCGAAAGCGAACGGGCGCCGAGGGCCAGGCCTGGCGCGATGACGCCGCCGACAAAGGTACCGTGCGCGTCGATCACCTCGATATTGGTCGTCGTGCCTAGGTCGATCACGATGCACGGCGAGCCGTAGACGGCGCGGGCCGCCACGGCATCGGCGATGCGATCGGGGCCGATCTCGGCCGGGTCGTCGTAGTGCACGGGCATGCCGGTCTTAAGTCCCGGCCCCACGGTGAGCACGCGCCCCGTGCAGGTACGGGAAAGCGCTGCCTTCCACGGGCGCTCGAGCGCCGGGACCACGCAGCTCAGCACAGCAGCCGCGGGCACAAGCGCACCCGGCATGCCCGCATCGGCCGCCAGTGCGGCCATGACCTGCACGAGACGCATGCGCGCCTCGTCTGCTGTGATGCTCGACGGCGTGGTGATCTCGCACGTCGCAAGCGGACATTCCTGCGCCGCGGCCGAATCCTCGGCAAACAGGCCAAAGCGAATGAACGTGTTGCCCACATCGACCGTCAATATATATGCGCACCCATTAAGCATCGTCGGCGCTCCTTTCGTCTGCCCAGCAGTATATCGCCTACCCGAACCAGCCATCCCAGGTAGTCATTTTGGGACGGGGCTATTTTAGCTACCCCAATATGTCGGTTGATATTTGCCCCAATCCCAGATAATTCGTCGACTGTCAAAGGGTAGCTAAAATAGCCCCGTCCCAAAATGACTAGCTTGCGGCTATACTGGTGCGCGGTCGTTTGCGAGCTCACGCGGCGGCCCTTGGTAACCCGACTTCCCGCGCCGTATCCGTAACGGCGCTCCCGGGGGAAGCGGATATACGCAAAGGAGTTCTATATGAGCAATCCCTCGAACCGTGCTTCGATGCGCGGGCAACTCACGCTGCGCGGCGTCGTCATCGGCGTCCTTGGCTGCGTGATCATCACGGCAAGCTCGGCCTACACCGCCCTCAAGATGGGTGCACTCCCCTGGCCGATCGTCTTCGCTGCCGTCATCTCGCTGTTCTTCCTTAAGCTCATGGGCAACGCCAGCCTCAACGAGGCCAACGTCACCCACACCATCATGTCCGCAGGCGCCATGGTCGCCGGCGGTCTGGCGTTTACCATCCCGGGCGCCTGGATGCTGGGCTATGCCGACCAGATCAGCTGGCTCGACATGTTTATCGTGGCACTCGCCGGCACTATCCTGGGCCTGCTGGCCACGGCACTCATCCACCGTCACTTTATCGTGGACGCCGCGCTTGAGTTCCCCACCGGCAACGCCGCAGCTCAGACCCTGCGCGCGACCGAGGCCGGCGGCAAGACCGGCAAGCAGCTCTTTGGCTCCATGGCCATCGCCGGCATCTACAGCGTGCTTCGCGACGCTCTGGGCGTGGTGCCCAGCATGCTTTGCACGCTCAACATCCCTGGCGTGACCTTTGCCATCTACAACTCGCCCATGCTGCTCTCCGTCGGCTTCCTTGTGGGCTTCGCCCCGGTCGCGTTCTGGTTTGCCGGCGCGCTGCTGGGCAATTTTGGCATCATCGTCGGCGGCACCGCTGCCGGTCTGTTTGACGTTATGACCGCACAGGGCATTGTTAAGTCCCTGGGTATGGGCCTTATGATGGGCTTTGGCGTCGCCGTCGTCCTCAAGGACATCCTGCCGCAGGTCGCCGGTATCGTCCGCGGCCTCGCCGCCGACAGCTCCACCGACACCGACGAGCAGTCGCTCATCTCGGGCTCCCTTAAACTCGACGCCGGTATCATCGGCCTGGGCGCTGCCGCCATCGCCGTGATCATCGCCATCGCGCTCGACCTTGGTCCCGTCCCGGCCGTCATCGTCACGCTTTTCACCTTTGTCACCACCATCATGAGTGCACAGAGCTGCGGTCAGACGGGCATCGACCCCATGGAGATCTTCGGCCTCATCGTCATGCTCATCGTGGCAGCCTTCGCACAGCTCGCCCAGGTCAAGCTGTTCTTTATCGCCGGCATCGTGGCCGTAGCGTGCGGCCTTGCGGGCGACGTCATGAACGACTTTAAGGCCGGCGCCGTGCTGGGCACCAACCCGCGCGCACAGTGGGTCGGGCAGGCCATCGGCGGCATCGTGGGCGCCCTGGTCGCCGCAGCCGTCATGGTCGCGCTCGTCACCGCCTATGGTCCGGACGCCTTTGGTCCCGACAAGAGCTTTGTTGCCGCACAGGCAAGCGTGGTCGCCACCATGGTCTCGGGTATCCCGAGCGTACCGTGGTTCGCAGGCGGCTTTATCGCCGGCATCGTCATGTACTGGCTCGGCATTCCGGCCATGATGATCGGCCTGGGCGTGTACCTGCCGTTCTACATGTCGCTCACAGCCTTCCTGGGCTCCTGCGTTAAGCTCGCCTACGACAAGTGGGCCGCTCACCGCGACGCCGAGGCCGGTCTTTCGGACGAGGAGAAGGCCGCCAAGGACGCCGCCTTCCAGGAGCAGGGCCTGGTTGTCGCCAGCGGCCTGCTGGGCGGCGAGTCTATCGTCGGCGTTATCCTGGCGTTTGTCTCTGTTGGCCTGAGCCTGCTGGGCTAAACCCAATAACAACGCACCCGTGCAGAGCGCGGGGTCGGAGACCATCCGGCCCCGCGCTTTTTTGTCTATTTGACTCTTATGATCCTCACGGCGTTTTTAGTCATGCCGATTGGCCTGACTTCCAGGTCAACAAACCCTGTCTGACACCTCGCTCAACGCGGTGTAGAGTAAAGACGACGGGCGGGATACGCGGCACGTGCCAGAACGAGGTGGACATGGAACTCGATAAACAACAGCTCAAGCGACTGCGCGAGCGCCATCATCGGCGCCATGGCATCCGCCCCGCCCACAGCGAGGCCATGGAGAACGCAAGCCGCTTTCTAAAGCGGGCATTCAACATTCGCGAGGGACGCGCGCCCTATCACGTGATTCGCAAGCGCTTTGTAAACGGGGCGCGCCTGACCGGCTCACACTTATGCATCTTGATCATTGCCATGTTGATCGCGAGCATCGGCCTCGATATCGACTCGGATATCGCCATTGTAGGCGCCATGCTCATCTGCCCGCTCATGGGCTCGGTCCTTGCCATGGCATACGGCATCGCCACGCTCGACCGCGAGATTACCCTTGAGGCCGTCGCGAGCTTGGCTCTGCAGATGGCCTTTTGCCTGGTCACGTCCACGTTGTACTTTAAGCTCTCGCCCCTTGGCACCACCACGGCCGCCATCATCGACAATTCGACACCGACTGTGTGGGACCTTGCCGTCGCGCTCGCGGGCGGCTTTGCGGGTGGCCTGGGCAACTCGCGCGACCAGGAACCCGCCACTCTCATCGCCGGGGTGGCTGTGGCGACCGCGCTCATGCCGCCCCTGTGCGCGGCGAGCTATGGCATCGCCATCGCAAGCGGGTCACTGTTTCTCTCGGCGCTTTACGAGTTTGGCATCAACGTGGTCTTTATCGCACTCGCGGCCGAAGCCGTTCTGCTTCTTTTGCGCGTGCCGCTCAAGCGCGACCTCAACGGCGACGGCATTGTGACTGCCGAGGAAGATGCCGAGGTCGACGAGCTATCACGCAAGGTGCGCCGCCGCATCATTGTGGGCACGGTAGTCTTTGCCATCCCCTGCATCGTCATGACGGCGGGGTCTATTGGCTCGGCGCAGTCCGGCGTGCAGGACGGCTACGGCGTCACCGAAACCACGCGCGAGCTTGCCGCGGTGCTGCCAGGCTTTAAGGATTACACCGTCGCCGTCGAAACCTCGGCCACCGAAGGCGATGAGGAAGGCATCGTCGAGCGCGAGATTGTCGCCCATGTGACGACAGGCGAGACGCTTGGGGCACACGACCGTCACATCGCCCGCAAGCTCATCGACCTCAATGTGCCCGAGCTCGATCGCGTGGAGTTCGATGTGAAGTGATGCCGGCGCGGGATGAATGCTCACACAGACGCAAGTTATGACGAGGCGCAGACGCAATACGGACACGAGCAAATAGCGGGGTGCAGTTCATACCCGCGCCCCGCTCGCTGTTTTATTGCCGTGAATCAGACGTCCGCATCGACATCGCCAGACTCCACCGTAAACGCCGGATCGGTGCTCACAAGATAAAATCGGGTCACCTCAGTATTTCTAATTAGGTAAATCTGCCCCTGATTGCGTCGGCGCGATATATACGCAACGTGAACCGTGCCGAATTCTTCGCCGTTTTCCTTCTTTAATATCAGGATGTTGGGGTCATCCGTACGCTTAAACTGCCCGTCAACGCAGCTGCCGTCTTTGTCGACCAGTTGCCACCGATGGTTATCCTCTTCAAGAAAGGCCAGGGTTTCCAGACTCGTCTTGTCGTCCCGATAGTAACCGTCAATGGCAAACCCTTCGGAAGCGCATTCCTGCATATAGGACGTTTCCCGGCTTATAGCAAACAGCCCTGTAGCGCCCAGGAGCACAGCCAGGCAGACCACTGCAAGGGTTATCGAAGTAGCACGGCGACCCATGTTAGACCAACCGATAGTTGTTTAACGGAGCGCGAAACATACCTGGAACCTCCGATATCAGGGGGAACGTCGCCAGCAGGCTGGTGACAACTATATGCTTCTGACATCAAACCATATGGCTGCCACTCGCGGAGGGGGCATCGGCGAACGGCGTGTTTTCATACTCCATTGGTCAAACCTAAGCGCGGCCCTACAGGTCGTACTTGTACACGCGGTAGATGTGCTTTTCGGCCTCCATCTCGTAGGTGGTGATGGCCAGGCCGTAGCGGTCGTACTCGGTAAAGGTCTTGGCCTGGCCCGATGCCACGAGCATGCTATTTGAATCGCCAACGCGCTGCGCACTGCTCACGTAGCCCGAAAACGGCACGGCGATCTGGTCCTCAAGTTCGTAGGTGCGCGCCGTCTCGTCCACTGTAAAGATGCGCCCAAACGAATGCGTGCCGCGGCTGTAGTCGGTCACCACCGCGGAGCCCAGCTGGCCCCAGTCGAACTTGGGATAGCTTTCGGCCGCACCAAAGTTGTTGCCGTACAGCAGCACCTGGTAGCGACCAGTCGTTCCCGTGTCAGAACTCGGCAGATACGTCACGCTGTGCTGGCCTGCATTGAGCGAAAAATCGCCCTGGGCCTGCAGCAACTTGTCCTCAAAGCCCGATCCAGCCCATTGCCACTCCTTTCTATTTCTGGGTCCATCTTCTCACTGCTGGCGACCAAAAATGATCCGTTTTCCTCCGTCCCCGAGGGATCATTTTTAGTACTTGAAGAAGCCTTCGCCCGAACTTTCGCCCAGCTTGCCTTCGTCGAGCATCTGCCTGAGGACGGAGGCCATGGCCTTAAAGTTGTAGGGCATCATCATCTTTTTGAGCAGTGGGCTCACCAGGCCCGGGACCTTCTGATACTGCATAACGATGTTGTAGGCCGTCTGGATGCCCACCGTGTCGAACACGCGGAACGGGCCCTTAGGCGCGCCGGTGCCGCGCGTCCATGCGAGGTCGATGCTCTTGGGGTCGCTGACGCCCGAGACGTACAGGTCCAGGCCCGAAAGCAGCCACGGCACCAACATGGAGTTGAGCAGGTAGCCGTTCTTTTCCTTGTTGACGGGAAGCGCCAGCATGCGAATGTCGTTGGCGAAGTCGACGAGCTCGTCAAAATAGCGCCTGTCGGTCTGGTCCTGGGCCATGACCTCGGTCATGTTGTTCTTCCAGATGGAGTTGGCAAAGTGCAGCGACAGGTACTTCTCGGGGCGGCCGGTGTACTTGGCAAAGGTGCTCGGCAGCAGCGTAGAGGAGTTGGTCACGACAACGGTCTTTTGCGGGAGGACCGGGGCGAGCTTCTTGTAGAAGCCGATCTTTGCCTGGGTGTCTTCGGCCATAGACTCGATGACCAGGTCGGCATCGGCCACGGCCTTGGCAAGATCAAGCTCCAGCTTGAGCGTGGAGTAGGCGCGCTCGACGGCGGCGAGTGCCACCTCCTTGTCGAAGGGTTGGCCGCTATCGGCGATACCGGCGCACCACTCACCCGTACCGTCCGCCATGCCCTCGATAGCCGCGATGTACTCCTTGCGCACGTGATCAATCTTGGGTTGGGTGCGGCCGATGCTGCCCTCGCTGCGCAGCCAGATCGTCACATCAAAGCCGCAGTAGGCAGCCTGAAAGGCAATCTGGCTTCCCAGCACGCCGCCGCCGGCAACGCAAACGGTCTTGTAGCTCATGGAACGGTCCTCTCTTACGTAATTCCATAGATGTGTATTTATTCAACCGTAAGGAGGACGCGCGCTGGGGGTGGGTTCTATAAACGGACGGTAATTTGCGGCGAACGGCTACACCTGTTCATTAACTCAGGGTTCCATGTCCAGCAAAAACGGGTGTTAGCCGGTACGGCTACCACCCGTTTGTCTCATATCTAGCACATAGCAGGCCAACTACTTCTTAATGCCGCGTCCCAGGCGCTCGGCGACCGACGCCACGGCCTCCTCGCTGGCCGTTCCGCAGCTCACGCAGCCGTCATGGGCACGCATCTGGCCAGTGACCTCATCCATCGCGAGCGGCGCCACCTTCTCGAGCTTAAAGCCCTTACCGGCGCGCATGTTTTCCTTGGCCACGCTGATCATGAGCTTAATACGGTTGAGCTGGTTGACCTCGGACGCGCCGGGGTCGTAGTCCACCGCGACGATATTGCTCTCGGGGTGCTGACGGCGCAGCTCCTTGATCACGGCCTTGCCCACCACGTGATTGGGCAGGCACGCGAAGGGCTGCGTGCAGATAATGTTGGGCGCGCCATGGTCAATCAGGTCGAGCATCTCGGCCGTGAGCAGCCAGCCTTCGCCCATGTTGTTGCACACCGAAAGCACCGTGCGGGCCTTGTCGGCCATGGTGCCGATGCGCTCGGGCGCCTCAAAGCGGCGGGACTTCTCGAGCATCTCCTCCACCGGCGTACGCATCCAGTCCACGAGCTTGATGAGCGCCTGCATGCCCGCACGCGTTGTAGCAGAGCTACCCAGCTCGTCCTTCTGTAGCTCGGCGTTGCTCATGGAGTACAGGAAGAAGTCGAGCAGGCCCGGCACCACAGCCTCGCAGCCCTCACGCTCAATGACATCGACCACGTGGTTGTTGGCTGTGGGATGGAACTTGACCAAGATCTCGCCGACCACGCCCACGCGTGGCTTGGTGCCCTCGCCCACGAGCGGCATGGTATCGAACGCGCGGATGGCCTCACGCGCAAGCTTGGTGTAGTTGTGGCGGTTGAACTTGGGCGCCAGCTTGCGGGCGCGCGCCATGTACTCCTCGTAGAGTGCGTTGGCGGCACCGGGCGTGGCCTCGTACGGGCGGCAGCGGTAGAGCATCTGCATCATGACGTCACCAAAGAGCACCGCGTACACTGCCTGCTTAAGCAGCGCCGGCGTAATCTTAAAGCCGGGGTTGTCCTCGCCGAGCGCCACAGCTGAAAGCGAGATCACCGGAATCTCGGGATGGCCGCTCTCGCGCAGGGCCTTGCGGATGAGCGCGATGTAGTTGGTGGCACGGCAGCCGCCGCCGGTCTGGCTGATAACCACGGCCGTCTTGGACAGGTCGTACCGACCGCTCTCGATGGCCTCCATGATCTGGCCCGTCACCAGAATCGACGGATAGCAGATGTCATTGTTCACGTAGCGCAGGCCCGCCTCGACGGCGTCATGGTCGGTCGAGGGCAGCAGCTCCAAGTTGTAGCCGGCACCGCGGAACACCTCTTTGACCAGGTCAAAGTGGATCGGCGCCATCTGCGGGCACAGGATGGTGTAGCCCTTCTCGCGCATCTGCTCGGTAAAGGGTACCTTGGGCCATGCGGTCGAGGCACTCTCGCGCTGCGCCTCGAACGTATACTTGTGGCTCGCGAACGCGGGAGCGTCCGTGGAGGGCGCCACCGGCGCGGCATCGCCCTGCTCGTAGGCCTCGCCCGCGGCCATGGCCTCTGCCAGGCGCTCGGCCTCCTGGTCCTTGAGCGCGGCCATGAGCGAGCGGATGCGGATGCGCGCGGCGCCCAGGTTGGATACCTCGTCGATCTTGAGCACGGTATAGATCTTGCCGCTGGCTTCCAGAATCTCCTGCACCTGGTCGGTAGTCAGGGCATCGAGACCGCAGCCGAAGGAGTTGAGCTGAATCAGGTCCAGGTCGTTGCGCATCGTCACAAAACGGGCGACGGCGTACAGGCGGCTGTGGTACATCCACTGGTCGACGACGCGGATGGGACGCTCGGGCTTCACCAGGTGCGCGAGCGAATCCTCGGTAAAGACCGCAAAGCCAAAGCTCGAGATAAGCTCGGGCAGGGCGTGGTTGATCTCGGGGTCGTTATGGTAGGGGCGGCCGGCGAGTACGATGCCGTGGCCGCCGTGGTCCTCGACCCACTTAAGAGCCTCCTCGCCCATGGTCTGGATATCCTCGTGGAAGCGCGCGTCGGCCTCAAAGGCAGCGTTGACGGCGGCATCGACCTCGGAGCGCGTGATCTTGGGACCGCGCACGCGACCGCGACCGGCCTCAGCATCGGCCACACGGTCGACAGCGAGCACCTGGTACAGACGGCGCTTGAGCTCGGTCTTATCGTGATAGGGCACAAACGGATACAGGAACTCGATGTTCTGCTCGCGGATCTCGTCGATATTGAGCGCCAACGCCGTGGGGTAGCTCATGACGATGGGGCAGTTGTAGCAGTTGCCAGCCGTCGGATCCTCCTTGCGCTCCCAGCGCACGCACGGCATCCAAATGAAGTCGACATCGCGGTCGATAAGGTTCATCACGTGGCCGTGGCTCATCTTGGCCGGATAGCACACGCTCTCGGACGGCATGGACTCGATGCCCGCCTGGTAGGTCTTCTTGCTCGACTGGTCGGACAGCTGCACGCTAAAGCCCAGGCGCGTAAAGAACGCGTGCCAGAAGGGGTAGTTCTCGTACATGTTGAGTGCGCGCGGGATGCCGACGGTGCCGCGCGGGGCCTCGTCGGGGCTCAGCACCTCGCGGTTAAAGAGCAGCTCGTTTTTCTTTTTGAAGAGGTTGGGGGCCTCGGTCTTCTGCTTTTTGTGGCCGGCGCCCTTCTCGCAGCGGTTGCCGGTAATGAAGCGCCTGCCGCCGCCAAAGTCGTTGACGGTAAGCTGGCAGTTGTTAGAGCAACGGCCGCAGCGGACGTGCTTTTGCGTCACGGTGAGGTGCGCGATGTCCTCGGCCGAAAGGATGGTCGAGGTGCCGTCGGCGCCGGCGCGATCGCGGGCGAGCAGGGCCGCACCATAGGCGCCCATGCAGCCGGCGATGTCGGGACGCACGGCATGAACGCCGGTGAGCTGCTCAAACGCGCGCAGCGTGGCATCGGACATAAAGGTTCCGCCCTGAACGATCACCTGGCTGCCGATCTCCTTGGGGTCGCGCAGCTTAATGACCTTGAACAGGGCATTCTTGATGACGGAATAGGACAGGCCGGCCGCGATGTCGCCCACCGTGGCGCCTTCCTTTTGCGCCTGCTTGACGCGCGAGTTCATAAAGACCGTACAGCGACTGCCCAGGTCCACCGGGGCCTTGGCATGAATGGCGGCATCGGCGAACGCGCGCACGTCCATGTTCATAGAGACGGCGAAGCTCTCGATAAAGCTACCGCAACCCGACGAGCAGGCCTCGTTGAGCATGATGTGCTCGATGACGCCGTCCTTGACGCGCAGGCACTTCATGTCCTGGCCGCCAATGTCCAGAATAAACTCGACGCCGGGCAGGAATGCCTTGGCGCCGCGCAGGTGCGCAACGGTCTCAATCTCGCCGGAATCGGCCTTGAGGGCCTCGATGAGCAGCGCCTCGCCATAGCCCGTGGTGGTCACGTGGCCGATGGTGCAGCCGGCGGGAATGTGGTTGTAAAAATCGGCCATGATGACCTTGGCCGTGCCCAGGATGTCGCCGTTGTTGTTGCCATACCAGGTGTGCAGCAGCTGACCGCCCTCGCCCACGAGCGCGGCTTTCATGGTGGTGGAGCCGGCGTCGATGCCGATGAACACGCGGCCGGTGTAGCCGTCGAGCTTGCCCTTGGGGACGACTTCCTGGTCGTGGCGGGTTTTGAACTCGGCAAAGTCCTCGTCGGTGGCAAAGAGCGGATCCAGGCGCTCGACCTCGGCACCCTGCGTATCACCCAGGGCATCGATGGCCTCGATGAGCTGCGGGAACGTGCTGAGTTTATTGGACTCGTGCGCCATGGCGGCGCCGCTCGCCACAAACAGATGAGCGTTTTGGGGCACGATACGGTGCTCCTCGTCCAGGTTGAGCGTGAGGTAGAAGCGGTGGCGCAGCTCGGAGAGATACTGCAGCGGGCCGCCCAGGAAGGCGACGTTGCCGCGGATGGGACGGCCGCACGCCAGACCCGAGATAGTCTGGGTCACGACAGCCTGGAAGATGGAGGCGGCCACGTCCTCGGGGCGGGCGCCCTCGTTGAGCAGCGGCTGCACGTCAGTCTTGGCAAAGACGCCGCAGCGACTGGCGATGGGATAGATGGTGGTGGCGTTGGCCGCGAGTTCGTTAAGGCCGCTGGCGTCGGTGTGCAGCAGGGTTGCCATCTGATCGATGAACGCGCCCGTACCGCCGGCGCAGGTGCCGTTCATGCGCTGCTCGATGCCGTTATCGAAGTAGATGATCTTGGCGTCCTCGCCGCCCAGCTCGATGGCGACATCGGTGGCCGGGATGAGGGTCTCGACGGCACGCTTGCTGGCGATGACCTCCTGGACAAACTCCAGGTCGAGCCACTGGGACAGCAGCAGGCCGCCCGAGCCGGTAATGGCGCAGGTCATCTGGGCCGTCGGCAGCACGGTCGCAGCGCCCTCGAACAGGTCGCGGGCGCAAGCGCGGACGTCGGTGTGGTGGCGCTGGTACTTGGCGTAGACGATCTGGTTGTCGTCGTTGAGCACGGCAAGCTTGACGGTGGTGGAGCCCACGTCGATGCCCAGATGCAGGTTGCCGCGGGCGTTCTCGGAGTTGAAAATTGCGCCTTCGGGGGCGTGGGCGGCGGCTACGGGCTCAGCGGCGGTGGCGGGCTCGCTAGCGACGGACGTCTCCTCTGCCGCGTTCTTGGCCTCGGCAACCGCCTCGGCAACTTTCTCGGCAGCCGCGGTCGCGGCCTTCTGCGCGGCGTCCACCACGGCGGGCGCGGCCTCGCGCGCAGCAGCGACCATGCGGTCCTTGATGCCCTCGACGAGTTTGCTCATTGTCTCTCCTCTTAGTTGTTGGACTCGACGGTTGCGGTGGTGTCGACCGCGTCCTCGAGCTGCAGATTCAATAGCTTCATGCCGTATTCCGGCACGTTGATATCGATGGGTTGGCCATACAGGTCGCCGGGGCGCACAAAGGCGATAACCGTCATAATGCGCGCCATGGTCTCGGGCGATTCGGTGAGCCCACGCTCAAACCAGCGCTGAATCAGGCCGACCTCGGCACTCACGACATAGGTAACGTAGTAGTCAAAGAAGGTGCCCAGTGCCAGGCCCAAGATGCCCGTCTGTGCACGCGGCACCACGGCCTCGCGTGCGGTATCGATGATCTTTTTAATAAAGGCGGGGTCGCCGCCCGGACCCAGCAGCGCACCGATTAAGTCGCGGTTGGCCGC
This sequence comes from uncultured Collinsella sp., assembly GCA_905210085.1. Lineage (GTDB taxonomy): Bacteria > Actinomycetota > Coriobacteriia > Coriobacteriales > Coriobacteriaceae > Collinsella. Next base: position 26,092 of record CAJLVJ010000008.1, on the reverse strand, counting down.
AAGATAACGCAGCAGCTCAACCGAACCGGGCGCCGGCTCGAGCTCGTCGATGTTGCGGTAAAGATCGGGTAATTGAGCTGCGGTGATAAGCTCCACCCGCTCGCGAATCTCGGCAAGCAGGCCGTCCTCGATCTGGCTGATAAAGTCGGGGATATCGCGGTAGTGCGAATAGAACGTTCGACGCGTAAGACCGGCGCGCTCGGTGAGCGACGCGACGTTAATGCGCGAAAGGTCGCCGCTTTCGGCAAGCTCGCTGGCAAGCGCCTGGCGAAGGGCGCGCTGCGAGCGAAGGGACCGGCGATCACATTTCTCGAGCTGGGACAAGCGTCCTCCTTGTTACTCTGCCTGTGCGCTATTGCACAGTGCGAGTATTATTGCACACCGTGTGCATCAACACGTAAAGGCAATATTTTAGATGTGACGAAGGGACAGTCCCTTTGTCACATTCAGCGACCGCCTAGGTTGTGCCAGTTGTGCCTGGCTTTTGAAGCGGCATTGCCAATTGTTCAAAATGTCATTCGTGGGTAGAATAGTGTCGACGGCAGCCCAAGTTCTGGAAAGCTGGGCAGCGCCGTTGTTTGCATTAGGGGGTCAACGCCTTAGCGGCGGCGACCCCTTCTGTTGCGCTTCGAACGCTGCTTGAGTGCCTCGGAAAGGCCGACAAGCGCCGTGAAGAACGAGACCAAAGCGGTCAGAAGTCTCACGAAATCAATCAAATCGGTCATGGGCATCACCTCCCGTCAGATGGAGGGCGCTGCCCGGCACATGGAACTGCCGCCAACAGCATCAATTCTATCAAAGCGCAGTTAGGTATGCGAATGTTTGTTCGTATTTCAAGAGACCAGCGTCAACTGTGACAAAGGGGCTATCCCTTTGTCACATTATTCGATGATGGTGCGAGAGTTTTGCTTATGCATGGTGGCAAGCATGTGTTTGGGGACGGCGTGGACCATGCAGCTGCCGATAGTCGCGCTCGCGGCGGCCTTGGCGGCATCGCTTGCGTTTTTGGTCGCGTAGCTGTGGCGGAAGCGTTTGAGCATGGCGATGTCGTTGCCGCCGTCTCCGTAAACCGCGACCTCATCCTCGGCAATGCCGTAGTAGCCCGCCAGCCAGGCCACGCTCTCGCCCTTGTTGCACGCCACGTCCGTGATCTCGAACATCACCGGATCGAACGGCGCGTTGACCACGCGGTCCGATCGCTCGGCCAAATACGCCTTAAGGTCGCGCTCCAGCTCGGGCGAGGTCACGCGACAGTTAATCTTGCATACATCGTGACGCAGGATGTCGCCGATCGACTGATCGAAATACTGCTCCTCGTGATACCCGCCACGTGCACGCATGCCGCGCATCACAATACGCTTGATGGGGCTGTCCTTTTTAAAGCCCGCCTGGTGCATCTCGAACGACCCGCTCGAGAACATGCCGTCGGGCGTGGAGCAGTCGAAGCAAATGTCCGGGAACGCCTTGAGCAGCTCCTCGGTAACCTGCGGGTCGATGGTCCAGGTTTTGAGCACCTCGCCATGACTGTCGCGCACGATGGAGCCGTTAGAGCAGCAGGCGTCAAGCGCCAGGCCCGTAAAGCCATGCTCGCCGACCGGCAGCGTCGAGCGTCCGGTCGCGGGAACCACATGCAGGCCAGCCTCGGTCAGCTCGCGAATGGCACGGCGGATGGTCCCATCCGCCTCATGCAGGGCGTTCAGCAGCGTTCCGTCTAAGTCACTCGCAAACATCTTGATCATGGGCATGCCTCTCCTTCGTCTGCACGATATTGTAGACGAGAACGGGCGCGCCCCAAGAGAGACGCGCCCGCTAGGCGAAAGATTGTCCTACACCGCGGCGGGGCCGTGTTCGCCGGTACGGATGCGGATAACTTCTTCGACCGGCTCGACCCAAATCTTGCCGTCTCCGACGGCGCCGGTGCGGGCGGCGCTGCAGATGATGTCGACAATGCCGTCGACGTGCTCGTCGGCGCAAATGAGCGTGAACTGCACCTTAGGGATCGTGTTAACAAGCAACTCGTTGCCGCGCACGTATTCCTTCCAGCCATGTTGCGCACCGCAGCCCTGCACCTGGCTGATAGTCATACCACGAACATCGGCAGCAAACAGCGCGTCTTTAAGAACCTCAAGCTTCTCCTGGCGCACGATAGCCGTGATCTTTTTCATAATGAATTCCTCTCTTTATCAAATAAATGAATTGCCATTCAATGACGCGGGTTTCCCAGGTGCCGCAGATTGGGTTGAAAGAGGAGCGCCGCGTACTTTTGTACGCAAGCGACGGTTTGAAACCCAAGGTGCGGTGCCTGGGGAAGCCGCGCGACGGTTTGAAGGGCAAGGTGCGGAGCCTGGGGAAGCTGTTAATCGAGTCCGGAGAAAGAGGGGTATGCGCTCTCGCCGTGTTGGCTCGCATCCAGGCCCAGCGCCTCGTCGGCCTCGTCCACGCGCAGGCTGCCGTGGAACAGCGCCTTGACCACCGCGGCGATCACCAAATCGAGCACCAGCACAATAGCGACCGTCACCACAATGCCCAAGATCTGAGAGATGAGCAGCGACGCGTCGCCCGTGTAGAACAGGCCGCCCTTACCGGTCCACGAGAGCTCCGGCACACAGAACAGGCCCGTGAGCACGCCGCCCAAGATGCCGCCAATGCCATGGCAGCCAAACGCGTCGAGCGCGTCGTCGTAGCCGAACTTGGTCTTAAGATGGCTGATAGCCAAGTAGCAGACGGGCGACACGATCAGGCCCATAACCAGCGCTGCCCACGGCTCGACAAAGCCCGCGCCCGGCGTGACCACCACGAGGCCCGCGACCAGACCGGTGCTGGCGCCCACCAGCGTGGGGCGACCGGTGTGCACGCGCTCGACGACAAGCCACGAGACCATGCCCGCCGCGCTGGCCGTCACGGTGTTGAGGATGGCAAGCGCCGCAACGGCGTCGGCCTTGAACTCGCTGCCGCCGTTAAAGCCAAACCAGCCAAACCAAAGCAGGCCGGCGCCCAACGCCACAAACGGCACGTTATGCGGGCGATAGCTCACCATGCCAAAACCGCGACGACGGCCGAGCATTAAGCAGAGAATCAGGCCCGTGAGACCGGACGAAATGTGCACCACGTCGCCACCGGCAAAGTCGAGCGCGCCGATAATGTCACCGATAAAGGAGCCCTCGCCGCCCCATACCATATGGGCGAGCGAAGCGTAGACCACGAGCAGCCAAATGCCCAGAAAGGCCGCCATAGCGCCAAACTTAACGCGACCGGCCAGGCTACCCGTTATGATAGCGGCCGTGATCATGGCAAACGCCATCTGGAAGGCGATGTTGATGATCTGAGGGTAGGCGGCACCGTCCGCGGCATTGCCCTCGGCCGCCCGCAGCACCTGGCCGAGCACCGGCAGGCACAGCAGCTGGTCAAGGCCTCCAATAAACGGGCTGGAACCGTCGCCGCCATAGGCCAGAGACCAGCCGGCAACAATCCACAGCACACCAACCAGGCCAATGGCGCCAAAGCACATAAGCATGGTGTTGATGACATTTTTGCGCCTGGACAGGCCGCCATAGAAAAACGCCAAGCCCAGTGTCATTAAAAACACGAGCATGGTGCAGACGAGCATAAACGTTGTCGATCCCGTATCGTACATTCGCTCTCCCTTGGTCGCATGAACGTTGTCGGCGCCCATAATGCGGCCGAGGGGCAACTGGTGTAGACCAGATACGGCGTTGTTAAACGCGGCGTTGTCGAATGGAAACGGTGCCGCAATCTTGGAAACGGCGCGGCAACGGACGCGAAACGAACGGGAAATACGCGAGCAAGGAAGCCGTGAGCGCGCCCGTCCCGGCTAGCGGCGGAACAGCTCGCGGGCTCGGTCGCGGAGGTCGGTAGCTCGGATGACGCCCTCGTAGCGGTTGATGCGCAAGCGCGGGAAGGCATTGAAGAAGCGCAGGTCGCGTCGGCTGAGCGACACGCTTGGCACCGGACGGCTCATGCGCTTGCCGGCAAGGCGACGACTGAGCGACGGACGCGGCATGTTCGGCGCGGCATCGGCCACGCGGCGGGCGGCAAGCGCCAGGCCGCGAGCACCATCCGCGATAAACGTCGGCATCGAAGCCTTCTCGCGTAGAGCATCGAGCGCGGCGTCACCCAGCTCGGCCAGCCACGCGTTAACGGAACGGCTACGGATATGCGTCTGTGCCACCGAGTCAATCGTAGAATCGGGAATACGTTCGAGCATTGAGTCCGAGGCATCGGCAAGCGACTCATTGATGCGGTCGGCAAGGTCGGCCCGGACGCGCTCCAGCTGATCGGACAGACGCCGCCAGCTCGCCAGCGAGCACAACGCGTCGACCATCATCGCGACCGCGACGATAAAGGCGGACAGCCGCACAATCAGCACCGGCAGATGACCAAGCAGCCCCAGCAATGCCGGCTCCACTAAACGGCAAATGCACAGCGCACCCAGGCCAAACGCGCATGCCCAGTACAGGCAAATGCGTCCGTGCAAGTTAAACGGCAGGTGCGAGTAATCCCAAAAGCGAGCACCCGTTGTTTTTTCCAACAGCACGCCTACGCTGTACTCAATCACGCTGCATACGAGCGCCGCGGCGACAAACTGGCTCGAGGCATCCGGAATCCCGCGCAGCAAAAGCCAGCAGGCAATGCCGCCCGCGCCATAGATGGGGCAACACGGTCCCAGCAAAAAGCCGCTGTTGGCAAAGCGTCCGTGGTTGAGCATGGCGCAGACCGTCGATTCCCATGCCCAGCCGCAAAACCCGTAGAAGGCGAACGAGAGCACCAGTGCCGAAAGCGGACAGGCGGCAAGCGTCGCGCCGTCAAATGCCATGTCGATCGCGGTCCCCACCGTCTACCCTCTCCTCTTTTCACTCGAATCTTTGCTCGAGCCGTCGCTCGAGCCCTCGCTCAAATCGTTCGCGCCGCCTTTGCGCGGCAGACGGCCGGCGACCGTCTCGCGCAGCGCGCACCATTTATCTGCCAGGCATACAATCCAAGCCTCACGACACGTCGGCGGCACCGGCACCAGCGGAAACATATGCCGCACGATAATATTCCGCTCGCGCGACGTCAGCTCAAAATCTTCCTCCGCACGTGCCAGGGCAAAAAACGGATGCCGAAATCCGTGCAGGCGATGGCTCGGGTCGGGGTCGTGCCAATCGTAGAGAAAGTAATCGTGTAACAGGGCTCCGCGCAGCAGCGAGGCACGGTCGACCGAAATGCCAGCACGGCCCAAGCGCTCGGCAAAGGACAGGCTCGCCCGCGCTACCGAAGTCACATGTGCATAGACCGTCACGTCACCATGCTGGATAAACTCGTGCGTCAGGTCCAAGCGGCCCGCCTGGGCAAGCTGACGGGCGGCATCGTCGACCTCGCGCGCGATTTTCTCGGCACGAACGGCACTGGACATGCTGCCTCCTTCCAGCGGCTCACGGCGGCAAACCACGGACTGCACGCATTGAATAAAATCATCATCGAATTTACTAGTATGGCATCGGACAAAACGTTTTGCCCCGCCGGTTGGCGAATTACCGCGCCGCCGTCACATATCAAACGCCAAAATGTGCGAGACTGTTTTGTGCAATTGTGCCGGCCGAGGGAGCGCCGGCGCTCGATTCGCATGGAGTAACCCACAACGATGCTGCTTACGCAAACGACAACGCCCGAGGACGTCAAGGCTCTTAATCGCGCCGAGCTCCCGCAGCTCTGCGACGAGATTCGCCACGCCATCCTCGAAAGCTCCGCCGCTGTCGGCGGACACGTTGCCCCCAACCTGGGCGTCGTTGAGCTTACGGTCGCGCTCCATCGCGTGTTTAACTCCCCCACCGACAAAATTGTCTTTGACGTGTCGCACCAGACCTACGCCCACAAGGCGCTGACTGGGCGCGCGTACACTTATATCGATCCGGAGCGTTATGGTGAGGCTTCTGGCTTTGCCAATCCCGACGAGTCCGAGCACGACCTGTTTGCCATGGGGCATACCTCGACCTCGGTGAGCTTGGGCTGCGGCCTTGCCCACGCGCGCGACCTGGCGGGTGACACGTATAACGTCATTACCGTTATTGGCGACGGTTCGCTTTCGGGCGGCCTGGCGTTTGAGGGCTTCAACAATGCCGCCGAACTCGACAGCAACCTGATCATCATCGTCAACGATAACGACCAGTCCATCGCCGAGAACCACGGTGGCCTCTATCGCAATCTGGCCGAGCTGCGCACCAGCAACGGCACCTGTGAGCGCAACGTTTTCCGCGCGATGGGACTCGACTACCGTTATTTGGACGCCGGCAACGACGTGTTGGCCCTGGTCGACGCGCTGCAGGAACTGCGCAATATCGATCATCCCATCGTGCTGCACGTCTCCACCGCCAAGGGCAAGGGCTTTGAGCCGGCCCAGAGCGACCCCGAACGCTGGCACCACGTGGGTCCGTTTGACATGGCGACTGGGCGCAAGCTTTGCCCGGGCCATCCGAGCGAGCCCGCGCCGCGCACCTATGCTGACATTACGGGCGAGGCGCTCAGCGCCGCCATCGAGCGCGATCCACAGGTCGTTGGCATCACGGCCGCCACGCCCTACATTATGGGCTTTACACCCGAGCTTCGCGCTGCCGCCGGTAAACAGTTCGTCGATGTGGGCATTGCCGAGGAGCACGCCGTGACCTTTGCCACCGCGCTTGCGCGCTCGGGCGCCAAGCCAGTCTTTGGTGTGTACGGCACGTTTTTGCAGCGCGCCTACGACGAGCTGTGGCACGACCTGTGCCTCAACGACGCCCCCGCAACCATTTTGGTGTTTGGTGCGTCAATCTTTGGCACCACGTCCGAGACACACCTTTCGTTCTTTGATATTTCCATGCTGGGCGGTCTTCCCAACATGCACTACTTGGCGCCGGCCTGCATGGAGGAATATCTGTCCATGCTGAGCTGGTCGCTCGACCACCGCGAGCATCCCGTGGCAATCCGCGTACCGGGCATCGGCCTGGTGAGCCGTCCCGACCTTGCGCCCGCCGAAGACACCGACTACAGCGCCGTTCGCTACAACGTGGTGCGTCAGGGCCGCGACGTTGCCGTGCTCGCGCTCGGCGATTTCTTTGAGCTGGGCGAGCGCGTGGCAAACCGTCTGACTGCCGAGTACGGCATCGAGGCCACGCTCGTCAACCCGCGCTTCGCAACCGAGCTCGACCGCGAGTTCCTCGACAGCCTTGCCGCCGAGCATCGCGTTGTCGTCACCCTCGAGGACGGCATCTTGGACGGCGGCTGGGGCGAGCGCGTGGCGTGCTACCTGGCCTGCACGCCCGTGCGCACGCGCACCTTCGGCATCGCCAAGGGCTTCCCCGACCGCTACGAGCCCAACGAACTGCTCGCTCAGAACGGCATGACGGTCGAGAACATGGCCGCCGAAGCCGTGAGACTACTCAACGAGTAAGAAAACCTCCGCAAGGGAAGCACCCCTGCGGAGGTTTTTGTTTTCACGATGCGATTATCTCAATCTGTAACATCTAGGGCCCGAATTTCCGTCTAACTGTTACAGATCTAGATAAGACGTCGTAGTCCCAGACCTTTGTCTCAATCTGTAACAGATAGGGACCTTTTGACCGTCCAGATGTTACAGATTGAGACATTCGAATTCCCCTGAAGAGAAAATCTCAATCTGTAACAGTTACTCGGCAAAAATGGCTGCAGATGTTACAGATCGAGACAAAGCAACAAGGCATGCCGCCGCATCGGCCAAAACCACCACGAAGGTGCCTGTCCCTTTTTGGTAGGTAGAATTACCCATAAGGTAAGTATGTTTCTGAGTTATTTCGTGTTGACCCATTTGAGCGCGATAGGGTATAACTCTACTCAACCGCTAGGGATTTTATTGAGAAAGGTGTTCTACCATGAGCAAGAACCTCTCCCAGCAGGTCGTTCTCGACCGCCGCGGCTTCGTTGCCGCCACCTTCGCAACCGTCGCCGGCCTTGGTCTTGCCGGCTGCTCTGACACCAGCGCCGAGGCCGACAAGGGTTCCGCCGCCGGCTCCTCCAAGAGCTCCGAGGATACCGAAGTTTCCGCCACGCTCGATGCCAAGGCATTCGACAAGCTCGTCGACAACGGCCCCAAGGCCGATGACGATGCCATCGCCGCCAGCACCTGGGCCACGGCTGTCAAGGACGCCGGCGTCTTTAAGATCGGCGGCGTTCAGACCTCAACGCTCTTCTCCCTCCTCAACGAGAAAGACGGCCAGACCCGCGGCTTCGATGCCGGTATCGCACAGCTCCTGTCCAACTACATCCTGGGCGAGAACAGGGTCGAGATCACCCAGGTGACCTCGGACACGCGAGAGTCCGTCCTGCAGAACGGCCAGGTCGACGCCGTCTTTGCCACCTACACCATCACTGACGAGCGCAAGAAGCTCGTCTCCTTTGCCGGTCCCTACTACTACACCCAGCAGGCTATCCTGGTGCTCGCCGATAACGACGACATCAAGAGCGTCGACGACCTGGCCGACAAGAGCGTTGCCGTCCAGTCCGGCTCCAACGGCCCCGCCATCCTGGAGGAGCTCGCTCCCAAGGCCAGCCAGCAGGAGTTCAAGACCGACGAGGAGGCCCGCCAGGCACTCCAGCAGGGCCGCGTTGACGCCTACGTCATCGATAACAACATGCAGCAGAGCGCCCTGGTCCGCGAGCCTGGTAAGTACAAGATCGCCGGCAAGCCCTTCGGCAGCAAGGAGCCCTACGGCATCGGCCTGCCGCTCGATTCCGACGGCGTCGCCTTTGTCAACGACTTCCTTAAGAAGATCGAGGACGACGGCACCTGGACCGAGCTGTGGCAGATCTGCATCGGCGACCGTACGGGCGACACCAATGTTCCCGAGCTGCCCGAGATCGGCGCCTAGGCAGCGGGCCTGGTAACGGCCGCAACGAAACCATACGGAAACGCATGATGCGCTTTATTGCGGTAAACTGTTTCCTCACTGAGTTGTCGGGGCTTCCGTACACACGGGAGCCCCTTTCCTTATCGGCGGGAGGTCCGCATGAGTCTCTCCGAACTCTGGTCGCTCTATGGCCAGAACTATATCGACGCGCTGCTAGCAACCTGGGGCATGACGCTTGAGTCGTTTGCCATCGCCATGGTACTGGCCGTCGCCGTCACCGTGATGCGCGTGTCGCCGCTCAAGCCACTGCGCGTCTTTGGCGACCTGTATGTCCAGGTCTTCCGTAACATCCCCGGCATCGCGCTGCTCATCATCGTCGTCTATGCGCTGCCGCCGCTCAAGGTCGTTCTGCCCTACCGCACCTGCGTTATCGTCGCCACGGTCCTTTTGGGTTCTGCCTTTGGCTCCGAAAACTTTATGAGCGGCATCAACACCGTCGGCGTCGGCCAGGTGGAAGCCGCCCGCTCGCTCGGCATGAGCTTTAACCGCATCCTCGCCAAAATCGTGATTCCGCAGGCACTGCGCTCAAGCGTATTGCCCATGACGAACCTCTTTATCGCCGTCATGCTCACTACCGCCTTGGGCAGCCAGGTGCCGCTTAAGCCGCAAGAGCTTACCGGCGTGGTGAGCTACATCAACACGCGCTCGCTCGGCGGCGTCGCCGCGTTCTTTATCTCGGCGCTCGGCTACCTGGGCACGGCCTTTGTGGTGAGCCACATTGGCAACTACATCGATAAGAAGGTGAGGATCCTCCGATGAGCAAGCACTCCTCCCCTGCGCTTACCATGCGCGATGCGCTCTACGAGGCTCCCGGCCCCAAGATGCGCGCCAAGATTCGCATCGGCACCGCCATCTCGCTTGTTGCCGTCGCCGCACTCGTCGTCCTGGTACTGCAGCGCTTTTATGTGACCGGCCAGCTTTCGGTCCACTATTGGTATTTCTTTACGCACCTCACCACCTGGAAGTTCCTGCTTGCCGGCTTTGAGGGCACCGTTAAAGTCGCACTCACCGCTGGCGCCATCGCGCTGGTGCTGGGCTTAGCCCTTATGCTCGGCCGTACCAGCGACATTAAGCCGCTGCAGCTGGTCTGCCGCGTGCTCACCGATTTCTTCCGTGGCGTACCGAGCCTGCTGTTCATCTACTTCTTCTTTTTGGTGCTGCCCCAGTACAAGATCGCGCTGCCGTCGTTTTGGATGCTCACGCTTCCTGTCGCGCTCGCTGCAGCCGGCGTACTTGCCGAGATCTTCCGCGCCGGCGTCAACGCCGTGCCGCACGGTCAGGTCGAGGCAGCCCAGGCGCTCGGTCTCTCCAAGGCTAAAATCACCTTTAAAATCGTGCTGCCGCAGGCGATTCGGTTTATTATTCCGTCGTTGATCTCACAACTTGTAGTCGTGGTCAAGGACACCACCGTCGCCTATGTGGTGAGCTATCCCGACCTGATGCAAAATGCCCGCGTGCTCATTACCAACTACGACGCCCTCGTGTCGGTCTACCTGGTGATCGCAGTCATCTACATCCTCATCAACGTCGCGATCAACAAGGCCGCTGTCTATGTTTCGCACAAGACCGGCGCGACCATCATCCGCTAACGCTTTACCATTTCGAGTCATAAGGAGCCGAGCACCATGGCACAGAGCACCTCTTCCACCGGCAATCAGCCGCTGATCGAGCTCAGACACGTCGATAAGCACTATGGCGATCTGCACGTCCTCAACGACATCAATCTCTCGGTCGACCGCGGCGAGGTCGTCGTTGTGATCGGCCCCTCGGGCTCGGGCAAGTCGACCATGTGCCGCACCATCAACCGCCTGGAAACCATCGACTCGGGCGAGATCCTCATCGAGGGCGAGCCCCTGCCGCAAGAAGGCAAGGATCTTGCCCGCATGCGCGCCGAACTGGGCATGGTGTTTCAGCAGTTCAACCTGTTCGCACATATGACGGTGCTGCAGAACGTCATGCTGGGACCGGTCGATGTGCTGGGTGTCTCCAAGGACGAGGCCCGCGAGCGCGCCATGGACCTGCTGAGCCGCGTGGGCGTGGCCGAGCAGGCCGACAAGGTGCCCGCACAGCTTTCGGGCGGCCAGCAGCAGCGCGTGGCCATCGCCCGTTCACTCGCCATGCAGCCCAAGGCCATGCTTTTTGACGAGCCCACAAGCGCCCTCGATCCCGAAATGATCAACGAGGTGCTCGAGGTCATGGTGCGCTTGGCCCAGCAGGGCATGACGATGATCGTCATCACGCACGAGATGAACTTTGCCCGCCGCGTGGCCGACCGCGTCGTGTTTATGGCCGACGGCCAGATCGTGGAAACCGGCACGCCCGACGAGTTCTTCGACCACCCCCAGACCAAGCGCGCCCAGGACTTCCTCAACTCCATCAAGGGCCACTAACCAGACCGCCCACCCGCCCGCCATGCCCATCCAAACTCGAAAGTTACACCTATGATCGGAACTCGCACTTCATCGTCCTACACCCCGCACGTCGACGTCGCCCCCGCCGACCGCCCACTCATCCTCGTCGCACCGCGCTGGGAAGAGGCAGAGCCGTTTTTAACCGAGATGCTCTCCCCCAACGAGGAAATCGCAAGTGTCTTTGTCGATGCCATTCTTGCCGCCGGCGGCCTGCCGCTGCAGATGTCCATCACCGAGGACATTGAGGTTATCCGTCATTACGTCGATATCGCCGACGGCATCGCTATTCCCGGCGGCCCGGACGTCAACCCCAAGCGCTGGGGCGACGAGCGCCCCTACGACCCCACGCTGTGCTGCGAGATTCGCGACCGTTTTGAGTTTAAGCTGGTTAACGAGGTGCTTCGCGCCAAGAAGCCGCTCTTTACCACCTGCCGAGGCACGCAGCTGCTCAATGTCGCCACCGGCGGCACCCTGTGCATGGACGTGCCGAGCCTGGGTGCGCGCGAGGGCCGCACGCAGTGGCGCCATACCCACGTGCTCAACGATCCCGTGCACCCCGTCGAGGTCGTGCCGGGCTCGCTGCTGGAGCGCGCGGTTGGCGGTCACAGGCTGATCCAGACCAACTCGGCACATCGCTGCTGCGTCGACCGTCTGGGTAAAAGCACGCGCTTGGTCGCCAAGGCAACCGACGGCGTTCCCGAGTGCATCGAGGTCGAAGGCCAGCCATTCTGCCTGGGCGTGCAATGGCACCCTGAGTACACGTGGAAGACGCTCGAGACCGACTTTAACCTCTGGAAGTCGTTTGTCGAGGCAGCGGCCAAGGTTAAACAGGCCCGCTAGCCCGCGAACCACAAAACAGATAAGGGCGCCCCGCCGGCCACATGGTCCGGCGGGGCGCCCTTTCACCTATATGTGGCCGGCAAGCAGCCCAAGGCTCGCAAGCTCTTATTCAGCCGCCTCGCGCAAGGCCGACAACGTGGCCGCATATTGCTGCTGCAGCGCATGCATTCCCTCGCGAGCGCCGTCAACGGTATCGGCGCCGCGCAGCGCCTCGGTCACCACGACCGCCGGCTCGTACAGATTATCGAATCCCAGGTTCTGGCTCACGCCCTTGAGCGTGTGCGCTGCCATAAACGCACCTTCGGCGTCTCCCGCCGCCATGGCGGCCTCCAGCTTGTCCATGCTCTCGTCATCCAAAAACTTGAGGGCAAAGCGGGCAAGCATTTCCTCGCCCATCAGCCGAGCGCATGCGTCATCATAATTGGCGCCGATCTTCTCATACGCCTCACGCATGGAAATCATGGATTAAAACTCCTTTGGTCAAACTAAATCGTGGGAAACGCGACGACGTCGGCGGGGCGCGCCAACGTCTCGGCGATACGGTCTTGCACCTCGAGCAGGCAGTCGAGCAACAGCGGGTTAAACTCACCGCACTTACCGTCCAAGATCATCTGGATAGCCTCCTTGTGCGGGATAGCGTCCTTGTACACGCGCACGCTCGTCAGAGCATCGTACACGTCGGCCACCGAAACCACCTGTGCGGCGATGGGAATCTGGTTGCCCTTAAGGCCATCGGGATAACCCTTGCCATCCCAGCGCTCGTGATGCCAACGCGCAATCTGGTACGCATATTCCACAAGCGCATTGCCGACGTGATGGCGGCCCAGCTCGAGCAGCATGTCGGCGCCGATCGTGGTATGCGTCTTCATAATCTCGAACTCCTCGGGCGTAAGACGCCCGGGTTTGTTGAGGATCGCATCGTCAATCGACATCTTGCCAATATCGTGCAGCGCCGAAGCCAGGGCAATCGTGGAGCGCTCCTCATTGTCGAGGGAGATCGTGTCGCTACGCTGAACCAGACAGTCAAGCAGCAGCTCGGTCAGCTTTTCGATATTCGTAACGTGCCTGCCGCTCTCACCATTGCGAAGCTCCATGACGCCGGCCATGATGTCGATGAGCATGCGACTGTTCTTGACGCGCTCGTTGTACTGCTGGGACAGCAGGCTCGTCAGGCGGCGCTGTTTGGCGTATAGGCGGATGGTGTTGCTTACACGGCGGCGCACGACACGGGAGTCAAACGGGCGGTTGATATAGTCCGAGGCGCCCAGCTCGTACGCGCGCAGAACCATATCATCGGAATCTTCGCTCGATATCATGATGAAAGGCAGATTGTCGATACCCGATCGGCGCGACAGATCGGCCAGCACCTCAAAGCCGCTTATGCCCGGCATGACAATATCCAGCAGCACGAGCGACAACTCATCGCCATAGCGGTCGACCATGTCGAGCGCCGTACGACCGTTGTCGGCCTCGAGGATGCAATACTCGTCCTTGAGCATCTCGTTGAGAATGGCTCGGTTCATCTCGGAGTCATCGACAATAAGCACCAAAGGCTTTTCGCTTTGGAAGGCTTCGATGGAATCGGCATCGGTCACGACCGTACCGGCTTTTGCCTTAGCGCGGCTCAATAACTGGACAGCGCGGCCAACGCCCTCATCGACCGTCTCGCCATGAATGCGAACGCCACCAACACATGCCGTCAAGCTCACGTACTCATGGCCCGGAACAATCGTGGCATGAACGGCATCGGACACCTGATGCAGGCGACGGGTGAAGTCATCGGAGGGAATATTGGGCATGACGACCACAAACTTGTCGCAGCCATAGCGTACGAGCTCGTCAGTCGAACGAATTCCGCTGCGTATGGCCGTCGCCACAGCACCGAGCGCAAGGTCGCCGGCATGACGGCCACACGTATCGTTGAAGACCCTAAAATCATCAAGGTCGATCACCGCAACGCCGGCATTCATGCGGGCGCTACGGAGCTTTTCCTCGTAATATCGGCGATTGCGCACACTCGTCAGCACGTCGGTGTAGACGAGGTCCTCTTCTGCAGCCTCTTGCTCATCGATCGGGCGCACCATCAGCAGGACGTGAGGCTCGCCCTCGACCTTCAGAGGGCGTAGGCAGGCGCGGTACTCAACACCATCGTTGAGCAGTTGCTCCGACACCTCATCGGAATCTGCCAAGGCCTCAAGACTCGACTGACGCAGACAAGGGCACCGATTGCCGGCGAGCAGGCAGTTAGGCTCGCTCTTAATCTGATCGGCCGACAGCAAACGCACCACGGGGTAGGTCTTCGCGACGCGGGCGACCTCAGCGGCAGCCTCCTCGTCGGTTAGATTGACCTCGTGATTTTTGCGCATATGGGGCCCTTTCTATCGTTATGCACGGCAACGGTGCATATCAATTGGTACAAGGGTAACATCTAACAGCTGAAGGCAAACGCGCGATTATCGTTACATTTTTATGACCTGGCAAGCGGCGGTAATGGAGCCGCGGGCGCGCGGTTATGGACGCATTCGTTAACAATGACGAAACGCTAACAACCCCTCTCCCCGCAGGTCATCGAGCGTGCTAACGCTCCAAGACATCACGAACGGCATTTGCCGCCGTAACGGGGCGATCGCGCAGACCGTTATGCGCGCCCGGAATCGTCACAAGGGGGCAATCGAGATATTCGGCAGCCACCCTCGTGCCCGCCTCGCGGGGCGTGCCAACCGAGAGCTCGCCCAAGAACACGGCCGACACCGCCTTTGACGCGCGAGCGCGCTCCCAGTCGGGAGCATATGTCATATTTGTTCCGTATTCATTGGCCATAAAGCAACGACCATTGCGCAGGGCATGTTTGACTTCCGCTTCGGTCGTCCCAGGAGCCTCGGGGTCCAAGTCGCCGAGGGCTCCCAAGAAAAGCCGGAGCGCCCTTGAAACCTTTCCCGCCGCAATCATATCGAGCAAAACCGGAGCTGCGCCCATACCGACACCTTTGGCCGACACAGCCGGCTCATGCAGAATCGCACGGGCGACGAGATGGGGTTCGGTGCGAAGAAGCTCCAGCGCAACCAACGTACCGGCACTATGCGCAAGCACATTTGCCGGAGCGCCAACGTGTTCGATCACGGCTTGCAGGTCGGCGGCCTGAGCGGCAAGATCATAGCTGCCGTCTGCCGCATCGCTGCTGTCACCGCAGCCGCGGCGGTCGTAGGCAATTACGCGGTAGTTGCGGCTGAGCTCACAAGCGATACCGTCGAAAAATGTGCCGTCGACACAAGCGCCGTGCACGCACACCAAAGCAGGAGCATCAGGCGACACATCCGGGCCGGCATATTCGCGACAGGCAATCGTGGTGCCCGCATTCTCGACCGTAAAATCCATGTTGTGCCCCCATCATCAATGCCCATCCAGTTGCACGTCAGTACGGTTGGATGGACCCGCATTGCCTTATGCCTTGTTAACAGATTAACTGTACCCGACCCGAGGCTTTTCATGGCACAGCATCATGGGCGACGTGAAAAAACGAAACTTGTAAAGCAAGAGCCCGCACCTTGCTTTGGAGCCGATGCTATGCTTAGGCACAATTGTCTTGAGGAGCATATGCCTATGTCTACGTTTTTGAATGCCAGCCCCATCTTTGGGCCCGTTCGCAGCCGTCGCCTTGGTCTCTCGCTCGGCGTCAACATGATGCCGGCCAGCGGCAAAATCTGCACGTTCGACTGCATTTACTGCGAAAACGGCCTCAACGCCGAGCGTCCCTGCCATGAGCCGTACAACACAGCTGCCGTGGTACTCGACGCGCTCGAGGCAAAGCTGCGCGAGATGGCAGCCGAGGGCGAGCTCCCCGATGTGATCACCTTCGCAGGCAACGGCGAGCCCACCGCCGCGCCGGAGTTTCCGCAGGCCATCGCCGGCGCCGTCGCGCTGCGCGACGAGCTTGCCCCAAACTCCAAGATCGCCGTGCTTTCCAACGGCACGCGCGCCGACCGTCCCGAGGTGCACGACGCGCTCATGATGGTCGACGACAACATCCTCAAGCTCGATACGGTCGACCCGGCATTTATCCAGCTGCTCGACCAGCCCGTTGGCCCCTACGACGTCGAGCACCAGATTGAGACGTTCGCAAGCTTTGAAGGTCACGTTATTATCCAGACGATCTTTTTGACCGGCGAGTATCAGGGCAAGCTCATCGACAACACCGGCGAGGAGTACGTCGGCCCCTGGCTCGCGGCGCTTGAGCGCATTCGCCCACAAGAAGCAACCATCTACACGGTGGCGCGCGAGACACCGATCGCCGGCCTTGCCAAAGCGGCGCCTGAGGTGCTCGACGCCATTGCCGCGCGCGTCCAAGCCCTCGGCATTCCCTGCCAGGTGAGCTACTAGCAAAACCACGCAGCAGCCAGTGTCCGCCATCCCGCTCCATCAGTTGCGGTGATATAGTTCCTATTTATGCTGTTAAACCGCTTAAATCGGAACTATATCACCGCAACTTTTATGGACGCGTGGGTGGGCTATACTAGCTGCGGATGAAAGGAAGTTAGCCATGTATGACAAAGGACCCGTGCCTGGCCGCAACGACGCTTGCTGGTGCGGCAGCGGCAAGAAATACAAGAAATGCCATAGCGCCTTTGATGAGCGCCTCGAGCGCTTGTGGGAAGAGGGCTGGGGGGTTCTGCCTCGCACGCTCTACAAGACTCCCGCCGATATCGAGGGCATCAAGCGCTCGGCCGCCATCAACGTGGGCGTGCTCGATTATGTGGGCGAGCATATCGCCGCAGGCATGACCACCAACCAGATCGACCAGATGATCTACGACTACACCGTCGAGCACGGCGGCACGCCGGCAGACCTCAACTACGAGGGTTACCCCAAGAGCGTGTGCACCTCGATCAACGACGTCGTCTGCCACGGTATCCCCTGCGATGCGGATGTGCTGCACGAGGGCGATATCATCAACGTGGACTGCTCCACGATCCTGGACGGTTACTTTAGTGATTCGAGCCGTATGTTCTGCATCGGCGAGGTATCTGCCGAGCGCCAGCGCCTGGTCGACGTCACCCGCGCCAGCGTGGAGGCGGGTCTGGCGGCCGTCAAGCCATGGCTGCCGCTGTCCGTAATGGCCGAGGCCGTGCAAAAGACGGTCGAGGACGCCGGTTTTAGTGTGGTGCGCGAGTACGGCGGACACGGCATCGGTAAGGAGTTCCACGAGGACCCGTTTGTGGGCTTTACCACCGAGGCGCCCGATGTGGACACCATCATGGCTCCGGGCATGGTCTTTACCATCGAGCCCATGGTCAATGCCGGAGCGCCCGACATCAAGATTAGCAAGGGTGACGGCTGGTGCGTGCGCACCAAGGACGGTAGCGATTCGGCCCAGTGCGAGGTACAGCTCGTGGTGACCGAGGACGGCTACGAGCTGCTGAGCTGGTAGCCGTGGATGCGCCGGGCTTCGCGATGGATATGTTAACCATCGCAAAGCCCGGCGTTTTTATAGCGTTTTACCTGATAAAACCTGCCAAAATAAACCTGTCCCCTTTTGGCAGGTCGAGCGGAGAGGACTGCTTGTGAACATCCTGGTTTTGCTGCCCATCAATGACCGCCATCGCGCAATTCTTGAGTCGAGTGCTCCGGGCGAGGACTTTATCTACACGAGCTCCGGCGCCATCACGCGTGAGCAGGTCGCCAACGCCGACGTGATCTTGGGCAACATAGACCCTGCCTTGCTTACCGCATGCGAGCATCTCCAGCTGTTGCAATTGCAGACCGCCGGCTATGACGATTACTTGGCCGCCGGCACCGTGCCGGCTGAAGCCAAGCTGTCTTGCTCGATCGGCGCCTACGGTCAGGCCGTGAGCGAGCACATGTTTGCCATGGTCCTTTCCATGATGAAGCGCCTGCCCGGCTACCAGGACCTGCAGCGCGAGCATCGCTGGGAGGATTTGGGGCCGGTCACCTCGCTCAAAAACGCCAATGTGCTGGTGCTGGGCGCGGGCGACATTGGCGGCCACTTTGCCACGCTCTGCCGCAACATGGGTGCGCACGTCCGCGGCATCAAGCGCCACCCGCTCGTCTACCCCATTGTGTTTGAGGACATGGACGGTATGGATGCCCTGTCCGAGCGCCTGGCCGAGGCTGACATCGTCGCATCCTTTATGCCCAGCACACCCGAGACCCGCGGCCTGGCGAACGCCGAGTTCTTCGCCGCGATGAAACCGGGCGCCTTCTTTGCCAACGGCGGCCGCGGCGACCTTGTGGTCGCCGACGACTTGGTTGCCGCCCTGGAGTCGGGACATCTCGCCGGCGCCGCGGTCGACGTCACCGACCCCGAACCGTTGCCTGAAACAAGCCCACTGTGGGATGCGCCCAACATGCTCATCACGCCACACGTCTCCGGCTGGTTCCACCTAGCCGCCACGCTCAACAACGTTGTCGACATCGCCGCAGAGAACCTGCGTCACCTGCAAGCCGGCGAAACTTTACGTTGTTGGATTGAACATTAGGGTTCCGGCGTTTTACCAAACGCCGGAACCTCTCGACGCTGCGAGCCCGCCGTTTGGCCAATCTGCCGTTCAATTTCAAAGGCGCGACCAGAAGGTCAGCGCCTTTTCATTTCACGGCACCTTGGCTCAAACGGCGGGCTCTCGCTGACTTTTATTCGACCTGCGGCGTTTTAGGGCCCTATCGGTTTGCAATGCCACTGGCATTTTCCCAGATAAAACCTGCCAAAATGAACCTGTCCCTTTTTGGTAGGTTTTAGAGCTCCACGCTTTCGGCGCCGTTGATGGTTAGGTTTCGCTCGTAGAAGGCGGTGAGGGCGCGGATGGCGTACATCACGTCGCGCACGCCGCCGGTCTCGTAGCTCGAGTGCATGGCCAGCTGCGGCAGGCCCACGTCCACGGCATGCATGCTCGCCTGCATGTTCGACAGGTTGCCGAGCGTGGAGCCACCCGCCATATCACTCTTGTTGGCGAAGGCCTGCGTGGGTACGTCGGCGTCATCGCAAATAGCCTGGAACACCGCGCGGCTAAAGGCATCGGTGCAGTAGTGCTGGTTGGCGGCTTCCTTGATGACGATGCCGCCGTTGAGCACGACCTGGTTGCGGGCATCGCACTTCTCGGCGTGGTTGGGGTGCACGGCATGCGCATTATCGCAGCTCACGAGCATCGAGGCGGCAAGTGCGCGATGGTACGACTCATCATCGAAGCCCAGCGACCCGTTGATGCGTCGCAACGCGTCGGCCAAGAAGGTCGACATGGCGCCCTGCTTGGTCTCGGAGCCAACCTCCTCGTTATCAAAGCAGCAAAAGACCGAGACGTCGTGCGCGTTCTCGGCGCCCAAAAATGCCTGCAGCGAGGTATAGGCACAGGCCAGGTCGTCAAGCTTAGGCGTCGAGATAAACTCATCGGCCCAACCCCAAATGCGCGCATCCTGACGATTGACCAGGAACAGATCGCGGCCCAAAATTTGCTCGGGCTCAACGTCCAGTTCGTCGGCGATCAGAGCATCAAAGTCGCCCTGCTTAAGGTCACCGGCGCTGATGAGCGGGCACAGGTCGACAGCACGATTAGGCGCAAAGCCCTCGTTAACGCCGCGGTTCATGTGGATGGCAAGGCTCGGGATAATAGCGACCTCGCGCTCGGTGGCAAGCAGGCGGCTCTCAATACGGTCGCCCTCGCGTACCAGCACGCGGCCCGCGAGTGCCAGCGGACGGTCGAACCAGGTGTAGTCGATCATGCCGCCGTAGGCCTCGGTGTTCAGGCGCAGCGTCTCGCCCGCGCCGTCGAGCTCGGGCACGGCCTTAACCTTAAACGTCGGCGAGTCGCCGTGCGACGCCGTCAGCTGAAAATGGTAGTCGCCGGCAACGCCGTCCTCGCCCCACGTAGCAGCCAGGTCCTCGCCCACCTTAAAGGCGATAACGCTCGAGGTGTTGCGCTGCGTGTAATAACGCCCGCCCGGCTCGATGTCCCACGCCGCGTTCTCGGACAGGTAGGTAAAGCCCGCCTCGTCGAGCTCGGCCATAATGGTCGCCGCCGTATGGAACATGCTGGGGCATGCCTCGATAAAGTCGATAAGGTCGTTGGCGGCCTCGATATCATCGGCCGTCACATGCGCGCGCTCGGGCGTTTCCTGATCCGTCATGCTCTCCCCTTTCGCTGGGTTGATGGTCCCTTCCAGCATACCCCGCCGCGCCAGCGCTGCACTCTTCATTCCGTGTTTAATCCCGCACCGCTCACCAAGTTGAGCCATCATGCCCGTGCACCTTTTGCGACAATTACGCTAACAGGACGAGAGGAGCCGCCATGAAGCCACGTAACATTGCCATCGCCTGCGGTGTCGCGGGAGTCGCCGTCGGCCTTGCCGCTGCCACCGGTATCGTTTATCACAAGCAAATCAAGTCCGCCGCGTCGCTCAAACGCTTGACCGGCTACGCGGATGGCTATGACCTGTACGCAATCGACATCGCCTACGACTACGATCTTGATCGCATCATCGCCGCTGGCGTGCGCGACGACCAGGCCTACATCGATGCCGTGGTGGCGCAGGTGCTGCCCGGTGTGCCGGTACATGTCCAGGCGCCCCAGTTTGCCTGCAGCGCTTTTGTCGCCGTAGATGCCGAAGGCCGCGTGCGCACCGGTCGCAATTACGACTTTAAAGACGACACCTCGGCGCTGCTGGTGCGCAATCACCCACGCGGCGGCTATGCCTCCATCGGCTTTGCGGCCCTCAATAACCTGGGCGCCAACACTCCACTTGACTCCGTCGCCGGACGCGCCGCCGCACTCATGGGCCCGTTTGCCCAGCTCGACGGTGTTAACGAATGCGGCGTGTCCATTGCCGTACTCACCCTGGATTCCAAGCCCTGTGACCAGGACACGCAACGCCCCGTCATCAACACTTCGCTCGCCATCCGTCTGGTGCTCGACCGCGCGGCTACCACGCAAGAGGCCGTCGACCTACTTTCCGCCCACGACATGCACGCCATGGCCGGACGCGATTACCACTTCTTTATCAACGACGCCGCCGGTGACGCACGGGTGGTGGAGTGGGATCCGCGCGATCCCGACCGCGCATGCAAGGCGACGCCCGTGCGCCAGGTCACGAACTTCTACGCCTGCTATGGTGACGAAGTGCTGCCCAACCAAAAGAATGGCGAGCTGGGCCATGGTAAAGAGCGCGCCGTCGCAATCGCCGATGTCCTCGACGCCCATGCCGGCGCCCAGGACGAGGCAGTCGCTTGGAAGGCCCTACGTGCCGCAGCGCAAGAGCCCAATCCGGAAGACATCACCAGCAACACGCAGTGGTCGGTCGTCTTTGACAATACCGAGCCCGCTGCCGCCATCACGCTGCGCCGCCACTGGGGCAACGTCGATGCCTTCGCACTGTAAGGAGCCAGGCCCGTCGACCTTACGTTCCCTGACGTTGCTTACATTTCCATACGCTTGAGCTAACACGTTTTACCCCCGTATCAACAGTGTGCGGGGGTAAACTTATGCGCATGTTATAACTTGCCCGGAAGGATTCATCATGCTTAGGATCGGTCTTCTTACCAGTGGCGGCGACTGCCAGGCGCTCAACGCCACCATGCGCGGCATCGTCAAAACGCTTATGACCAATAGCGAAGAGCCTATCGAGATCTATGGTTTTGAGGACGGCTACCAGGGCCTTATCTACAGCAGATTCCGCGTCATGACGCCCGCCGATTTTAGCGGCATCCTCACCCGCGGCGGCACCATCTTGGGCACGAGCCGCACACCGTTCAAGCGTCTGGATACCCCCGAGGCCGATGGTGTCGAGAAGGTGCCGGCGATGGTCCACACCTATCACAAGCTGCAGCTCGACTGCCTGTTTATGCTGGGCGGTAACGGCTCCACCAAGACCGCCAACCGCCTGCGCGAAGAGGGCCTCAACGTTATCGCCCTGCCCAAGACCATCGATAACGACACCTGGGGCACCGAGCTGACGTTTGGCTTTACAAGCGCCATCGACGTCGCCACCAAGTGCATCGACGACATCCACACTACCGCCTCGAGCCACGGCCGCGTGTTTGTCATCGAGATCATGGGCCACAAGGTTGGCTGGATCCCGCTGTACGCCGGCGTCGCGGGCGGCGCGGATGTCATCTTGATTCCCGAGATTCCCTACGACATGGATAACGTCATCAAGACCATCGAGCATCGCATGGAGACCGGCAGCCGCTTTACCATCGTGGCCGTCGCCGAGGGCGCCATCTCCAAGGAGGACGCAGCGCTATCCAAGAAGGAGTACAAGAAGAAGCTCGCCGAGCGCACGAGCCCGTCAATCGTGTACGACATCGCCAAGGAGATTGAGGCCAAGACCGGTCGCGAGACCCGCGTCGCCATCCCCGGTCACACGCAGCGCGGCGGCCAGCCCGACGCCCAGGACCGCATCTTTGCGACCCAGTGCGGCGTCGAGGCCGCGCTTGGCTGCCTGCGCGGCGAGTTTGGCTACATGATTGCCCTGCGCGACGGCAAGATGTGCCACATGCCGCTCGAGGATGTCGCCGGCAAGCTCAAGTATGTCGACCCCCAGAGCGATCTGGTGCGTGAGGCCAAGGCGTTGGGCATCAGCTTCGGCGACGAATAGCCTCGGCCGACACTGCTCTCATCGGAGGCCCCAGGGCTTACCTCCCAAATCGTCCTCGGACATGTCAGGATCCCGCCGTGTGCTTCGCGCGGCGGGATCCTTCCGTCCTGCGGAAAGATTTGGGAGGTAAGCCCTGGGGCCTCCTGCGGTAACTAGGGAGGCCGTGGCTATTCGTCTTCTTGCTGCGGGTGCCTGGGGTAGGATGCGGCGTGCATTTTTGGGAGTATTCAGCAGCCGAGGGTGCCTGCATACTGGATTTTGGGCGAAAGGCAGGCACCATGGGCCGCATCCTGTAAAAAAAACGAGCGGCTCTAGAGGCGTTGGGACTCAGAATCGGGGCTTTCAGCGCGGTTTTGTGCACCCGCCCCCGCGCCCGCGGACCCCGGGATGCTGAATACTCCGGAATTTGCACGGCGCCCCCTGGGGTACCTGTGGGCAAAAAGCAACCGCCCCGTCAAAGTATGCATTTGGCGGAGCGGTTTATGCAAAAATACTGCTGCGGGCGCGTCGGCAGCTCGCTAGAACTTGAATCCCAGGACAGGTTACTCGGCGCTCTTGAGGGCGCCGACCATGTCGATCTTATTGAGAGTTCGGTTGGTGGCGAGGTTGACGATGATCGTAAAGCCGAAGGAAAGCACCACGGCAAGCACGTAGCTCAGCGGCTCGACTTCGACGTCAAAGTACAGCGACGGCATCTGCAGGATGTACGTAAAGCTCTCGGCAAGCAGGCCACCCAGCGGCACGCCCAGTGCGGTGCCAATCGCCGTGAGGATCAACGTCTCCTTGTTGACGTAATGGTGTACCTCGCCACGGCGGAAGCCCAGCACCTTGATGGTCGCCAGCTCGCGCTCGCGCTCGGAGATATTCGTGTTGGACAACGTAAACACCACCACAAACGACAGGCACGCCGCCATAAAGGTCACGAGCACCACGACGGAATTGATGATAGTGAAGTTCGCCTCGTAGTTCTGCCAATGTTCGGCCGTGCTCGAGATGGTGAGCCAACCGTCACTCTTAAGATTCTTGCTAAACGCAATCTGGTCGGCCGACGAGCCCTTAAGCAGCACAAAGATGCCGTTAAGACGCGCGCTTCGGCCGAACGCGCGCTCATAGGTGCCCTGCGTCATATAGAGCGTGTTGCCCAAATAGTTGAGCGAGATGTCGCTGACTTTGACCTTGGCGACGTTGAGCGACGAATCCTGGACCTGCGCCGTGTCGCCCGGCTGAATCCCAAGAACCAGCTGTGAACTCTTGCTCAGATACACGTCTCCGTCACGCAAAGACAGTGGCTCTTTGGACTCATCCTCGAGACGCGCGTAGTCGTCCAGGTCGTTCGTGCGGTCATCGGGCACCACGATCAGCTGCACGGTCTCGCTCTTGCCGCCAAATGTAAAGGTGACGTTGTCGGTCATAATCGGCAGCGTCGAAGTCACGGTCACGTCGGAATCCTTGGCTGCG
This sequence comes from uncultured Collinsella sp., assembly GCA_905210085.1. Taxonomy (GTDB): domain Bacteria; phylum Actinomycetota; class Coriobacteriia; order Coriobacteriales; family Coriobacteriaceae; genus Collinsella. The sequence goes on along the minus strand of CAJLVJ010000008.1, from coordinate 1,869 downwards.
CTTCGCTCATCCAATGCCGCGCACGTCTGCGAAAAATCGTCGGGATTGGCAACCGCCAGCAGGTCATAGCGCGTGATATGCCCGTACTGCTTGGGCGAAAGCGCCACCGACGTATCGCGGATGCCCATGCCGCAAATCACAAGCGCCGTACAGCCCGCGATGCCAAAGATGGTCATAAAGGCGCGCTTTTTGTAACGGAATAGGTTGCGTGCAGCGACCTTGTTCAAAAAGCCCATGCGGCGCCAGATAAAGCCGATGCGCTCGAGCAAGATGCGCTTGCCGGCCTTCGGCGCACGCGGCAGCATCAACGAAGCCGGGCGCTCGCGCAGGGTGGCAGCCGCTGCGAACCATGTTGCGGCCACGGTAATGTCCACGCCCAATCCGGCGGCGCTTGCGGCCACGCCTATGGAGGCGTTGGCTGAAAATCCCCAGTTTGCCCATGACGAGGCAACCTGGGAGAGACTGAAAGATAATGTTATGGAATACGATGAGCTGTCCCTTCTGGTTGAGGAATACAACCCGAATTACCAGAATGAGCAGGCATCCTACAATGATACGAAGAATGATGACGATGCCGCGCAGATACGCCGGGACGCCAAAGACAGTGCCCAGGACATGTATGATTCTGCGGAGGATCTGAAAGAGCAGGCCGAGGATTTGAGCTCCATGGCCGATGACCTGAGCGATCAGGCTCAGGCGGCTTTGGATGCCGGAAATCCGGCTCTTGCCGCACAGCTTCAGGCAGGTGCCGCCAGCTACATGGCAGGGTATGCGCCTCTCATGTCAGCGGCAGCCATGACGCAGAACAGCGCCCTGAAGTCAGATATTTCCGCTGACAGCTCCTACGTGGACAGCGACATGAGGAAAATCCAGCACGTCAAAAACCAGAAGGGAATTATTGTGTCCACCCAGAATCTCTTTAATTCCTATAACCAGCTCCGCGCAAATGCGGCTCTGATCCAGAAAAACGTGGAGGTTATGGAGGCAGCCTTAAGGGCCACAGAGACCCAGGCTTCCATCGGCATGGCAACTCAGGCAGATGTGCTGAAGGCCCAGAAGAATCTTCAGTCCATTCAGTCCACCCAGACGGAAACCCTGGCAAGCCTTGAAACGCTTCGCCAGAATCTCTGCATGATGACAGGATGGAGCTACGACGCACAGCCGGAGATCAGAGAGGTACCCCACGCCAATGGTGACGCCATAGCTCAGATTAATCTGGAGGCGGATACGCAGACGGCACTGGCAAATAACTACGATCTCCAGTACAGCCGGCGGGCGCTTGGCAATATGCAGGAAAACTCCACAGACAGAAAGAATCAGGAGAGAACAGTAAAAAATCTGGAGCAGACGGTGAGCGCCACCATGACAAACCTCTACAACGACATCAGGCAGAAGCAGATTGCCTGGCAGTTAGCTCAGGCAGAGCTTGCCACAGAGGAGCAGACCATGTCTGCCATGGAAACAAAGAGGAGCCTCGGCATGGCCAGCGACATCGAGTACCTGCAGGAGCAGTCCACCTACCTGAGCAAGCAGGTGGCAGAGCAGACAGCTGATATGGCTCTCTTCCAGGCTATAGAAACCTACCAGTGGGCTGTGAACGGATATATGAACACATCCGGCTCATAGAGAAACGAGAGTATGGAGAGCGGATATTCGGAAGGGCAGCGCAGACAGGAAACAGGAAAAAGCATAGACAATCACGGAAGTGAAAAACAGCGGGGATGCTTTACGGGAACCATTCAGGTTTCAGCAGGAGAGCTCCCCGCTGTCTTAATTTTTTCCGCTGTCCGGGGAGTATGCCGTTTGGCGCCTGTCTGCGGTCAGCGGAAGAATTCCAGGATACGGAGACTGATGTGAACAACAGGCTTT